>CAYZZH010000005.1:0-43438 GCA_964483005.1 uncultured Candidatus Saccharibacteria bacterium | reverse complement strand
CCCTCAATCGTCCCGTGAGCCTTGGTTGTAAATACTTTGTGAAAATTCATAACTCTATCCTTGTAAGCTTAGCTACTGGTAATAAATCACTCCGGGAACAGCGCGAACGCTACCTTCACGTATACGACCACGCAAATCATCAATAACTATTTGGCTCATACTGCCACCATGACGCGAAACAAGATAGATGGAGTGTTGTATGTCATCTCTTTTCGATAGATTCCACTGCGACTCGCTGATGGTGAATTTTTTCTTTCCAAGATCCGCCTTGATGACTGCAATGGTTTTGATGATTTTATCGTTTTCACTAATTTCGATATTGTAGCCGCTCTGATTTTTTGGCAAAAGCATAACCTTGAGTGATTTTCCGTCTTTTTGCAGCGAGTAAACATCTCTTTCATTGTCCTGCTTCTCGGCCGTATATCCATCACCTGTGTACCAGTCGATTAGTCCTTGAAGCACCTCACGTTCCTCGTGCTCTACGCTGGATTGATCACTCTCTGCGGCAACACGAGTTGATATAGTTTGATCTCGATGTGTATCGGCGGCCTCGTAGGCTTCGCTTGCGTCTAACGGGGCGTCATCGTCTTCTGGATCAGATGCTGGAACCTCGTCTTGCGCAACTTCAGTTTCCATGGCAGTATCTTCTGCTTCCTCGTAGTCGATCCTCTCCTCGATCGGAGTGGATAGCTTATTCCCAAGAAGCTCGGTCTTTTTACGCTTCTCAAGTGTAGCGAGTCTCAATTCGTGCATTTCTTCTGGCGAGAGGTCGAGCTCTCTCATGAGCTTTATCGCTTCTTGCTCTTTCTCTGAAAGTTGCTTGATGATGTCATCGTTAGACCACTCAAGATCTTGGAGCACGTTGTTGCGTGGAAGCTTGTAGAGGTCACAAAAATCATCGAATGATATGTCAACTGGCTTCACCATTTGATCATCTCGTGCAATCCAGTTTGAATTTTCAAGCAATTTACAGAGATTACTTGGGCCTATGACTTCTTTTTTGCTCCCATAGTACGACCATTCGAGAGTCTCCTTGAGTTGGTCGGGAAGAATTTTCTGGAGCAATGGGTTCAGATGTAAAGTTATGCCCGAGGAGAGTTCACCAGATAGTACTGCGGCTAGCACAGAGCAACCGTAGTTTCTCTTCGTGTAGTCTTTGGTGCTCGTTCCATGATCTTGGCTAGATCCCACTAACTCGTAAATCTCAATAAAATCATCTCGATTAGAATGACGGTCTACAATTGCCTCGACCTTGAGCTGATCTAAGAGCCCGAGATTCAAGCAGAGTTCGCGGTAGGATGCATTGTTACTAATCTGACTGCTACAAAATAGTTCTGGGTGGCTTGAACCTAGCAAATACTTTAGGTCCGTGTTGTATGAGTCGTAAAGACTTGCAGCAAGCTTGAATTCGCCCGTATCGGTTGGGATAAAAGGAACATTTTTCAAATATACTTCTATGTCGGCCTTGTCTTTAGGTTCACTTTGTCTGTATATATTGGCGACTGCTTCAAATATCTCAATCTTTTCGTCAGGAGTTTTATCGGCGTAGTCTCTGAAGTAGTCTTCTTTCAAGACAATGACTGGTTTCCGCTCCGTGATACCAAGCTCGCTAAGAAAGCTCTTCATCCTACTTTTTGTTTCATCGCTTACAGCCGCTGCTTCGGTGAGAAACATTGGGTGGATTGTGCGATCATCTGGTATACCCTTCG
The DNA here is from genome assembly GCA_964483005.1 of uncultured Candidatus Saccharibacteria bacterium. Classification (GTDB taxonomy): domain Bacteria; phylum Patescibacteriota; class Saccharimonadia; order Saccharimonadales; family UBA4665; genus JAGXIT01. The sequence goes on along the minus strand of CAYZZH010000005.1, from coordinate 41,729 downwards.
AAGGGCGGAACACATTCGGGCTGTCGTTAACAAAGGCAGCAGTAAATTCACCTGATCTAGTTTTGATAAGGGGCGTTCGTTTCAACAGTCGGCTGAAATACCTGATCCAGCTATCCTCTAGCATTGACTTCAGACAATACTCATACAGGCTATATAGCCATTCATCACTCTGCACGCCCAAACTGATCTTCTCATCATTGATTAGGCCGAGTAAATCCACCGACTCAAAAGCTTCTGCGCCTGACTGTTTGACGAACTTTATCGCCGGAGCAGATAGATTTCGGTGCGCAAAATGTAGACTAGGGATAGGATCGAGCAACTCAGCTACTTCTGGCTCGTCAGCAATCAGTACTCTTGGGGCCGACAATAGCCTGTTTCTGTTCGTCGGTATGAACGATTTAGATTTAATAACATCTTGAAAAGCAGCTTGGAGAGTTTTGTATATCGGGAAATCTTCCGACACTTCCACGGCTTCGATGGGCATAATTTCGTTGAATACTTCTACGGTGAATAGATCCATTGATTTTAATTTATTGATGCTTTCAGAGAAAAGCCCACTGAACTTATCGACAATCGATTTATTGTATGGCAACTCAAAGTCTATTGATTCGCGCGTAGTCGATGTCTGGAATGGAGCATCAACTAAAAAAGCTAGATTACTATCAATGATGGTCGGAAAGAATACAGAGATTTTTGAGCCCGCAACCGGTGTGACTGCACCCTCTCTGAGTTGATACACCACAGAGCAACCTTCATGAGAAAACTTTAGGAGTTCAACGTCCTGATCTTGTGATCGGAACGCAATTCTACTGAATGATTGGTCGGTATCGCTCCGACTTACTGATATGGTTGGTAGTTGCTCGTTGTTTATTACAATCTCTACATTGCAAATATTTTTTAAGAATAGGATTGTTTCTGACGACATGCTCCGCAGCAGGGTCTCGTTACGACGGAATAGCGTGGTCTGACCCTCGTGTTTGAAATCTAACTGAAAGATTGTCGTAAAGCCTTCTAGGCTGCGCTCTGGAATCTTAGATGGAACCGAAAGGTTTTCTATCTGAAAATTATAAGTGGTCGAATAGATGGAGGGTTTATCAGTTACCGCAAATACGGCCTTGAAGCCAACGCCAAATTTTCCGATAGTCGTCGCGTCACGGGATTCTTTAGATGAGTTGCCGACACCAGTGATAGATACGATGTCGCTTAATGAAAATTCCTTTGTCCCGTCATGAAAGAACTCGATCTTTTCATTCGACAGAACAAATTTTACTGTAGTTGCTTTGGCGTCATCTGCATTTTGTAGGAGCTCGTAGATGAAGTGAGTCGGCTCTTTGTAGATGTTCGTCAGAATGCCCGTATAGTCGTTGCCTGACTTCTTCTCGGTCTTGTAATATTCGCCGCGCCACTCCGCTATCTCGTCGAAAGTCTGACACTGATCGATATATTTATCGAGAATGCTCATGCGAGTAGCTCCTTGAGCTCCAATTCTAGTTCGTGGCGCTCTCTGGCTATCTCTTGACGCTTGTTGATCTGCATTTCTTTCCTGGCTTTAGCGGACAAGGCGTCAATGTTCCTTCTGATTCGAGTTATCTCTACATACTTATCTATGTCACCATCGGCTGCCGCGAAACTAGGTGATAGCTGCAAGAGGTAATTTTTATAGAGGGCATCTGTCGAGTTACCTCGAAGCTCGAAGGATATCTCAGCCTGCCATTCAGTGGAGACGACGATAGTACGTTTCGTACTTTTCAGCACTGCAGCTGCGCGACTACCCCGACCGCCTCTAATTGTGAAGATGATTGGGTACGCTACTGATTTTTGTATAAACACCAGGATTGAGTCATCAAGCTCCTGGGACTTAAGGCGGATTTCAAAAGACTGAAATTCTGTTATTTCACCGGAAGATATATTTAGAGTTGTGGGGGCAACTTTGTTTGCCCATGTAATGCGGTCAATCTGTTGCTCAATAAGTTCGCGTAACTTCGGTGTAATCCCAGCCTGCTTGTAAAAGTTGGTTTTGGCGACAAAGCGGTTTATCTCTGATGATTTTGGGAGATTGAGGCTCACTTAACTACCAAAAAGTTTATTAATTCGAACTGGTCTAGGCCTTTGATGTCGTTTTCGAGAGCAGTCGTACCACCTTCAGCAAATAAGCTATCAACGTCCTTCGCCGTTTTGGCGGAGATCATAGATTCGATAGCATAGCCGAGCAAAGTAGAGTACTTATCCATAGTCCTGCCATTATCTGTTTCTGCGTTGAACTGAGATACGAGAGGGGCATCAGGTTGGTCTTTGCCCTTAGCGAAGAGACGAAGCTTGTTTAGCAGCTCCTTCGACTGAAGATGGTTTATAAATACCTGGCCATCATCAGCGATATATACCAAGTAGAACGGGTGTAGGCGATTTTGCTTATCGATATTAACGCCGTGGTTGACGTTCTTTAATACAAAGATGACACCACTCGGCGCACCCTCACTAGCGCGGGCAACGGCATGGATACCGAATGGCATTTGGTCGGCCTCACCGTACTTTTTAAGTAGTTCTTGCAGGTCGAGATGAAACTCGTTGAGTCCTAGGTCCATGATAGACACTCCACTACCCATCTCTTCCAAGTCAACAACTTCATTTTGGATCTTTTCAAGTTGGCTTTTGCGGTACTCAAGCTCGGCATTGTCGGCTTCATCAATCGGGTTATCGTTACCCGTGGCAGCGAGGTTAACCATGCGCATACGACCTTCAACTCGGGCCTTTAGATTTATATATTCGTCGAGCGATATATTTGGCCAGAAGTTAGTCAACTGAATAACATCATTTGATGAGCCGATACGATCGATACGACCAAACCGCTGGATGATACGAACCGGGTTCCAGTGAATATCGTAGTTGATTAGATAATCACAATCCTGGAGGTTTTGACCCTCAGAGATACAGTCAGTGCCGATTAGGATGTTTATCTCACCTGGGCTCTCGTCAAATAGTACGTCACGACCTTTTGATCGAGGCGAAAATAGAGTCAGAATAGTATTGAAGTCTGGCTTAAGGTTGCGCGACGTGGGTATGGTCATAGCGGGGTTGCGCGTACCCGTAACGACAGCTGAATCTAAACCAAACTCAGCCTTAATTTTTCCGGCAAGTTCGCCGTACAAGTAGTCTGCGGTGTCAGCAAATGCCGTAAAAATAAGAATTTTTTTGTTATCACCGTTTATTGGAGTGTTTACTTTGTCTCGAATAATTTCAAGTAGTCGCTGAAGCTTTAAGTCATGCTCGTCAGCAATAGGGGTTATCATAGCAAGCAATTCGTTTAGGATCTCTTTATCTTCTTCCAGCTTGGCTCGCCAGCTGATGAGGTCGATGTCCGCTAGGTCAATTTTGAGCTCCTTACCTACTGTCCATTCGTCCTCGGTATCATCACCATCAAGGTCTGTCATTTCGTAATGCCCGATAGAGGTATCAACGGCCCGCCCCTGTTCGAATCTATCAATACTATCGGTAATTCCATCGATTAAGTCGTACATGCGCTCTGATGTCTTACGGAATGAATAGATGCTGCTCTCGAGCCGCTTCAGCATGTTCGTAATCATCAAAACATTACGGCCGGTTTCACGGTTCGCCCAGCTCCGTCCTTTGGCACTATCGAGATCAACATATTTACCTAGTTTTGATGGGAAAACGTACCTCATAGGCGTGTAGACATCCATGTTCAACGAATCGATCCGATCAAAAATCTGGTCGAATGTTACATCATCAATATCTGTCAGTTCTGGCCGTTCTGAAATTGGCTTAAGTCGTGTTGGGAACTTGCCCACGGCGGATAGGGAGTAGTAGCGCTCGATATGCTTACGCGATCGCGCAATAGTCACACTATCGAGTAGCTCGAAGAAGTCAAAATGAAGCATTTCGAGAAGCGCCGGCGTTGTGCGATCTTCAGGCGGAAGCGTATTCCATGCCTTAAATGCAGCACTGGCGTCACGAAATATTTTTTCAACTGGATGCTGAGTATTTAATGATTCATCGAGTCTAGTAGAGTCACCTTCAGCTGCAAGCATCAGTTGGTTTCGTAGGTCGGTGAAGCGATTATTAACTGGCGTTGCCGAAAGCATCAGCACCTTTGTCTTGACGCCATCACGGATAATTCGATTTAGTAGCTTCTGGTAGCGGTTTTCGTAGCCGTCATCTTCTTTGCGATGCGTGCTAGATTCGCCATTTCGGAAGTTGTGGGACTCGTCGATCACCACGAGGTCGTAGTTGCCCCAGTTAAGGTCGCGCAGGCTCAGACCATTGCTATCGCCGTCTTCACGGTTCATGTCGGTATGGAACAAGACATCGTAGCGGAGGCGATCGTTTGCTATCGGGTTATTTTTGTAATTGCCCTTGAAGGTGTTCCAGTTATCCTTGAGTCGTTTTGGAGCAAGAACAAGCACATTCTTGTTTCGTGATTCGTAGTACTTAATAACACCGAGCGCCGAGAAAGTCTTACCGAGACCAACTGAATCGGCTAAAATGCAGCCGTTATGTTTCTCGAGCTTCGAGATACACCCCATGACAGCATCTTTCTGGAAGTCATAGAGTTTATCCCAAATTTGAGAGTTCTTGAATCCAGTGGCTTCGTTTGGCAAGTAATCAGCGTTAAGATCTTCGAGGAACTCGTTAAAAATATTGTATAAAGCTGTGAAGTAGATGAGTTCCGGCGAGTTCTCTTTATATGCAGCAGTGATGTTTTCGAGCACGGACTCAGTGACATCCGCGATCTTGTCGTCTTCGCGCCAGACCGACTCGAAGGTGTCAATAAACTGTTTTGATGCCGGTGCTGATATTTTAGTAGTAACAGAGTACGCGCTGTTGCCACGGTCGGCGCCAAGGTCAGCAGTCGTGAAATTATTAAACGGTAGATACGCTACTTCTGACTGATCACTGCGAACTGCCATAAATGGGGACATGTCTTGGCCTGAGATATTGGATTTGAATTTAACCTTGCGACGAATCCAGTCTGCGCATTCTTTGGCGATTGCTTGCTGGTTTAGTTCGTTACGGAGTTTTACCTCAAAATCGGTGCCATAGAGTGACCGTTCGGCATTGAGACGCGGTATATAAAACTCTCGAGATTCGCGCTGAGCTTTCTCGCTCGTGAATACCTCTCCAGTAAATAAGAAGTTAAGTTCTTCGATCTGCTCAAGTTCTTTTTTGAGTAGTTGATACGCATATATCGAAAAACTAGCCGCTGCAATGTCGATTTTGCTACCACTTCTAATGGTCGTTTTCAGATCATCAATGACTCTATTATTGATATTGTCGAAGAATTCGGGCGGGTTATCTGAGCTCATTAGTTATTATTATACGATGTTTTTGCTTCGTTTGAGTATGGGTTCCTAAACATTATGTTGATGGAGACTCGAGCTATAAAATGTAACGTGGTTAAATAGTACTTGAAATGTCAAAAATATCTTGTCCAAACTGCTCTTCCGACAATACTTGTAGCATCATGTACGGCATGCCCGACTATACGCCAAAGCTGGAGGCCGATCTTGAGTCAGGGAAGGTACACCTAGGAGGATGTGTGGTCACGGACGTGGATCCAAATCGTCATTGCAATGTGTGTGAAGTGGATTTTGACACAAGTGCTCCGAACATCTACCTCGACATCGATGGCGTTTTGCTTGCAAACGACCTCACGCCCGCAAATTACTCTAAAGAGTTTCTAGCAACCGTACTCGAGCAGTTTCCGTACACTACTTACTGGCTTACTACACACTGTGACGGTGACGCTAGCGTGCCGATACAACACATCGGCCACCTGTTTGATGATGAGACCGTGGAGTTAATGAAGAAGATTAAACCCACCTCTTGGCAAACAGCCAAAACCCGTGCAATCGACTTTGGTAAACCGTTTCTATGGTTCGATGATGACTTATTCTACGAAGAGAAGGAAACTCTCAAGAAGAACGGGGTGCTAGACAACTGGATCGAAGTAGATTTAGCTAAAGACCCAGACTACCTTGCTAAATTCGTCACTAGCTTCCCCTTGCCATTCGACGAAACCATTAGCGAATAAGCTATACGTAGTAGAATATACAACTTAGATAACAGATAATGAAAATGCTTACGAAGCTTACATTTGACAGTTCTGTAAAAAGCTTATGCTGTACCATATATTGACGCGTGTGCTACCTTGAAATCACATCAACTATTTTACGGAGGGTCACTGTGATCAGAAGTTCCACGCAATTAAAAATAGTAATCTTAACAGTTGCCCTTGGAGTTCCTTTCGTTCTCGCAGCTCCCGTCTACGCTCAAAGCGGCGATATATCAAACGTGGAAAACTTTATACGTAGTATTATCAAGGTCATCGCAGGGCTTGCCGGTCTCGTAGCGACCGGTTTTTTTGTTGCAGGTGGTTTTACCTACATCACTAGCTCTGGCAATCCTGAGCAACTGGATAAGGCAAAACGAACACTTACATGGTCGGCAATCGGGCTTGCCATCGTCATCGCAGCATTCGTCATAAGTAATATTGTAACGACACTCGCAACTCAGGCGTTCGGAGCGTAACCCTAGGATGGACATCCTCGGAACCATACTCTCACCGAGTGTGACGTTTTTTGCTGATACAAGCGGTGCCGTGCAAGTAATGCGCGAATACGTTGGGCCGACAATCAAGGCCCTGGCGTCGCTTGCCGCAATAGCAAGCGTGTTCTTCATTATTCATGCGGGCTATCTGTTCATGACAAGTGGCGGCAAGCCAGATCAGCTGGAGCACGCAAAGCACGTTCTTAAAAATGCCATCATAGGTTTAGTTATCGTACTGGCTGCGTTTACTATCACGAATATACTGACTGGCGCATACAGTGCCTCGCAGAATACCGCCACGGCAACTCTTCCAAGTCTTGAAGCAATCCCACCGAACGACGTCGATAACGGCCTTATAGATGTGCTGATCAAAGCCGTTGTTGGTTTCCTGAATAATATTATCCAAGCCGTCTCAACACCGTTTTTAGATGCGCTAGAATTCTTCACGGAATCTACACCACTCATGGCATCCAACCCAAGCGTATTTAATTTTTGGCTTGCGATGGTCGGCATAAGCAATCTCTTGCTCGTTATTGTGGTAGCTTTACTCGGCTTCCATGTCATGAGCGCCAGTACGTTTGGGCTTGATGAAGTAGAGTTCAAACACCTACTCCCTCGGATAGGACTGATATTCCTTATTATGAATACGTCGATCTTCATAATAGATGGGATTATTGCACTTTCAAACGTACTGATAGACGCTGTCGGTCAGATTTCCGGCGCCTCAACCGTGTGGGCAACACTCACTTTAGTTCTGAAGCAAGCAGGCGCACAGAGCCTGGCGGCGCTGATACTTATGCTCGCATTTATCATCATGTCAGTCGTATTGCTTGTGTATTACGTCGCTCGCTTAGTGGCGTTATTCATCGGTGCGGTTCTCTCACCGTTAGTTGCAATGGTTTGGCTCATACCTGGATTTCGTGACTTTGCAGAAACAGCATTCAAAACGTACATCGTCACAATATTCGTGCTTTTCGTTCATGTCGTGATCCTGCAGCTATCGGCGTCACTATTCACGGGGCTTTCGGCAACAAGCGGTAATGACGTGCCGGACACACTTATGGCTATGATCGTGGGGCTGGCAACAATACTGGCGCTACTCAAGACACAAGGCGTGATGATGCAGTTCAGCTATGTCAGTATGGGCGCGAGAAACATGCGTAAACTTGGCGGGCAGTTTTTGAACGGCGTGAGCTACCTCGGCGACGCGGGCAGAAAAGGCGCACGAGCAACAGCCGCTACATCAGGCGCAGCCAAGAATAAAGTCAGCGGCACTGGAAGTAAAACAACTTCTTCGAGTAAGCCGTCAGCGGCAACCCCGACAAGCTACAGTCGGCCGAATGCCAACTCAAGAGGAGTTAAGGCGACAAGAAGGCCCGCTGAAGCACCTGAGCCAACCTCAAGGAAAACCAGTGCGCAATATCAAGCCTCGGAACCGACACCAATAAAGTCCAACGTAACTGAGAAGTCCGATAGGAGTAAGAAAGTATGAAAGTAACCGTAGTACCAGCCCAGGTAACAACAGTTGAAGATAGGATTGTAGGAAATCTTGGATTTTCGCAAATGCTCTTCCTCATCGTGCCCATCTTCGTCGGTGCAGCGCTATTCGCCGCCTTACCGCCCGCAATGGGGAGCGCAGGTTATAAGTTCATCATTATGGCGGTAATAGCTTTCTTCTGCTCACTCCTAGCTATCCGAATACGGGGTAAGATCCTCGCGGTCTGGCTCGTTACCATCCTTCGATACAATCTGCGGGCAAAGTATTATTTGTTCAATAAAAACACATCGGCAATGAGAGAAGAGTATGCTTGGGTAGCACCTGAGAGCTCGTCTCCCTCTCCCGCAAAATCACACAAGAAACACGCTGCTTTACCGAGACTCACTGCAATGGAAACTGCACAGTTACTTGCTGTCATAGAAAATCCGGCCGCAAAACTAAGGTTCGAAACAACCAGAAAAGGAGCACTCCATGTTCGCCTTACAGAAGTCGAAGAGTAAGACTAGCGCACGGCAACAGATCGCCATTAAAGGGGTACGTGATGGAATATTGATACTGCCGCACAATGAATATCGGGCAATCCTACAGGTTTCATCGCTTAACTTTGAACTGCGTAGCGAAGAAGAACAAGACGCTATCATCGATACCTACGAAAGTTTTTTGAACTCAGTCGGCTCAAACTTGCAGATACTGGTGCGCACACGAGAGATTGATATGGATAAATATCTTGCAGACCTAAGCGAGCGACTAGACGACGAGAAAGAAGATATCTATCGAACGCAACTACAGAACTACGATGAGTTTATCCGCTCGCTCATTACAACCAACAAGATACTGACACGCCATTTCTACATAATCGTGCCCTATAAACCTACCAGTAGGGCTGACTTCGATCTAATCCGTGAACAGCTCAACCTAAAGCTCGATATTGTCGCAAAAGGCATGACGAGGCTCGGTATGCATAGTGATCAACTGACGAGTCTCGAGGCACTCGATCTGTTCTATAGCTTCTACAGCCCCGCTCAAGCGAAGATACAGCCACTTACCGAGCAGGCTTTGCAAGTCATACGCACGGCACTTGTCGAGAAAGGAGAATCCGATGCCCGATAAACTACTCGAACCATTACTAGCCCCTATCCGAAAGCGCCAGCAAGCACGCCTCGATAAGCAAAAAGAACTCAACATTGTGTTTGGTGAACAAGACGCCATTGATGCCTTATCATATGCGGGCCTTGAGGAAAATGTCGACCATCTGTGCATAGATGGTGTATACATGCGCACACTGTACATATCCGGGTACCCGTTTGTGGCGAACTCAGGCTGGATGGATAGCCTGATAAACTTCAACCACGACACAGATATTAGCTACCACCTTCATGAAGTGAGTGCGTTGTCTGCGCTACCAAAGCTACACCGCAAGATTACTGAGCTCGAGTCGACCAAAAGAGCGATGATGCGGGCTGGTAAAATCGTCGGCACGGAGATTACTGATCCCCTTGAGTCTGCTATCGATTTACGCGACAAAATTCAGCGAGGGCAAGAAAAGCTATTCCAGATGTCGATTTATGTCTGCGTTCGAGCCGAATCACTAGAAGAACTGAACAAAACAACTAAGTTACTCGAGGCAACACTGTCCGCCCGCCTGTTCTATTCGAAAGTCGCACGATATGAACAGCTGGAAGCTTTGCAGTCGATTCTACCCCGTGGAGAGGATCAGCTTGCCCAGAAGCGTAACCTTGATAGCTCATCGGCGGCTCTTACATTTCCATTTATGTCATCAGAGCTAGTGCAAGAGTCCGGCATATTGTACGGGGTAAACAAATCTAATAACTCACTCGTTATCTTAGACCGCTTTAGCCTTCATAACGCCAATAGCATCGTCTTTGCACAGTCTGGATCTGGTAAAAGCTACACAACAAAGGTGGAGATTTTGCGCCAGCTCATGCAAGGCGTAAAAGTCATAGTGATTGACCCAGAACGTGAATACAAGCTCCTTACCGAATCGGTAAACGGCACATACATCAAGTTATCTGCTAAGAGTAAGCAAAAGATCAATCCATTCGACCTCGCTACTACATTTCACAAGATCAGCGACCTGTCTGAGCACGCACAAGATCTGACGGAAGTAATTAGCCTAATGGCCGAAGGACTCTCGTCGCGCGAGAAGGCTGCCGTCGATAAGGCAATCCTAAAGATATATAAGCAAGCCAAAAACCAGCAACCACTACTTGAAGATCTCTACGCCGAACTACAATCACTTGGTCAACTGAAGTTATGCGAACGTCTTGAAAAATACATATCTGGATCACTTGCGGATGTCTTTAACGCCCAGACTAATATCAAGCTGGATAACAGATTGGTTATATTCGATATCAAAGACCTGCCCGAAAGTTTACGCCAGATTATGATGCTGATAATCAGTAACTTCGTAAAGAATCAGGTGATGGCCAAGCCAGAGAAACGCCTGCTGATTATTGATGAGGGCTGGATGCTTCTTGAACACGAAGAGTCGGCTCGATTTGTCGCAGGACTGGTACGACGTGCTCGTAAATACTACCTCGGCGTTTCTATCATCTCGCAACAAGCCAATGACTTTTTACGCAGTGACTATGGCCGGGCAATTGCTTCACAGAGCGCGCTACGTATCCTCATGAGACAGGACACGACAACTATCAAGAACGTCGTCTCTGAGTTTAATTTGAGTGAGTACGAACAAAGCTTCCTGCTGACCTGCGAACGTGGTGACGCGCTCATCATTGCCGATCAAAACCATGTAGCTGTCAAAGTAGTCGCCTCGGAAAAAGAGCATCCACTCATAACCACTAACCCGGCGGAATTGTACTCGTGAATCCAGTCGCATTTAGTTTGGGTGTCGTGGCATACAGCGGAAAAAGACTACTAATCATAGTGCTAGCTTCTGTAATGGTGATAGTGTCACTCCCTGTGCTCGCCGTCGGTTCGATGGGTGCCAGTGCGCTCAGCTTTCTCGCGAGCACTCCTAATGCGCAAGCAGCCGAGACTAAAGGGTTTTACATGGGTGGCCCGATTCCTGGAGACACCTACGAATGGGGTAACTGTACCTATTGGGCTTACGCGATGCGCTCATGGGCGGGAAACCCTATCGGTCAATGGTGGGGTAACGCCAATACATGGGATGATACTGCCAGAAAAGAGAACTACGTAGTGAATAACACCCCTGTTGTTGGCGCTGTCTTTCAAACAGATGCGGGCACATGGGGGCATGTGGCATATGTCATCAAGGTAGACCCTGCATCGGGCGAATGGACTATATCAGAAATGAACGCGCCAACTCTAAACGTCGTGTCGCAACGGACATTCTCGAAACAATCTGCAGGATATTACACCTTCATACATGACAAGAAAGGAGCGCCGACATGGACCCCTCAGCCTATCTCGAATACATTGTTACCAACTGGCAGTTAATTCTAATTGCGATTGTACTCGGTGCTGTTGTCGTAACCGTAGCACTAATTATTCGTGCGCTTTTATGGCGACAATACCTATTGGGACGTGGTATGGTTTGGCTAGAAATCACGCCACCGGCAACCATCGCAAAGACGCCTGAGGCAACAGAACAGCTTTTCTCAGTTATCCACGGTATACGAACGGGGAGGAGCATACGAGACAAACTTCTTGCGCGTTGGCCTGTCATGAGTTTTGAGATTGTATCTACAAAAAGAGATGGCATCCGTTTTCTTCTGCAAACAGAGAGCCAACACTCAGACATGATTCAAAAAATAATTGCGTCCTATGTACCCGACTCTAAAGTAAAAGAGATAGAACGTATTATCAGCCGCGCAGATTCAGTTCTGGAATTTAAAGAAACAAATCACTACGTGTTACCACTAACACTCACTTCGGTGATGGAGCAACACGATCCGCTGTCATACGTCACGGGAGCGATGACGAAACTTGGCGATGACGAAGAGATAACCTTACAGATTATCGCTTATCCTACTCGGTTACGAGAAGCTGAGATACTCTCGCATCGAATACTTGGTAATGAAAATATATTGCAACAAGTTGGCAGCAAAAAGCTTCCTATAGTTGAGGCTCTGGGAAATCTATTCGGTAAAGCAGCGATGGGTGCAACGGATTTCACAAGCGAAGTATACATGGGCACGACGTACGGTTATAAGGGCTACTATGAGTCAAAGTCACGAGGCGCTCAACAGCAAGCAAAGATTACGAACCATGACAGACCAGCACGCACTTTAAGTGCATTTGAACTTGAGTTGATGGAAACTATGCACCGGAAGGTCACTCACCCATTATTCCGTGTGAACATTCGAATACTCGTAAAAGGCCCGAATTCACGTCAACACTCGGCCGCGTTTAAGTCGGCGCTCGATGGCTACAGCGTGCCACCGTATCAGTCACTAAAAGCAAAGATTTCTCTACCTATCTTGCGATCTATCCGTTCAAACAATGCAATGCATCGGTTGCCGTCTCTATTCCGTCGCTCATCAATGGTACTGGCGTCAACTGAGTTAGCTAATCTTTATCATTTTCCGGCCAACAGAATAAGTAAAACCGATAATCTTGTCTCCTCGCTTAGTCGCACTCTTCCAGCTCCTCTATCGCTGAAGTCTGGCAACGACTTCTCGGTCGTCATCGGTGAGAATATCCACCACAACTCAGTGACAACTATTGGTCTTACTGAAGCCGAACGTGAGCGACACATGTATATCATTGGTGGCACAGGCAACGGCAAGACAACGATGTTGCAGTACCAAATCATCCAAGATATGCGCAACGGCAAAGGCTTAGCCGTACTTGATCCGCATGGCGACATGGCTGAAACGATTCTCCGACACGTTCCTGAAAATCGTATCAATGACGTTGTCTACCTCAACCCCGATGATTTAGAGCACCCATTTGCGCTGAACCTTCTTGAACTCACACCAGGGCTCGAAGGTAACGACCTATTACGTGAAAAAGATATCATTACTGAGTCTGTTATATCTGTATTTCGTAAGATATTTAGCGATGACGACAGTGGAGGCCACCGAATTGAATACGTCCTGCGTAACGCAATTCATACGGCCCTAACAGTAGAAAACGCAACTCTGTTCACGGTCTTGAAGCTCCTACAAAATGCCACCTATCGTCGTGATGTTACAAACAAACTGACTGATGAAGATCTAAAAGATTTCTGGAAAAATGAGCTTGGTAAGGCTGGTGATATGCAGAAGGTTAAGATGTCGGCAGGTATTACTGCAAAAATTGGTCGATTCAATGTAAACGCATCGACCAAAGCGATACTGGGTGAACATAAATCCACTATAGACTTCGAAGAGTTAATGGATAGTGAGAAGATTTTTATTTGTAATCTATCTAAGGGCTTATTGGGCGAGGACGTATCTGAGTTATTTGGCATAACGGTTTTGGCAAAACTTCAGCTAGCTAGCCTTCGCCGTGCTCGAGTCAAACAAGCGCTGCGCAAACCATACTATTTATATGTCGATGAGTTTCAGAACTTTGCCACACCGAGCTTTATACAAATGCTTAGCGAGGCGCGTAAGTACAAACTATTCCTGACGATGGCGGAACAATCTACTTCACAGCAAGACGATCAGCAAATGGTGAGCGTCATTCTAGCAAATGTTGGTACTGTTATATGTTTCCGAACTGGCAACCCGAACGATGAGAGATTACTCTTGCCGCTGTTTGCCCCCTACATAGAACAAGGTGAGATTGCGAATCTCAATGCGTTTAACTTCTATGCTCGTTTATCGTCCGTAATTGCGCAGGAGCCCCTTAGTGGAAGAACGCTCTTACTGGACTCTGCTGGTAGTGATGTGGTCGCAGAACAAGTCATTGAAGCGTCACGAAAACAATATGCGCAAAAACCCAAGCCGCCGACAGAAAAGGAACCGGAGCCTGCAAAAAGCGAGACTAAACCTAGAAAATCCACGAAGAAAGTCACTAAGTCTGAAGCAGCACCAAAATCAGGCGTAAAGATGCTAGGCCACCAGTAACCAAATCAGACTAGCTAATAAGATCGCTCAAGCGCTTCAATGCTAACTTAAAATCTTCGTCAGACTGCGCTGGATCATCAGCGTGCGTGTTCTTTGCCTTTTCATAAAGGCTCATAATTTCGATTGCTAGATTAGGGTTCTTGCGTAGAATGAGGTCTATATTGAATCCGAGTGCATTTATGTTTGCGCCAAGCGCCGAGCTGGAAATCGCCACAGGGCTATCGGATTTGATTGTAATACGCGTTTCGTCGGTCATTACCTCTATAATACACCGTTACCTCGCAACAGTGGTAAAATAGTGTTATGAAAGATTCCGATGCAATTACCCTCAAAACAGCGAAGCGCCTACGCGCCAAACGCATCGACCGCGATCTTACCCAAGCTCAAGTAGCCGATAAGGCAAAGATGAGCGCCAACTACTATGCAAAGATTGAGCGTGGCGAAGTTCGTCCATCGATTGATATGTACGAGAGAGTCGCCAAGGCACTCAAAATTACTGCTGCAGACTTATTCCCATTCTAAATTTTATAGTGGAAGTCGATTCCTTCTCCGTCAGTTGCAATAATAGATTGCCACGCAGCTTGTCCAATTTGGAAATAATCGCGTAATTGCTCTTGTGAATGTTCGCTCAAAATGGCTACAGTGTTAGGCAATAGTATTTCTCGATGGTCTGGAAAAATCTGACTGAGTGTATGGGCAAAATACGGTTGTTGTGCTTCTTCATATTTCCATGGGCCATCATATGTATCTGGAAGGCTCACGAGAGCGAGGGGGGTATCATTTACATCATGCGCACCAAGCAGCTCCGTCAAGGCCGATACACCGAGCCTACTTACGTCAACTCGCTGGTGAAAATGTACATCGTGAGAGTGATCCTCCAAGTCTAGCCCTATCATTCCGATGGCAGCATTTGCGGTGACTTCACTGCCAAAATGAACCATAGTAGGTGGTGTAGCCCTGACTCTGGATGGAATAATAATTTTTCCACCAGCACTCAAAGATCCCGATGGAGGCTGCTGGTTGATAAAACGCGCTGGGTTGATAGCCAGCTGAGCAAGATTATTGGCTCTAACCCAGGACTCACTTCTGTCGTTTATTTCAAGGAAATCACAAACTAAAAAATCACCCGAGTTCTGGGCATGCGCCAAATCACGGCTTAGATTTTCTAATGATAACTCCACTGACATAATTCACTATACGATAACATTATAGTGAGACTCTGGCAAATTATCATAGTCCACCATTTTCCCGCGACAATCTGTTAATGCTCGAACTTACATTACGGTCATCATTTCTGTTAATCGGTTACGATCAATCAATTCACACCCATTCTTGTGTGCAAGTTGGACTGCGACCCTGCTGTAGGTGCTATTCGTTATCACCATCGCTCGATCGCAATCATACACTCGTAAACCCGTTACAACCTGTCGTACCGCCTCAGCTTTTACGAGACCCGAGTAACGTTTTACTTGGATACCCCAGCGAATTCCGTTCTTAGTTGCGATTATATCTACCCCGTAATCAAATTGCTCCGTGAGCCTAATGTTTGAGTAACCCTGTTTCTTTAGAATACTGACCACATATTTTTCGAAATCTAAACCATCCATCGTATCTACGTCTGAAAGTCTAAAATTCGTTGTTATGCGACGGATAAATCGATACATTCTTACAAACATCCGTATTGCGTAGAAAATTGCCATCAAAACCACGAGATACTGCGCATATTCCCAGTACGTGATAGCGAGCACTATCATCAGAAATATGAGCACAGGAGAACGGCGCATTATTGATTCTCCTGTTTGTCTTCATATACGCTTTCTATCTCAGATATATCGAAGTCTAAACTATCCTCAAAAGTTATATTCCCGTCCCGTATCCCCAGCCAAATTCGGACTTTTTAGGAATTGGTCGCCCATTCGGGCGGCTTTTTCTTTGGTTGTGCGGAGCGCAAGCCAAATGTTTTCTTGGGGGGAATTGGAATTGGGGCGCGGCAAGAGCCGCGCTTGTTTTTTAGATAAAAAGAGGTTCAACCCGTCAATTTCAGCAAATGCCTGTTTCAACGCCACTGGTTCGGCGTTTTCGGCTATTTTCTTGAGAGAAACAGCCGTTTTGAGCCACTGGCGCATAGGTTCAACCCAGGCATTTGAGGCAAGCGTCAGCTTGTCAATTTGTTCCTCTAGCGACTTCTTTTCACTCACTAGCTCGCCTTGCTTGGTTTTGTAGGTTGGCTGGTCAATATCTTGGTCTAGATAACTGTCCAGAAGTCGTTGCAACTTGCTTTGCAAGTTCCGCACCTTTTCTTGCGCTTGGGCTATAACTGCGCCAGTGGTTTGTTCGGCTGTTCTCTCGTCCTCGTCCAGCATTTTGTGTAGCGTGGTTGTCCACGCACTCGGCAGGGCGTAGCCCTGCAAAATGTCGGACAACTGCGCCACAAGTTGCGGCTCGGTTACGGCAGGTTCAATACACTTCATTGCCTTGCTTTTGCGCGTGCAGCGGTAATAGGTGTATTCGTGTACATTGCCGTTCTTTTGGCGTTTGATTTTCTTTTCAGCAGTAATCGCCATATTGCACGCGCCACAGGACAACAAGCCGCACAATACTTGGGGTGCGTTCGCGCCCTTGCGCTTGTGTCCGCGCTGTTCTAAGACGGACTGCACCGCGTCAAACAGTTTTTTGGTCATAATCGGCACATGCTTGCCCTCATGTATTTCGCCAGCATATCTAAAATGTCCGTAGTAAAACGGATTTGTCAGCATATATTTGATTTGGTCTTTCTTTAATGGCAAGCCGCCGCTAGTCTTTATGCCGTTGTCGGCAAAATAGTCTGCAATTTCTCGTAAACCCTTGTCGCCCTTGCTGTATAACTCAAAAGCAGATACAACCAGCGGCGCACGCCGCTTATCTACAGCAATGGTGCGGGTGCGGACATCATTTATGTAGCCAAGCGGTGCAAGTCCGGGCATTTCGCCGCGCCGTACTTTTTGGCGCAAACCGCGCTTGGTATTTTCCGACAGGTTGTCTACATAATACTTGGACTGACCAAACGCTATTGAAAGCATAAACTTGCCCTGTGATGTGTTCTCAAACCAAAATGTCGGGAACTTCAGATTAGTTAGGTGCGTTTGGTCTAGCAAATACACAATTTGCCCACCGTCAATGGAGTTTCTAGCAAGTCTGTCGGGGTGCCACGCGATAATGCCGCTGGCTTCGCCAGCCTCAATGCGTTTCAGCATTGTGCCAAACTTCGGACGACCTGGCGTTTTGGCTGTGCGCTTTTCAATAATGGTGTCTACGATGTGTAAGCCGTTATCTCTCGCATATTTCCGCAGTTCGGCGATCTGCGCTTCAATAGACAAGACTTGTTTATCCTCTACGTCAGCGGACTTTCTTGCGTATAAAAAGTATTTTTCGCTCATAGTTTTACCCCCTAAAACTTAAATGACCGTCCTGGTGCAACCAACCTAGATAATCTAGACTGTCCAAGACGGCCATTTAAGACCTCAAAATAAAAATAGATTATCTGTGGTTGGTTGCTCTTTCATTATATCAAGAAAAACCGCCTGCGGCGGTCTAAAAAACAAGCGCGGCTCTTGCCGCGCCCCAATTCCAATTCCCCCCAAGAAAACATTTGGCTTGCGCTCCGCACAACCAAAGAAAAAGCCGCCCGAATGGGCGACCAATTCCTAAAAAGTCCGAATTTGGCTCAATTTTACAACGAAGTTAGAACCCATTTCCAGCAAAAAGTGTGAACCAAGCCCCGCCGCCTGCGCGGGCAAGCCCGCGCTGCGCCCCGCCCAGAAAACCCTTTGCATATTTTTTGAGATTTCCCCCGCCGAGAATTTTTGAATTTGGAAAAGGGTGTTTCTGGTCGGGTCGCGTTTCGGCAAAAACCGAAACAGGTGGCGTGGCTCGGTCGGCATAGCCGACACGCTTCGCAAGCGAAGCGTAAACAGATGTAAATCTGTTATAATAACCCTAATGAATACGTTCTACATTGCACGGCACGGAGAAACAGAAAATAACAGAGCAAAACGATTGTCTGGCTGGATTGATACGCCGCTCACTGAAAACGGTTTGCTGCCAACCGAGAAAGTTATTACAAAACTTGCAAAAGTCCGTATAGATGACATCTATTCCAGTGATGTAGGTAGAGCATTTATTACTGCATACGTTATTGCCCGCAAATTGGACTTTACTGACGAGATTAAACGGTTGTCAGGCTTGCGCGAAGTAAATTACGGCGATGCTGCAAATATGCTATCGGCCGAAGCATACAAGCTGTACCCAGGACTTGATAGTGATACTAATTACACGCCACCAAACGGTGAGTCGCTAGCGCAAATGCAAGAACGTGTTTTTAATACGCTCAACGAGCTAGACAAAGCACACACAAATGCAAACTTGCTACTAGTGTGCCACTCTGGTGTTATGGCAGCAATTCGGGCAAGTCATATAGGTCAAGATTTTGGTGAACATAATATAAGCGAGGCATACCCGCACGATTATGTTGGTGTGTTTACGCTTAAAAATGGTGAGGTTGCTTCATTTGGGGAGTTTGTAGGCTAATCATATGATGTATCTTCCCACGTTCACCAACCCTGACATAACAACAGATGAATTGTTAGCCGAGCAAACCCGCTTACACTCACAGGCAGATAAACTACTGGTTGAAACTGGTTTAACAAACATCTTTGGAAAATATGGCACGATTAGTCCCGTTGAAGGTAGTTATGGCTATGGGCTTATGGTGTACCCAGACCTAGATATGCAGATTATTACCGACCACCAACTTACCAAGCAAGAGTTTGCAGATTTTGTGCGTGAAATGGCAACCACTGACTTCGTGCGTGGTTTTTCAGTGGCAGACCGAGCTAACTTTGCGTCTATTCACGCAGGGCGACCAACTGGGTACTGGCTAGGGCTAGATATACCATTTGAAAATGACCGCTGGGGCATTGACCTGTGGGTGCAAACACCAGAACAAGCCACTGGCGATAGCGATAACTACAAAGAGAAACTCGCACATCTTACACCAGAACAAATAACAGCCATACTCACAATAAAGTACCACCTGATACGCGAGGGCTTGTACGGCAAGCAGTACCTATCAGTAGATGTATATGACGCTGTGCTTGGCGGTGTGTCATCATTTGACGAATTTATGAGCAAACATTAAGTTAGCCGTAATGTCTCAGAGCGACAGCGACCCGACCAGAAACACCCTTTTCCAAATTCAAAAATTCTCGGCGGGGGAAATCTCAAAAAATATGCAAAGGGTTTTCTGGGCGGGGCGCAGCGCGGGCTTGCCCGCGCAGGCGGCGGGGCTTGGTTCACACTTTTTGCTGGAAATGGGTTCTAACTTCGTTGTAAAATTGAGCCATATTAAAAAGCCTGCTTGCGCAGGCTTTTTAGTAATTACTTGAACCCTACATCTCGTGGCACGAGACTGAAAAAGTTTTATGAGTGTGGGTTGCAAAAGTTTTTTTCTATCGTGACCGATTGCGACGAGCGGTTTTTTCATCATCTCTGGTTTCGCGGAGCAACTGCCGTTGCTGAGCAGACAGCTTTGGGTGGGTGATGTTACGTGTTATCGAGTTTGCAAAGCGCCGTCGGAGTGGGGGTTCAATAGCTTGATTTTTGTAGTAATTAGTCTCGGCTAGAGTGTACCAAGCGCTGACCGCAAACGCTCCAATCGAACCAGCAACTCCCTCGTTGCTCGTTAATAATCTGTCGGCGTCGGCAATAAAGTTGCCAAAAAAGCCACCAAGATGTGTTGTGTCAACTGCGTGTGCGAGGGTCTGCGCGCCTACAATACACGGCGGCACAACCTTCATTGGTCTTGATTCGGATGGGTCAAGCATATAGCCCCAGTACTGTCGCCAGTGCTTGCGCAATTTTTCGCCCGTAGTAATTGCGCCCGCTAACGCGGCTTTCCCTAAGGTACGTTTTAGGCCACTGATTTTCAGCGTGCGTGCGACTTCTGCTGCTGCGACTACCGCGCTTAGCCCTGGCCGCCTATTGTTTGGTGGCGTAGCCTTTGCGGCGGAAGGTGTATACTGCGGCGCTGCTGGTAAGATTTGGGTTCGTACAACATGCGGGGAATCTGCTGTCTCGCTGGGTGGAGCCGAGGGGCTCATGTCTGCTGAGTCACTTCCACGTGTGTCTGGGTGTGCTCCGAAAATGAGCTCACTTAAATCATCTGATTGTTGATCACCTGGTACACCTGGTACTTCACTGTCCCACCCAATATAGTTTGGTCCTGTACCTGTTTCAGAACTCCCCATTACCATACCTCCCCTAGCATTGCAAAACAACCGATCAAGCTATAGGTTATTTTAGCAAATATGTTATGTTGCTATACAGTCAAGCATACAGACTATCTAGCAGTTGTGTCAAACTACTATGTCTGGCATGTTGCTTAGCGCCGTGGCCTTGGGCTTGTTTGACATTGTAAGATCACTTCGGCGATCCTCCGTATAAGCTCTAGGGGATCTATGTTGGGGGTAAACGTTTCGGTGGTTGTATAGTCGTCTTTTTCGGAATTGTAGTACTTTGGGGAGTCGAGCCTAAGCACCCTGCCATATATGGTTGGTTCAGAGACCAGATAGTCTTTCCCGACAAATACGACGACTACTTGGTGACGATTACCGTTCGGCATTATTCGCTCTTTTAGAGCTCGAAGCACCACGTGTGCCTGTACAATATGTTTTTCGTGCACTGGGTGTACGACATAGCTACGCTCTACTACCAATTGTCGGTCTACGCCAAGTGGTAAGACACGCCGATCGTACGAACGCCAGGTAAGTGCTTTTTCTTTTAAGTCAAAGACTGCTTGTTGTGTTGAGGCGTTGTCGGTAAAAATCATCGGCAAACTTATGTCTGCTTTGTCAAGAAGTGTAGTCATTTGACCACTGGTGAGAGCAAACACGTTTTCTTTCTGGTCACACAGCAGTCGCTCGGCATTGTCTGTATGTTCAAATAGCAAGAAGATGCTTGGCCGAGAGAGTGGTCGGACAAACACAAGCTCTTTACCGTTTCTCTGGCGCAGCTGCAAACGGGTAAAACCAAGCGCATCGAGACCAGGTATATAACCTGCGGTCAGGCCCCAGTTGGCAGACGGATCGATACTGGTATTACCTGAAAAAAGCATATGGTTTTGCGGTGGTTCGATCAGGCAGTCCAGTGAGAAAGAGCTTTTATCAAATCCTACGCCAAACTCAGTATCTAGAGCCCTAAACAAATCTCTGGACTCTTCAGCCAGACTATCAAGTTGCCATTCTCGCGACATAATACTTTACAATAACATATAATAGTGAAAGAAAAAATATTATTTTTTGATATTAAACTATAGAGAAACGACGAACGTAAAATAACGACATATTACTCACTTCAAAGCATGAGTAAGGTAGCATTAAGAGGTTTGTATACTAAAGGTGCTTCAAGATCTTCGGCAGACTGCAGTCGTGTGCTGGGGCTGAGTAATAAATAATGTGCAAGTTGACAGCCCATACGCAGAAGATGTATAGTTTTGCCACAAAGTCAAAATAGTTGTTTGTTTAGAGAGAGGGGGCAATATGCCACATGGATCGGAGGGTTTGGGTGGTACCAATGGTGGTTGGAGCGCGGGACATCAGGGTCGGGAGCGCCCTGTAGATAATGGTTGGGACAGGTCTTTTCCGGACGATGGCTTCGGCGATCTAACGCCTGGCTCTATGAACGGTTGGAGCACACAGATATCGTTTGTTCCATCACCAGGCATGAACGGGCAACCATTACCGGACTGGCAAGCGTCAACTGCTGGGAACATGTACTCTGCACCTCACGGAGCAACGCCGGAAACATTTTATGTAGAAAAAGTCGGTACTGTTTTTGTAGGTGCAGATGGGCGACCATGGAGTCAACAAGGTGACGGTGCATGGGTGCCAGTAAAAAGATATGGTATTCATGAAGGGTGGCTCACTGCTACTGGAAACTATATAATGGGGACCGATCACGACACTCGTCAAAGTATAGGTCGAGCGGTACTTGGTGGCATTTCGCGGGCATTTCGCGGGACAAGGGTCGGGTTGACATTGACCGCTTTAGGTGCCGTAGTTCCAGCAGTTTTCTTGACGCCAGGTATGCTTTTGGACGAGGGTGCGCTGGCGGCAACCGCTGCAGTTTTAGGAAAGGGAGTTTATGCTGAACGTAAAGCGGCACAAGAAGCGCGTAAAAAACTGTTAGCGGGCACAAAGCCGCCTCGAAGATGATACATTGGCATAGTTGATATCGGAGGTATTGATGAGCGGCGAGAGCATGCCTACAGAGGAAAATAGCGAACCATACAAACCAGCTGGGAGGTTTGTGGTGGACTACAAAGAGGACACCGCTTGCTATGTAGATGATAGGACCGGTGGCATATACCCAGCACATTTTGTAGTTGACGGGCAGGGAAATATTTTTCCTAAGCTTGGTCCGTCACCAGAGAACGAAGATGTTTGACATAGTCGTTATCTCGTTTCTATAGTCACCAGTGGCCGTCTGGCTATCTTACTATTTCAGCTATTTCAGATGTAAAAACAAGTTAGTGTAGAGGGTTATCTTGTTTTTTAGGAGCGGCAAAAAGTCGTGCGACGTAGGTTGTTGTGTTTGGTGCTATCGCACCAAAACCACCGACAACACCGAGACCACCAAGAAACGCCGCCGTATCCATTAGCAGTACTCCGGGCGTGCTTGGTTGAGTTTCGTTTATGTCATTTGAGCCCTTGTTGTCAGCGGTGTTAATAACGGCATTAATAACATTGCCAGCAGCTTTAGCATTTAAAATGATACCATGAAAAATATCGTCTAGCGGGGCGCGGACATTGCCGTAAGCTGGGTCGTGTACGTAATTTATTTGACGGTCTAGATCAGCATGTTGCTCGTTAGCAGCTCCAAACCCCACTGCAGCGCCCGTTAGCATTCCAATTCCTATTACGCCTCTAGCTACACCTCTACCGAATGTTCCCATAGTTTCTCCCCTTTATTAATATGAGAAATATATTGCAAAACATCGTATATAGCAAGCAGTAGCACTATAAAGTAACGTTATAAAGCCGCAATTAACATGATAAAACGGTATTTTAGAGTACGATATTTTTAGTTCAGCGGAAATAAGAGGTAAAAATATGAGGCTAAAAAAGCGGCGCAGGTAGTTTTTATGCATACAATGTATTTGACATTTTGTATTGTGGGACGTACGATTGGTTTGTTAGGTAACGCTAAGGAGTGGTAAGGGTGCGTGCGCGCATGTTTTACTAGACAAAGAGAGGTTTGCGATGGAAAAGGTATTATCGGTTCAAGAAACAAGTGGCTGTGCCCGACGCAGGCTAGCAGCTGTTGCAGCAGGGTTCGCGCTGGTAGGGAGTTGTTTGGCAGGCTGCGCGGGTGAAAAAGACGCGACGTCACGCGACCAAAGCGTTCCCCCGGTGACGGTTCCCGCAATTGAAGTGCCAGCGTTCCCAGACACCAACGAAACGTTGCTAGATACTTATACACCATCGAATGGAGAACGCTTAGAAGTATACGGGATCAAAGGACAAGACAACAGCATGTATGTACACGTGCCTTCAAACGGTAACGTATATACTGGCTTGCTTAAAGCTGAGTGCAATCCAGGTCTATCGACTCAGGCAATGCTGTGGGCTAATAACGGTCCAGGCGACGAAGCAGGTAAGGCGATGGTCTATACCATGACGCCTCCACCCAACCTTGATCCGTGCATTGGTGGCAAAAACACTCTCGTAGATAACCCTCAAAATGCCGGCGCACTAGTTATCGCCATGCTTGCAACCGAGGTTCGCTACAGGCAAACCCCACAACAAGGTAGTTGGGGTAGTATTTTCCCTGGCGCATAAGCCTGCCGTACAGTTTACGCTGTCGGCGACAGTCTATCATAGGCTATTCGTGGCTGTTTTTGGCTGAGATAAAGTAGGTGTTGTATGGGGGCGGCAGCGAGGGGGCGAGACAAGTGGTTGCGTAAGCAGTGTCGGCTTGGCTCGCGGTTTCGTCTGGGTTGAGCAAGAGGGCCCACATGTCGGCGACGTATTCTGCTGGCAATCGAACGTCTTGCGGCGAGCCCACCGGTTCAGGCAGCGTATGACCAAGTTCGTGCAGCAAAACCTGTCGTGCTCGGTCGGGAGTAGTGAGCCGTGCTACGTTTAGCATAATCGTACCTGTTCTATGGTCTACAACGGCATAGAGATTACTGTCGGTTGGCGACTGCATTTCACCAAGTACTATGGTGGGTGGCATATACTGACGGACAAAACGTGTAGGTAAACTACTTAGCGTTAACCCGACCGTGACTAGTTGCCACTGTATGGCTTGGCGCGTTTCTACGCTAGCGGTCGCAAGTTCGAGTGGTGGCATGGGTGGGCGATCTTCGTCGTACGTGTCGCCACCGTTTGTTAGGCGCAGCTCTACGCCATAGGTCTCTTGCGTAAAGCGTGCTGTTGCCTGGTACAAATCCTCGAGGCTTACTGCCCCGCTAGGCGCAGTGTTTTGTCTAATGTACTGCGCATAATCTGCAAAATATATCTCATGCGATGGAACCTCTTTTGCCGCTGCCGATGTTTGGTGGTTTTGTAAAATGGTTTGGGTAAGTGTAGTGTGCTGAGCGTTTGCCGCTGGCCACCTCTCGCACGCCAACACGTCTTTGTCCGCATATAACGGCGATGGAGACACCACGCTCGCCGCAAGCACCCAGGCGAAGGTAGCTCTGGCAAAGGGCGAAAGATTACGAGAAAGTTGTTCGGGCAGGCTGGTCATAGGTGGCCCATCGACTCCGGCGCAATTAAAAGGCCGCAGGTCTATAGTTAGCAGGGAGTGACACCTCGAAACCCTGTGCACGTCTTATTGATTTCATCTTGAACGTCCTGAAGAGTCATGCTCATGTCTGCCGCACGACTCTTCATAGCATTGATTTCCTGTTCTAGTTTGGCTTGTTGTTCAAGGAGCGTTTTAGGAGGCATACCATTTAAACGGGTTTGATCGATTATTAAGCCTCCTAATTTTTGCAGTTCTGCGGCTGATTGTTGACGCTCACCCTCTAGTCTGGCAAGAGAGTTCTTCAACGCGTCGCGCTTTACAACATTGGCTTGGTGTGCCGCAAGCTGCTCGGCAGTAATATGCGGTCGATCGTCTGCCGGTGTCTCGGCTTTTTCAGTCGTGGTTACGGTAACTGTAGTGGTTGTCGACGAGCTCGTGGGTGCTATTTCTGTGGGCGACACCGGTATCAGGCTCGATGGCGTGGTCGGTAAAAGCGTCTCTGACGATGTTGTTTCTACCAGGCTTGGCGTCGAGCCTACTGGCTCCATGGTTGCCGTCGTAGCAGGCGAAGCATCTCTATCACCAGAGGGTCCACAGCTGTATAGCAAGCTAAGCGATACAAATGCGGCCCCTACGAAAACTGGAAGCCAGCGTGGTCCTCTGGTCTCACCGTATGGTTGGTATGAATCATTGATTTCAGCTGGGTAATACCCTGGATCTTGCCCCGAACCTTCGTAACCGTTACTTTCGGACGACATATGCACCTCCTTTACTGTTTGCTAATCATACACATAGTGTGCAATAGACGCAAGTCTAGGTTATGAAACAAGACAATACTAGGACTTACGCGGGAACGGCACCTTCTGGCCGAAAAGCCTCCGCTTTTCATTTCACCGTACTGCTAGTACGGCTCCATTCCGGTGCTCATTTTTCAACCAGACTGCACCATTGTGCGTAAGTCCTAAATACGGCACTCTTGGTATTAGCTGTGAGCGGTTTGGCTCAGTGTATTTACGTTAGATATGTACCATTTTACAACACATATTTTTCGTTGTTGTAAATGATTTTTTATGCACGCACCGACAGAGATAAAAAATATTGTGCAAAACAATATCGCTATTTTGCAAGCATTATCGAACGGAAAATGTGGGGTAATAAAGTATGCTCAACTGTTGACACATATATGCGTGTGTGTCATATTTGCGACCAAGTAGTCTTGTAAAGACAGCTGCATGACCAGTGAGCAAGAAGCGGTGGGAGTCGCACTCACTGGCCATGCAACTCTAGCAGACTTTGGTTTGCGGGGCGTGCATGGCCGACATCTCTTGGTGTGTCGACATTGTGTCTACGCCAACAGTTGCCGAAAACGCACATATGTAGTCGAGCTGTTCGTACTAACATGGTTTAGTATGGGCGCTTCTACATTATTACTAACATGGTTTAAGGCTGTCGGTGTCGAGACAGTGTCTGAGACTAGTACGAGCATGTTAGCTAGGCACGAACATTGTGTGTAGTAAGCTCAGCATAGTGTGAGGCGAGAGCTGATCGACAGATAGCAACTAACCGAAGATCTGTAACAAGTATAAGGAGTATCGGTATGAATGGTGAAAGACGACAGTCTGTAGACGGTGGCCATGGGTCCGTTCTGCGTCAGATTCGTTCACCGCTTGTTGTAGCGGGGATAGTAGTAGGAACAGTGTATGGATGTGCGGCTGCTGGGAACTACGTAGACCGTAGCAGTGGTGTAGAGGTAAGTAGTAATCTTTCGGGCGCAGACACACAGGTTGACGTAAAGCTTTTAGAGTTTAACGAAACGCAGGCGCTGGCTATCGCAGACGCAACGGCTGAGGGCAAGGTAACGAGTACAGGCATTATTGAAACATTTAGTGTTAGTGCAATGGGTGTTGGTGTTGGGAAAAACTGTGAAGCAAACGCCACTGTTGAGGGAAAAGTAACTCTTGACTTTGATCTGCTGTTTGGTAGCATTACCCGCGTAAAGGGCGAAGATGGCAAGACAAACTTTGTTGTTGACCGTAGTCAACTAAGCGCAACGACGACTTGGGCAGGTGCTCCAACAATGAGCTACTTTACAATTGGTAAAGACGGCAAACCAGACTATAAAGACCAGAACAACTTTTGCGGGGCTGCTTTTAGAGGATTTGCTGCAAATCTCGCAGTTGTAAATGCAAACGACTTACAAAACGCTATCACAAAAAATGACAAAGCTTTATATGAAACTTTAGCGGCGAGCGTGCTGACAGCAGCCAGAGAAGAGTGCGCAGCCGACCTGACTGATGAGCTAGATAAGGCGGCAGAGGATGCACTTAAGGCAAACATTACACAGGTAGTTGGGAACGATCCGGGCAAAATTGGCACAGTTACTTTTACGGGAAAGTATGGCGGAGGAGCCTGGAGCTCTCCTGCGCTTGTTAATGACGGTCCTGCTACTGGCTCGTTATTGATTACAAGTACGTTGCCGGACGGTAAAGTCCCAGCGGGAGGCGTGACGTGCGCTATGGGTTCTACCCCAGTGGTCTCTGGTGCGGTACCGTCTACAGCACCAACGTCATCGGAAGGCGCACGGTAGCAGCTATGACGGTTAATCGTGAAGCTGCTGAAGACCCACACCCCGATTGGAATTTTTCGCCAGCCTTTGACGCTACGGGCGGAGCACCATCTTCCTCCGACGTATCCGCGCCTGTAGAGGGACCTAGTACGTGCAATACAGGACGCGCGAAGCTAGTGTTTACGCTAGGAATAGAGGCAACGGGTGATCAACAAGCCGCAGAAATGCATCTAGCGGCAGCTGCAAGAATGCTGAGCGATCTTATAGCTTCTAGAACCCGTAAGCCCCTGACGGGTACCCCACGGTCACAGCGTACTTTGCCAGGTGTAATCGTTGAAGATGATATGGGACGAAGAGCTGCTTTGCCACCGGGACGAAGCAATCCACGCGGCCACAATGGTTTGGCGTCGGCGCAACCACCTGCATCTCGAGTTCCGCGGGGCAGGCCAAATCGGCAGGAGCGCCGTTTTCGCAGCTCGCTGCTAGGTAAAACCCTAGCTAGCATATTACTGGGTACAATATTTAGCTTTGCAACATATAGTGGCGTACGACATTTCGAAGGCGGAGAAAACTCTATAGTACAAGACGTGGGAGAAGATTTTAATCCAACTAATTGGGGCTGGTGGCCGGACAAGGACTCGTAGATGTCAAACAACTCTGAACTGTTGAGCGCGGTCAAAGACGTCTATGCAGGTGCTCAGCCCGAGCCTGAACAATTCGATGATGGTCATAACAACGACTTCGAACCTCACTACGCTATGCGCAATAGACCAACGCCGCTCGTTCGCCTAGACCACATGGTTGGCAATGGGGTAGTTGGGCTGTATATGGCTGCGTGGGGTGGGGGTAGATGGCGTAAACTTGTCTCAGCGGGTGTTGCCGCTACTGTGGCTGCAGGTATGGTCCCGCAGCATTTTGATACGACTGCTCGAGAGCTGGCGCTTGGTGTATACCATGACGTGACTGGCCAAGACAACGACGCCTACTTTACTACTCCTGGCTGCACCGATCCACTCGTACAGGTAAAGGGTATGAACTATCAGGCGTCTGTAGCACTGCCTGTTACAATCTACGACGAAGACCCGGCCACCATAGCCGCTAAAAAAGCAGCCGACCCAAATTATTCACCGCCAACAACTGTTGTAGAGGATCCCAAAAAACTGGAGCTTCCTCTGCCGGCGACTCCATTTGATTCGTCTGCACAAACCCAAAACCCTGGTTCTCGCTTGCTGGCAACGCAATACAGCGGACCCTTTGCCATTGGTCTGTGCGACACCAGCCCAGATTTATCTGCATTTACGCCCAATAGGTCTGGCGTTGTGTCGGTAGACCTGACAAAACTCAAGCCGGTGGTACTTGGGGATACGCAAAACACCATCGATGGGACATGGGCATACGAGCGCTTTGCCTTTAGTCTTGACCCCAACAACCCTCAAGCGGCTAGTATTCCTCTGACAGAGGTCGAGCGTCTCAACAGACTGCTTGTCCCAGACCCGGCAAACCCTGCTAAACCAAACGATGCCATTATGACACAAACAAAATATAGCGCGCTCAACAAGCTCGATCAGAACTGTGCTGGCCCCATGTCTGAAGCCATAAAATCGGCTTTGGAGGCATATGTGAGCAGTCAGCTTGGCCATAGCGCACTTGTGCAGTACACGGGCACTGCTACCTCGCCCGCGCAAGCATTTCGAGCAGGAGATGCAATGGCTGCCGCCGCCCAGAGCACAGGCTTTACGCTGTATCCGTCAGATGCGTTTACGTGCCCAAAATTTATTACGTCACAATGAGGTAAAGATAGATGAAATTTAGTTTAGGAGCAGCAGAGCAACATGGCGCAAAGCATGATCCGCTATTTGACGTAACTACACAACTTGTTGCGGGACAAGATGTGCTAGCGGTGCCTCAGCCCATCCAGATAGACTTAACTAGAGTATGTATCCGGCAAGCAGAACTACCAACTTCGGTTGCAGAGGAAATCCCTACACAAGTTGGCAATTGTGTAGAGTTGGCGCAGCGTTGGCACGAGGTTGGCGTTAGACTGACAGGACTTGACGCTCTTGTAAAAACAAATGGCGTGTACGTTACCAGCCAGATTACTCGCCGCCGTGAGGCCGCTACCAGTCATATAGACGATTGGTCTCGTCTGCTAAATGACTTTACAGAAGCCTGTTGGTTTGTGGATATGGCTGCAGTAGCGGTCGCAAGGCGTATAGATAAAGCCCGCGAGACTATTCAAGATCTGCAAAGTCAGCGTGCTCAACTTGAGGCGGAAAATAGCGGTTTACAACAACAAAAAGCAGCGCTAGCTAGTGAGTTTGCCGGTATATCTGACACTTTTACGCAGTTATGCACCGAGCAGGCTAAACTACGTGGCGGAGGTACGGCTTCGGAACAAGTGACCTTGTCGCATAATAGTCAAGCCGAGCAACCGCCTGAGTCTACGAACGAACCGGCTGACTCTAAAATGGTGGACGAGCTGCTTCTGCTCATTTCCAATGCTGCACCAGCCACACCCAGCACGGCTGATACCAGCGAAGACCAGCCTCAAGCTATCGAAACACAAAAGAGTGAGTTGGCACGGAGAACGGGAGACATAAACAGCCGGTGTACGACAATTGATGAGCAGCTAGCCGTTAATCGTACGAAAATTGAACGCTGCATAGATACAGCTGCTCAGGCAGAGCAAATATTGGCGCGGATGCAACGCATGCTCTCGGGAAGCCAAGTGTCAAAAGACAAAGATGCACTATCTCACGCACAAGAAACTCAAAAAGCAGACGCTCCATCACTTGTTGATGTGCGTGGCCGTTTGCTCACGGCGTTCCAAGACATTGTACGTGGGCTTGCTGAGGCGCCGGGTACGGTGCATCAAAAAGACGGTGAGTTTCGGTCTGTTCAAGAGTTTACTGGCACCGAACTCGACTTACGTCAGTGCCAAAAAACTATACGTACTATTATGGACCAGTTTGGCACGCGTCCATCTCGAACAGATACGGGTCAACATGAGGGTCCGTCGGCATGTGACAGAACGCTTGGCTTTGAGACGTCGCGGTACATCGGCGACATATACCAACAGAATGCAGATGCACAACAAACATTGGTGGGTAACATGTCTGCCCTGCAATGTCTTACAATGTTTTGCGATCCTCCCTCCGAAGGCCAAAGTATGCACGAAGTGACCGCCGCGACGCTCCAGACATTGCTGGAAAAACAAAAAGCAGGTATAAGTGACTATTTTCAAACGGTATTAGATGGCTTTACCAAGGTGCAGACAAGCATACAGGATAGACTACGAGTGTTTCGCGACACAGCCATTGAACAGACACATAGTCTTACGCAACTAGGAGACTCCCTATACGTAACACTGCAAGAACGGAAAGAAAACAGTTTATTATGCACGCAAATGCAGGCGGCAATAGATACGCTTGTGACAGCACGCGCAAACCTAGAGGGTGAAGATCAACGATTAACTACAGCAGTGACTGATACGCAAGCAGCACTCGAGACGTTGCGTGCCCAACGCTTGGCACTAGAGAAACAGGCAGCTGCAGCGGCGCAGCGTCGACACCAGAGTCGGTCGGCTGCTATAGCGGAGCTTGAGTCTCCACATATGACTGCCGAAAGTGCTTGGGCAATAGTGGCTATGTATGGGCTGACTGATTATTGCAATCTTGACCATACTGCTCAACCTTTTGTTTCGACACAAACCCCGTATTTTTTGTCAGATAAGCAAGCGGTTGCAGACTATACCACCCGTATTCCGCGGCGACGAGGCGAACAAGAAATGTTTTTAGAACGTCTGGAGTCTGACAAAGCAGAAAATGACATAGCGTTACAGCAGAATACCGTGCAGGAGTTACACACAACCACACAATTAGAAGAACTACAAAAAGGTGCTACAGCTCTTGCTGATAGTCTGTCAGATCTTGAGGGGGCTTACCAACAGCACGAAGGTCTTTTTACGCTCAACTTTGTCGCTGTAGATCGGACAGAGGCTGAATATACATTGTGGTGGCAAGACTTTTTGACGCAATATAACCTGCCAAATCCAGAGCACCTTGAGGTTCCGACTACGGCAAAACAACTGATTCGTACCGTGTTGGCACCAGGGGGGCAGCATGCAGATAGTGGTCAGGGTATAGGTACTGTCGACCTGAGACCAGCAAAGCTTGTATCAGCTGTGCGCAGGTTTTTTATAGGTAGCGCTGGCACAACAGAGTAAACGTTGAGTAATCATGAGGGCATAAAAATGACGCAGACACCAGAAGTTCCTAGATCGGCCAATCAAGACTTCGACATATTATTGGACACTGTACAAAAACACGTTGGTGATGTGTACCAAACTGCAGTTCTTGAGCAAGGTATGGGGGCAATATTTCGTGTCGGACACAACAACGTGGGAAAACCATATATCGACTATTGCGATCCAAGTCATGTTTTGACCGAGGCTGTCGGGAGCTGTCAGCCAGTATCCGACCTTTCAGCTGCAAGTACAGCCGTAGCGGTCAAGTTACGTGCAGAACTAGGTCTGGCTGGAGCTGCTGCAGTGGGATTTTTTGGTCAGGCGCAAAGAGATAATATAGATGACTTTGATAAGAAATGCACGTATTACTTCCCCGGAACGGGTAATGCTACTAAATATCTTGCGGAGCGGCTCTTAAATGTGTTCGCAAATCATCACTCTGAGATCGATGAAAAAACAGCCCAAGGTGTGGCTGAGCTATATTTGCTCTTGGGGAGGCATGGTTGGTCTGACAAACAGGTAATTACTCCAGAGGGTGTACAAACCCCTTTGCCGGACCACGATACGTATAAGCTAGGTTTACTTTTGAGCCTTCGTGCATGGGCTAAGGAACAAAGCGGCTTGCCCGGTCTACAGTCGGCTCTTTGTGAGTTGGAAAGAAATATTTTGGGTCGAGACCTAGTTGGGTATGGGCGCGCTGATGGAGTGAGTAAACGGACTAAGGGAGGCCCGAGCATTGGCTCTTCTCTAAGGGTGCCAAAACTGGCGGCAGCTGCCTTAGTTACCGGCTTTGGTCTGACCGTAGCAGCCTCTCCTAGTGCGGCGGCTGAAACAACAGCATTTTCGCCGACAAATATTTTGCCGCCACAGCCAGGAGAAGTGTGGAGCGTTACGCTTCCTACTCAGGCTAGCGCTGCTTCGGTAAGCCAAAGTGGCCTTGGGGGCAGTGCTGTACCTTTTCAGCCAGCCATTGGCGGCACCAATGTGCTACAGGCCTTAAAAAGCGTGCCTATCGCAGAAAAACTCCGTCCCGACGAGGGAGCTGACAGTCCCACCCAACTGGTTGCTGACAACCTTGGCACCACTGCAGTTTTAGGTGGTGGCGTCAAGCCACCTGAGCAACGGCGTGTCCCAGCCTCGTCAAACAGTGAGACAACTACTGCGCCTGTCGAAACTCCTACAGCAAAATCAGCCTTTGCTCAATCTATCGAGCAACGCATGAAACAGCTTGAAGTAGCGGAAACTGCACAAACTGCTACGCCAGCATCTGCTGGTAAGTACCGAACGCTTATCGAACAGATTTTACGTAACCCCACTGTTGTCCAAAATTTTAGCGACCCGCAAAAAAACCAAATACTAACTGGCGAAAACACACCTAACTCCGATATATTCGTTCAAATGGTTGGTCTTAAACTTGCTCAGCTCAATAATGGTACAGAACCAGGCGCAAACGGATATACCAGCGACGCGCAACAAATAATAACTGCCCTTTTGCTTCGGTATGAATTGCTTGTACAGCCAGAGTCAGATGCCATGCGACAGCTAATATCACAGGCTCAAGAACTAGCTAAGCAGCAACAGGGCGCAACCGAGACGAGCCCAGCCATTCCTAGTCCTGCCGCAGAGCAGCTCACGGTGAATCGAGCGGAGCTACGAAATTTGTTGCAAACAGCAAATCCAGATATGTCACCAGAAAAACTTGACTTTATAACAAACATCGGCGCACTTATTGTTGAGCAACGACTTCAGGGACGCGAGGGTAACGAACAGATTATTATGGGTCAGGCTATATTAGAAAGCAACTGGGGTGACTCTGGTTTATCGTCCCAATACAACAACTTTCATGGGTTAAAAGCCGGGAGCACATGGCAAGGTGCAACCACTCCTGGCTTAAGCACAAAAGAAGAAGAAAACGGTAAAATGATTGATATAAAAGATAGCTTTAGAGCCTACGCATCTCCTGCCGAGGGCATTGCAGGCTACTTTGACTTTATCAGCACCGATCGCTATGCAGAGGCTCGTAGTCATGCTGATGACCCGCGAGCATTTATCCAGGCGCTCAAAGACGCTGGTTATGCAACTGACAGTAAATATGTCGCTAAAGTTCTTGGGATAGTTGAGGCAAATCATCTTGAGGTTATCTCTAGCTACTACATACAGTTAAAAGAACAAAATGCGACGCCTAGTCCAGCTGCCCAGCCGCCCAGTGAGCAGGAGAGCAACATTAATTCAGAGGCAGGAGCTCGCGCATTGGCCGAGAGGCTGGCTGCTAAATACCCAGATATGGGCATAGAGTATGGGGGGCCACAAGATGGCTATGTAAAAAACGAAAAGTTTACTGTGTACACCGTAACCATAGAAGATCGTCTGGTAGGCGTAGAAATAGCCGAAGGTCTGGCGGACATGCTTATTGCCGCGAGAAACGATGGTGTTTCACTTGGGATTGGCAATAGCTTTCGAACGATGGAGGGACAGATTGAGGCACGAAAAGCTAACGGTTGTCCAGACATTTATACTGCTAAGTCCTCATCATGCGATACACCGACAGCCCGACCAGGTTACTCAAACCACCAGGGTGGACGTGCCGTAGACTTGGTTATAGACAAAGGTTCAGGAGTGTTAATCAAAAGAGGTACCCCGCAAGATAAGTGGCTGAAAGAGAATGCTGAAAAATATGGTCTTACTAACCTTCCTTCAGAAGCATGGCACTATTCGACGAACGGAAATTAAGTAAGGCTTCGGTACTAACGGCATATTCGGGCGCCAAAACAGCCGCGCTTAGTGCACAGTGTTTTAGCATGACTTTTTGTCGTTACCCATTTTCGTTCAGACTACGTTATGCCATGTGATTGTACAAATCATTAGTCATAAAATGTCGACATTGGGGGGTGGGGTGGCTATACTGAGGGTATGCAAAAGAGGCGTCTGCGGTTGCTATTTGGTAGTGTGTTGCTACTGGTGTTTGCGGTAATGGTCGCGGGCGGGTGGCTTATACGAAGCCAAATGTCTAAAAAAACTCCCGTACCTGCCCCACAATCTCACAAAAACGTTTCCGCCTCTCAGGTCAAGGCACCCGTAGGGAGGGTGCGGGTGGTGGCGATGGGGGATATGTTGGCGCATGATAGTGTGGTGGCGCAGGCGCGGGCAGCAGATGGGACGTATGATTTCAAGCCGTATTTTGCGCATGTGCGGCCAGTGTACAAAGACGCCGATGTGGTGTTTTGCAACCCAGAGACGCTGAGTGCTGGGCCGGCGTACGGCATATCGGGCTATCCGGCGTTTAACGCACCGACGGAGTTTGCACGTGGTCTTGTGCAGGGGGCGGGCTGCAATGTGGTCAACCTGGCGACCAACCATATCAACGACAAAGGCCAGGCGGCGCTCGATGCGACGGTGACGGTGTGGGAGGGACTAAAGCCGCTCGCCTACAGTGGGGCAAACCGCAGCGCCGTCGAACAGATGCAAACGAGGGTGTTTACGCGAAATGGCCTAAAAATTGGCTTTGTGGCGTTTGCCGACTACAGCAACAACAAGGCCGTCAGTGCCTATGGCCTCAATAGCTATCACGACGCAGCGCTGGTTAAAAAGCTGGTGGGCGAGGCGCGGGCGCAAGCCGACGCCGTGATTGTTTCGGCGCACTGGGGTACCGAAGACTCGACGACAGTCAACGCCGACCAGCAGGCAGCCGCCCAGCTGTTTGCCGACAGCGGGGCCGACGTGGTGATTGGCACAGGCCCGCACGTGTTGCAAAAAGTATCGTCGCTCACCGCGGCCGATGGCCGCAAAACCCTGGTGTGGTACAGCATAGGCAATATGCTTTCGTCGCAGCTGAAGGTCGAGGAACTGACTGGGGTGATCGCAGGTTTTACCATGCAAAAACGCGCGGGCGACGGGGGTGTCGACGTAACTCAGCCAACTGCCCACGCCACCTATATGAGCTACGATTGGTCGCCTACCGACCGCGCTGCCCAAACACTTGCGGCGCGCAGCAATCTTACTCTCAAACCTCTTACGCTCGACGACCCCCGCCCCGCCCAGATGTTTGGCGCATCGTACAACGGCAGCGAACGAGCTCAATTTGTGCGAACCACGCTTGGAAACGAACTGCCGCTGAAACTCTTGCCGTAAGTTAGTGGTTGGTCAAATACGGCCGGGCTTCGTCGAGTGTGAGACCGCTGGTGGTCAGCGCTTTTGCAAGGTCTGTGCCGACGTAGCGAAAATGCCACGGCTCGTACTGGTACTGTGTAGTGGCGGTTTTGTCGGCGGGGTAACGAAGGATAAATCCGTAGGTGGCGGCATTGGCAACCAACCACTTGCCTGCTTCGGTTTCGCCAAAACAGGTGTCGAGGTAGCACTGCCGGTCAGCGCGGCTAATGTCGACCGACCAACCGGTTTGGTGCTCACTTTGGCCCGGTCGAGCACTAAACTGATTGGCGGCTGTTTCGCCGTACGACCGACTGTAGTTCGCAAAATAGGTTTGCTGGAGCTCGTACGAGCGAAACCCGCTGGCTAGCAGCAGCTGGTGGCCGGCAGTGTTGGCGGCAGCAAATAGCTGCTCGAGGGCATGAGCGGCTGCGCCGCGAAGCTTTTGTTCTTCGGCGGGTTTGTCGGTGCGCACTGCTACGGCTGGTTTTGTGAGGTCTGTGGGCATGTAGTGCTGGTCGGCAAGCGGGTAGGTTTTGCTAACGATTACCCACAGGCTGGCTGGGTCGCTTACGTTTACGTTTTCGGTGGGCCATGCAAACGGGTTGGCCCCAGGCAGTTTCACGTTTTTGTCTACGGGCTGAGAGGCTGATGCTGGCTTTTTGGCAGTGCTAGAGCGAGATGTGTTTTGCGCGGGTGTTGGCAGCGCGGTGTGTTGCCGGGTGCCGTAGTATGCAACACCGCAAACCACCGCAACCACAACAAGCCCTGCCAGCACCCCGCTCCAACCAAGTTTTTTACTACTCATGTACGGTAGTATACTCTATTGCGCTTGCTTACCACTGGCATATTTGACCCACGTCCACTTTTTTGAAGTCATCTTGAGCGAAGTCGAAAGATCTCGTCAGTCGTGTTGCAAACGAGATCCCTCCACTTCGGTCGGGATGACAACGGGGTAAAAAAGGACGTGGGTCAGCCGGCATATACCGGTTTGAGGGGCTTGAGGGGTTGCTCAGTGTTTGGGTGTTGGGCTATAGTACAGGGTAGCATTAACCTCGTAAGGTAGTCGTATATGGAACAACACGCTGGGGCGGCTGATTTTATAGAGCCGTTGCATGTCAATGGCTTGACTGGCCGGCTGCTCAAAGCCCCACCCACCACAAAAAGAACTCGCGAAATTTTGCTTATTTACGGTCATCATGCGCTGCTCGAGCGATGGTGGGGCCTGGTCGAAAACTTGCAGGAGTTTGGCCGGGTGACCATGCCCGACCTGCCAGGGTTTGGGGGAATGGATAGTTTTTACACCATTGGTCACCAGGCGACCATTGACCACTACGCGGACTACTTGGCGGCATTTGTCAAAATGTACTATCGGCGTCGTCGCTTTACCGTGGTGGGTATTTCGTTTGGGTTTGTGGTGGCGACACGTATGTTGCAGCGCTACCCAGAGCTCGCCAAAAAGGTTGACCTGGTTGTGAGTATTGTGGGGTTTATGCACCGCGACGACTTTCTTTTCCCGGCCAAAAAGCGCACCGATTATCACGTGGTGACTCGGGTGTTTGGTACGCCGCCCTGCCCATTTTTTATTCGCTACGTTGGGCTTAACTCGTGGGTAATCAAAAACATTTATGTGCGGCTTCCCGCCGGTAAACGACGGTTTTTAAGCATGTCACCGCAAGATTTTGCACGGCTTATGAATTTTGAAGTGCGGCTGTGGCAGGCCAACGACGTTCGTACCCACTGGCGAACAACCAGTGAGTTTTTAGACATCGACAACTGTCAGGTGCCGGTCGATTTGCCGGTGTGGCACGTGCAGTCGAGCGGCGACCATTATTTCGACAATAGTATTGTCGAACAGCATATGCGGGTGGTGTACCGAACGTATCAGTCGGGGATAATGAAGTCGCCCGCACACACACCGAGCATTTTGGGGGACAAAACTGAGCTGGCAATTATGCTGCCTCCTAAGCTGCGCCAGGCCCTGAAGACAAAGCCGTAGTTGTAGCAACGGCTCAGCCCTGGTGGCGGGTCTTTGCCCGCTCAACTATGCCACAGCCAACAAACAACAAACGGCCAACACAGCAACTTTCAACGCACCCGAGGTAAGCCCGTTGCATAGTTGGGTGTTGCATAGTTTGTTGCTCGTTGAGCGTTGTCAGTTGCGCATTGTTTGCTGACCGTGGCATAGTTGAGCGTCTTTCGTGTGGCTGGAGCTCCCAACCGAGCTGAGGACTGGTTTTGATTCGGCGATCATCTACGTGGAAAAAACGAATTTTAGTTTCTAAGTGGTATACTAAGACACAAGATGAAAATAGGACTGGTTTGTCCCTACAACATCGCCAAAGGCGGTGGCGTACAAGAAGTGGTTAAGGCGCTGTACAACGAATACGTCAAGCGAGGCCATGAGGTTGCTATTGTGACGCCCCAAGTAAAAGACCCGTGTGTGGCGCAGTCGCAGCGCATGATTTTTTTGGGTACCGCAACCGACTTTAAAACGCCACTTGCAACCACAGCGCAGCTAAGCGCCAGCGTACTGACCGACGAAATAGATGCTATGCTCGAGCACGAAAACTTCGAGGTGCTGCATTTTCACGAGCCGTGGGTGCCGGTGCTGAGTCGGCAAATTTTGAGCCGCAGCACCTGTGCCAACGTGGCAACGTTTCACGCCAAACTTCCCGAAACCATTGCCAGTCGGGCGCTTGCCAAAGTCATCATACCTTACACAAAGCCACTGCTGCGACACATCGATGTGCTGACAGCCGTGTCGCCGGCCGCCGCAGACTACGTCGAATCGCTGACCGACACCGAAATTACCATTATTCCAAACGGCATACAAACGCTACACTACCGGCGTCCCGCTCGGCTGGCACAAAGTCGCAAAAAAACTATTTTGTACGTTGGTCGACTCGAAAAACGCAAAGGCCTCAAATACCTGCTGCTGGCGTTTGCCATACTGCAAGACACCCGAGAAAACGTGCGGTTGGTGATTGCCGGCGACGGCGTGGACCGCGAAAAACTGCAAGAAATGGCGCGGGAATACGGTGTGGCAGAGTCGGTTGAGTTTTTGGGCTACGTCGACGACAAAACAAAGCTGCAGTTACTACACAGTGCGTCGCTGTTTTGCTCGCCGGCGCTGTACGGCGAAAGCTTTGGGATTGTTTTGCTCGAAGCCATGGCCAGCGGCTTGGTGACGGTTGCGGGCAATAACCCTGGGTACGAAAGTGTTATGTCTGGGCTGGGCCAGCTGTCGTTGGTTGACCCGCGCGACAGTCGCGAGTTTGCGCACCGTATGGACCTGCTTTTGACAGATGCCGGATTGCGTGAGCTCTGGAAAAAATGGGCCAAAAAGCACGTGCGGCAGTTTGAATACACCAAAGTTGCCGACCAGTACCTTGCCGCCTACGACACTGCTTTGTCGCGGTCGGCCGCGGAGGCAGACTAGCGTGCGTGTCGGCCTGCTACTCGACGCTTCGCTCGACGCACCAGACGGCGTGCAGCAATACGTACTGACGCTGGGTCGTTGGCTGAGCGAGCAGGGCCACGAGGTGCATTACCTGGTGGGCGAAACAACACGCCGCGACATTCCAAATGTACACAGCCTAACCAAAAACGTACGGGTACGGTTTAACGGCAATGTCGTTTCCACGCCTCGTCCTGCCAGTCGTCGTCGGCTGCGTCAGCTGCTCGCTCGGCTTCAGCTCGATGTGCTACATGTGCAAACGCCCTACAGCCCGCTTTTGGCTGGACGATGCATACGCCTGGTGTCGCCAAAGTGCGCAGTGGTTGGGACGTTTCATATTTTGCCGTATTCACGAGTTTCTCACCTGGCAAACGCCGCACTGGGCAAAATAAACACCGCGACTGCACACCGGTTCGACGCCATGATGGCTGTGTCGCCTCCTGCCCAAGAGTGTGCCGGTAGGCTCTATGGGTTTACCAGTGTTATTGTGGCCAACCCGTTTGCGCACGATGTGTTTTCCCAGGCGCGCTGCGGCAAAAAGGCTGCGCACAACCGACTCAAAATTGTCTTTCTTGGGCGGCTTGTTCCACGAAAAGGCCCGCTCGAGTTGCTCCGCGCGGTGGTGGTTTTGCGTGAGCAGGGTGAGCCACTCCCCGATTTTACGGTGGTGCTGGCAGGTCGTGGCAAACTGCACAGTGAGTGTGAGCGTTTTGTCCAGGAAGCTGGTTTGACCGATGTTGTGTCTCTGCCGGGATTTGTTGCCGAGGCCGACAAGGCAAAGCTGCTCGAGAGCGCCGACCTGGCGGTGTTTCCGAGTACCCGCGGCGAAAGTTTTGGGATTAGCCTGCTCGAAGCCATGGCGGCGGCTCGTGGCGTGGTGCTGGGCGGCAACAACCCGGGCTATGCGTCGGTTATGCCGTGGCAAAACCAGCTGTTTAGGCCAGGCGACACAGCAGCCTTTGCCAAATGTTTGGCCTACTGGCTGACACACGCCGACGCTCGAGCGGCTGCCGCAAAACGCCAGCAAGCCCACGCACGGCAGTACGATATCGACACCATTGGGCCCAACATTATCAACCTATACACCCAATCCAGTAAAAAACGTGGTTTCTGACCCACAGTCACCTTTTTGACAAAAGGGGCGCTTTACAGGTGACCTTCGGTCAGCCTGTGGCGCTTGCTCACCCCTTTTTTACAAAAATGTGACTGTGGGTCAGAACGTGGGGCAGGTCTGCAATCGGCTGTGGTATACTAGCGCTATGCCCAAGTTGTTTCAGCGTAGTAAGGCGCCGCTCGAAATTACGGTGTCTAACCGCACCGTTTTGCGGGTTATTTTGCTGTGTGCGGGCGCGTTACTGCTGTACTGGATGATCACGGTAAGTGCGCGTAGTCTAACCTGGATCGGCATTGCCCTTTTTTTGGCGCTGGCTTTAAACGGTCCAGTGCGATGGCTCGAACGACACTTGCCGAGCAAAAAGCGCGATAACCGCAGCCTTGCCACCTCTATATCGGTTGGCATGGTGCTGGTGTTTTTTATTGGGTTTTTGGCGGCAATTGTACCGCCGCTGGCTCGTCAAACAGTGACGTTTGCGCAGGCAGTGCCGGGGATTGTCCGCGATGTGCGTGACCAAAACACCCCCGTTGGCTCGTTTGTGCGCAAGTATAAGCTCGAAAGCCAGGTTGAACGGTTTTCGTCGCAGTTGTCTTCTCGGCTCGACGACGTCGGGTCGTCGGCTCTGTCGACTATTGGACGGATTGGTTCGAGCCTGGTGGCAACGCTTACCGTACTGGTGCTTACGGTAATGATGCTGGTCGAAGGGCCGCGCTGGTACCGGCTCACCAAACAAGTTATTCCGCGCGAACATCACGCGCGTTTTAACAAGCTTATGCACGACATGACCAAGGTTGTGCAAGGCTACGTGAACGGACAGGTGTTGTTGGCAGCGATTGCCTCGGCTCTAATTGTGCCGGTGCTATTTATTGTCGGCGTGCAGTACCCGCTGGCGCTGATGGTCGTGGTGTTTATTTGTGGGCTTATACCTATGGTCGGCCATACGATTGGCGCTGTTATATGTACGGTGGTGGCGCTGTTTACTTCGCTACCGGCAGCACTGATTGTGCTGGGGTATTACATTTTGTATCAGCAGGTGGAAAACTACGCCGTGCAGCCGCGTGTGCAGGCCAACAGCACCAACATGTCGCCGCTGCTCGTCTTTGTTTCGGTGGTGCTAGGCGCAAACTTTGGCGGCTTACTCGGGGCGTTGGTGGCCATACCGGTTGCGGGGTGCGCGCGCGTGCTGCTACTGGACTACCTTGAGCGGCGCAACATACTGTCGCCGCAAGAAGTCCACGATGTCAAAACCCCCGGCGGCGATATCTAGTACGTATTACGCAGGTCTGACCCGCATACACTTTCTACCCCGTTGACCCTTTTGTAAAAATAAGCAAGCACTTTTTCTGGC
>CAYZZH010000004.1:12253-47354 GCA_964483005.1 uncultured Candidatus Saccharibacteria bacterium | reverse complement strand
CAAACCTTGGCTAGTCCACCAGTAGAACTGGTGGCTTACCGGATGGGGTAGTTACCTCTATGCAAGGATACGTCTGGCTTTTGCACGCTGCGTCCAGTCATAAAAGCATTTTGCTGTTTCTATTTGGCCCCTGTTATGCTATACTATCGCAGCTACGATTTGTGCAGACACATAGTGTCTCTGTGTCACTATCCAGGAGCAAGAATCATTTTTACCCATGTTCCGTAACTCACTCGTACGCACCTTACGCAAAATTATCTACGTGACCTGGCCCCATCTTCTAATGGTTAGGAAATCGGGTTTTCATCCCGGCAATCGGAGTTCGATTCTCCGTGGGGTCACCAAAATGGCAGAATTACGGAAATTGCCGCCCATTCGGGCGGTTTTTTCTCTGGCGGCGCGCAGCGCCTGCCAGCGGTTTTTCTGGGGGGAGATTAGAAATTGGTCGTCATTTATGACGACTTCTTTTTGTCGCATTTTTAGGTTCGACCCGAAGATTTCGAGACACAAGGACTTTTTGGCGGACAAATCATCACTCTTGGCAATCCTACAGATAGAAACGGCAGTTTCTATCCATGCTTTCATCGGTTCGACCCACGTCGAAACGCCCAGCGCCGTTTGCTCGATTTGCTCCTGCAATAGTT
The DNA here is from genome assembly GCA_964483005.1 of uncultured Candidatus Saccharibacteria bacterium. GTDB lineage: Bacteria > Patescibacteriota > Saccharimonadia > Saccharimonadales > UBA4665 > JAGXIT01. Next base: position 46,710 of record CAYZZH010000004.1, on the reverse strand, counting down.
TCTTTTTGCCGAGTATCTCTGCGCGTTTGGCTTGGTATAGTTCGCGCTCTACGTCGCCGTCTAGGTAGCTATCAAGCAAACGCTGCAACTTTTCGGACAGCTGCGCGATGTCGGCTTGCAAGGCTTTGGTTATCGTCGAGTATTCGGTTTTCTCTTTCGCTTCATCCTCATGTATCAGCTCGCGCAGTTTGTCCGCCCACGGAGTGGGCATGGCGTAGCTCTGCAGCAAGGCAGATACTTGCTTGTCCAGTGCTTCAGCGCGAATATGCGGCTCACGACATATCACTGTCTTGCTCTTGCGAGTACAACGGGAGTACGTATACGTGTGTATATTACCGTTTTTCTGTCGTTTTACGCGTACCTCTGCCGTAAACATCATGCCGCACGAGCAATACACCGAACCGCACAGCGGCTGGGGGTCGTTGGCTTTTCTGGTTGGTTTGCCGCGCTGCGCTAAAACAGCTTGCACCTTATCGAATAATCGTTTCGAGATAATCCCTCTATGATTGCCCTCGTGGATTTCGCCAAGATACCGAAAATGTCCATAATAAAACGGATTTGACAGCATACGCGTTACGCGTGTGCGTGAATGTGGTTTGTTGCCCGTGGTCTTTTTGCCGCGTATCATGCCTTGTTTTGTCTGTATGCCATTGGCATACAAAAAGTCGGCTATTTCATCTAGGCGTTTATCACCGCAAGCGTACAGCTCGAACGCTTGGCGCACAGTTGGCGCGGTTTTGCGGTCTATCTTTATGGTCTTGCTCCGCAGGTCGTTGTAGTAGCCGAGCGGTGCGCCTCGTGGATAGCGTCCGTCGCGTACCATTTGCCGTAGCCCGCGCTTAGTGTTCAACGACAAATTATCTACGTACTGTTTAGAGGCGTTAAACTCATTTGCCAGCATATATTTACCCTGCGGTGTATTCTCGAACCAAAAGTGCGGAAACTTTAAGTCAATCAATACATGCTCATCGAGCATGTAAATAATCTTGCCGCTGTCTATCGAATTACGAGATAGGCGGTCGGGCATCCACGCCAGTATACCGTTTGCCTCGCCAGCCTCGATACGCTCCAGCATTTTGTTAAACTTCGGTCGTCCTGGCTTTTTTGCCGTCTGTTTTTCTATGACGACCTCGACAATGTGTATGCCCATGCGAGCGGCAAACTCTTTGAGTTCGGTGATTTGCGCCGCGATAGATAATACTTGTTTGTCCTCTACGTCCGTACTCTTGCGGACGTACAAGAAATATATGAGTTTTTGCGCGATAGGTAACATACACCACCTCCTATTATTGGTACTCAAAAAGCCGCTTCGCTGCAATACAAAATCAGGCGAACCTAAAATTGTGCGAAACGGCTATTTGAGTGGTCAAATAGAAAAAGTCGCCTTGATGATTTTGTATTGCACTTACCATTATACCACCAAGTAGAGGACGCAGAGCGTGTCGGCAACTGCCGACAATAACAAAAAGAACCATGCCGCAGACATGGCAATTTCTAACCCCCCCCAGAAAAACCGCTGGCAGGCGCTCCGCGCCGCAAGCGAAAAAGCCGCCCGAATGGGCGACCGTTTCCGAATTTGTGCTGATTTGGTGCGATTTTACGCCGAAATCCGAACCGATTTCCGTTAAAATTGCTAATCTGAGCCGTGCCGCCTGTCCGCCGCGAGGGCGGACGCGCCCCACCAGCCGCCCCCTTTGCCTTTTTCTGAGATTTCCCCCGCCGAATTTCTTTTTTTATCTGAAAAGGGGTTGGCTGGTGGGTGCGCTATCGCTCACCTCTGTTAAACTATTGCATCGGTCAATATAATGTGTTAAAATAATCACATGTTGAGAGCTGACGTATATTTTGAGAAGAACAAAGAACCGCTTAGCGGGATTACTCCTGATGAATTTGTTGACTTGGTGGAGCCAAAACTTGAGTATGACCTAAGCTTAGGGCACATCAAAGAAAGGCTTGACAACAACGAAACACTTCGAGTAAAAATGGGCATCGACCCAACTGGCCCAGACGTACATATTGGGCATGCCGTCCCTATTCGAGTGCTTGACCTGTTTAGTCGGGCCGGACACGATGTCGATTTGATTTTTGGCGACTTTACTGCAAAGATTGGCGACCCATCTGGTCGAGATAGTGCCCGAAAAGTGCTAACCGATAATGAAATCGCAGTCAACGTAGCCTCATATCGAGAACAAGTACAAAACTTTTTTGATACCAACGCCGAAAACGTGCACATTCACCGCAATAGCACATGGCTTGGACGAATGGCACTGCATGAAACATTTGAATATCTACAAATGGTCAATCTATCAGAAGCAACCCAGCGAAAGGATTTTCGCGAGCGTATGCAGAAAGGCTCGGCCGTCACACTTGCTGAAGCTATGTATGGCACACTGCAGGGTATCGACTCCGTTCATCTACGATCAGATGTGGAGCTCGGCGGCATCGACCAGCTACTTAATGTCCAGCAGGCCAGAAGCGTTCAAAGGAGCCGAGGACAGAACCCTGAAGATATCCTACTGACACCGATAATCGAGGGAACAAGTGGCGATGGACGCAAAATGAGCAAATCATACGACAATTATGTTGCAACAACCGCTAGTGCCGATGATATATTCGGAAAAATAATGTCTATACCCGACACACTTATCGTTCCGTATGCTGTAGCGTTCGCGCCAGTCAATAAGCAAGATATTCAAGGCTTAACGGCTGCTGCTCAAGATAGTCCACTTGAAATTAAAAAGCAGCTTGCAACCTATTTAGCAGCGACATCAACGGGAAGCCTTGAACAAGGAGAGCTTGCCAGGGAAAATTTCGAACGTAGATTCAGCCGCAAGGAGATTAGTCGTGACGACTTAACCGAGGTTGTAGTAGCCCCACAAAATAGCGTATTGTCTGCGCTTATCTCTACTGGCGGATTTAAGTCTAATAGCGAGGTGCGAAGACTTGCGGCTGGTGGTGGAATCAAGCTGAACGGCCAGAAGATAACGGAAGATGAGCTACTGCAACAAGTAGACGAAGGACAAACAATACTAGTAGGTAAGCGACGAGGATTTCGTATAAGCTTGCGACAAAATGAAAGCTAGTCTACATTCAATCTATGGAAGACCTATTTTACAATAATCCCGATCAAGTTAAGAAAATTGTTGAAGAGTTTGGCGATGCTATCCTGCCGATGAAAAAAGCAGATCAGCCATTTTTCTCGAAGTATAGGGTTTTTAATTACAAAGAAGAGCTAGAAAACGCGGAGCCGTTTGGATATAGTGCTCAAAATCCGACTGACTTTATAGCAAACTTCGCAAGCCATTTTGAGGATGCGGTCAACTGGGATAGTACAGGTGTTCTCTATAACGTACATCCGAATGTCAATGTGTATGGACAAGTTGCTTCGTTCCTTGCTGGTTTTGCGAATCCAAACTTTGCACAAGACATATCATCAGGCAAGCTCATGCTCATCGAAAAGCAGCTCATTGAGTACTTTGCGTCCCTCGCAGGGTGGGATGTCGCGCAAGCTGGCGGTATATTCACTTTTGGGGGCAAAGGTACGAATCTGTATGGACTGAAGATTGCGCTAGATAAGACTTTCCCAAATCTTCGAGAACAAGGCTTACAAGGCAAGATTAAGGTAATTTCTAATGACCTTGGACACCCTTGTCATGTTGAAGTATGTAACTGGGCAGGTATTGGCACAGAAAACTGTATTAGACTTAAAACTGAAAACACAACTGTTCCGGTCGAATTATTCCGAGAAACTTTTGAGGAAATTGTTAAAAATGGCGAGAAACTCCCACTTATTATCCTCAATGGCTTAAGTACGCTGAATCACGCAGTCGATGACATTAAAGGTATCGCTGAGGCAAGGGACGAAATAGTAGCCAAGTACAAGCTGGATTATGTGCCACATATTCATATTGATAGTGTATTGGGCTGGGTTTATTTACTGCTTGCTCGTTATGATTTTGATTCCAATCCGCTAAATATTAAGTCAGATGTCCTTGCGGTCATGAAGAAAAAGTACCTGCTAATGGCAGATGTAGCCTACGCAGACAGTTTTGGCGCAGATTTCCACAAGACCGGATTTTGTGGTTATTCAAGCTCGTTATTTATGACCAAGGATAAAAAGCCACTTCAAAACATTGAACGTAGCTATCACGAAGATGATAGCCTAGAGTTCTCGAAGTATTCGCCATACAGCTACAGCCTAGAGCTATCGCGCTCCCCACATGGGCCTGTTAGTGCATACGCTACGCTGAAAACAATGGGTGTTGAGGGATTCGCTCAAATACTTGCGGCGCTGACCGAAAGTTTTCGCTATATGAAAGATGTGTTCTATAGCCAAGACCATACGGAAGTGCTTAACTACGACGAAGATTCAAACCTACTCTTCTTCGTTTTCAAGCCACGAAAAAATATCGTATTCACAGAAAACATGGAGCCTGAGCTTGTTGAAGAAATAAAAGCTTTCAATACTGGCTTTTACCAATTCCTGATTCACAAACTCGAAAAGGGCGAAGCAAACATATTCTTTAGCTGCTCCCGTAGTCATAAGTATCTTGGTCAGTCATTTGGCAGTATTAAAGTTTATTCATGGAACGCCAATTTTAACATCGAGGAAGCCAAAAAAGTTACTAATCATATAAACGAGTTATTCCAAGATTATATTCAAGGGTTCGAGGCAACAAAAGACTATAACATTTTTGATTTTCTTGATGTGAAAGGTGATAAATAAATGATTTTTCATAAGCTTGCAGAAGATAGCGAAAACTCAAGACATGGTTTTATGGAACGTCCTTGGGGAAAGTTTATCGTGCTCGATACCGTACACGATAAAGATGATATGGTACACAGGCAAAAGCTACTAATCATAAAACCGAATATATCATTGCAGCTTCATAAACACATTGGATATGCCGAGCTATGGATCGGGGAAAGTAAGTTTGACTACACACTAGAGAATGACAAAGGCGAGCTAATTACGTCAACTGCGAAGCCATTTTCTAGGGTATTTGTACCGAAAAATAGAAAACACACAATTATCAACAATAGCGATGAAGAGTTGCGAATATTTGAGCTACAAACAGGCGTCATTCGAGACGATGACAATATAAAGTTTGATTAGGTTGGTAGCGATGAGTTCTGAACTTACACATTCTGAAATAGCCGATTTTGTGCAAGGTGGAGTTAGGGGCGATATTGACTCTGTATCCATCATTGGCAGCTACTTAATCGAACATCGTATTCGTGAGGGGTCGGACATTGACCTTTTGGTTGCCGTAAAAGACCTTGGCGCAACCGCAGTACACTTTGACGAAGTGTTCTATAAAGATGTCGAAATCGAAGATTCCATGGGCAAGCGCAAAGAGCTAAACACTAAGCTTGGTGGCGTTGCGCTTGATATTACAGTTATCGATGAGTTCAACCAGCCAAATAATCCGCTGACGGACGCTTATGAAAATGCTATCGGCACATGTTTGGCTGCGCATCCAATATACGGTAAACCTCTCAGCGAGGTATTTCCAATTGCCGATATAGTATCCGACTATGAAAATATTAGATGCACAAGGCTTGCGATTGTAGACGAAAAAATAGGAATGACAAAACAGAAAATTCGTGAACAGGGTCGTACTGACTTGCATATTCTTTATGAGCTCCAAAAGTACGTATTTATCAGGGAGTGTATAAGAAATAGGGTTTTTAATCATCTCAGCATCAAGCATCCCGACCTATCCATTCCTAATTTTTCCGAAATCTATGCTCAAGACCTCGAATCCTGCGGCGTACAATTAACAATCGAAAGGACACATGAATAATGGCAATTCAGCGATATGTAATCATTAAACTACTTGAGAAGTTGCAAGACGGATACGAATTCTCTCCAGAGGATTATCCTCTACACATCACTATTGTTCCAAGCTTTCAGCTTGAAAATATGAACGATGTTTTGTTGAATAAAATCAAACAGCTCTGTAATAACCTCAAGGCGTTTAACCTAACGGCTGGAGAGGACGAATTTTTCGGCCCAAACAAAGAAGTACATGTTACGACGATGATTATGAATGACGAGCTCCAAGGGCTACATACTAGTTTAGTAAGTATTCTTTCAGATGCAGATGCTATCTTTGACGAGCCTCAATATATGCTTGAGAATTATCGAGCACATGCAACTGTTCAAGAAACAATTCGTCTGCATGAAGGTGATTCTATTGCACTTGATGACATAACTGTAATTGATAAACTCCCAAATGGTCTGCCAACTAAAAGGAAACTATTAAAAACATTGAAGCTATCTGACGTTGAGTAATTCTACCCAAGAACCGTAGCATGTCTACGCCATATCTGATGTATCTACACCGGATGTAGCGTTTTCTGTACTTTCGGGTATGGCTAGACTCTCTTTTGGTTGTTAGGCTTTCAGGATTAGGGCGCGTAGCGCGTCGGCTTTGCCGACCAGAGCCGTGTTGCCTCTACTGCTTTAGCAGTAGGCGAACCACCAGCCAACCCCTTTTCAGATAAAAAAAGAAATTCGGCGGGGGAAATCTCAGAAAAAGGCAAAGGGGGCGGCTGGTGGGGCGCGTCCGCCCTCGCGGCGGACAGGCGGCACGGCTCAGATTAGCAATTTTAACGGAAATCGGTTCGGATTTCGGCGTAAAATCGCACCATAGAAAAAGCCTCGGCGAAGTCGGGGCTTTTTCTATGGTTATTGTCGCGAGCAGCGAACTTCAGCGCACGCGATAGCGGGCGGGAGTTCAATAACCCAGGCCACGCGCAGGAACTTGTTCCGAGCATAGCCGCAGTGTTATCCCAAAGGAGCCAAAGGCGACGACGGATTCTCCGTGGGGTCACCACATAAAAAGCTCTACTAAAGGTAGAGCTTTTTATGTGGCCACGGCAGCAGCGAACTCCGATTGCGAGCGAGCTGAGGGCTTACACGCGATATTGCTTTTGGGCAATATCGAGTTTGTTGCTTAGCTTGGTGTGGGCCTGGGTCAACTGGGTAAGCAAGTTTGGCACAGCAAACCCTTGTGACTGTAGGCTGGTAACCAGCGTTGCTTCGGCAGCTGACAAAGCGGCAATGTAGGTTGCCTGCGCGGCGTCGTACGCATCGTTCCAGGCTTGCGAGGTTACTGCACTGGTGGTTGCTGTTTGTGCCTCGGCCACAAACTGGGCATAGGCAGCACCAACACTCGTTTCGTAGGCACGAAGCGGCCCAGTCAGCGCAAGCACCTGCGCCATATCACCGCTTTTAGCGACCTCGTGGCCGACTTGCCATAGGTCTGAATGTACATAGTCATGCATATACCCTGCCTGAGCAGCCGCAATATCGTCAAACAGCCGCTCTGACGCTGTGGGCGCAGCATTCACTGTTTGAGTTGCGGTATCGAGCGCGGCAACCCGAGCACTAGCAAATGTTAGTCCTGGCACCACAGCCAGCATACTTGCGACAATAGCGTATCGCACTCGTGTTACTACCCTACTATTCTGTACTTTTGCCATACCTAGTCCCTCCGTTTATGTACAAGTATTATAGCACGAAAGCTCCAAACTGCTACCGGTTGTCTAAACCACACCGCTGTGTATGGCTTTTACACAAAAAACCTCCGGGTATGGTACCTAGAGGTTTTTGTGAGATATTTGAGCGGTCAGTCACTACTCTCAACTTAGTTTCTATTGTAGCACATGTACCAGCAAAAATCTAGTCTAGCTGACCCACATGCCTTTCTGGGTGTCATCTTGAACGCAGTTGAAAGATCCCGCTAGACATGCATCCGACGGGATCCCTCCACTTCGGTCGGGATGACGATAGGATAGAAAGTACATGTGGGTCAGGTCTACGAGTGCTGTTTCTGAGTAGTTGGACTCGTTGGAGTAGGTGTGGATGGTACTAGTACCCCCACCTCGCAAATCCCCCACCACCATAACCGACCATCTTCCGGTTCATAAACCGTCCTTTTTTGTTCAGTGTACATCCGTTACCCTTCACAAAAACAGAACAGTTTCTGAACTCGGAATCTGGCAGTTCTATGATAGGGTATTTACGAGGTGGGGTACTAGTACTGGCGGCGGCGAAAACCGCGACGACGTTGGGCCTGGGCCGGTGGCTGAAGCGGCGTGCCAGCCAGCGGAGCGGCACTTTGCAACGGGTCGGCGAGCGGCAGTGGCGACGAACCCATTTCTGCGGCTAGATAGGCCCGTTTGTGTCGCCTAAACAGCGTGTGCCGGTAAAACAAAAACCCACCCACAAGCGCAACCGCACCAAGCGCAATAATGTTTCCTGCACCTGTGTTGGGCAGTGTTGTCGCTGGGGCAACACATCGCTCGTCGTCTTTGGGAATATTTGCGTCGTATGGGCACGGCGTACAGCGTACGTCACCAACTGGGACTCCTGGCTTGCACTCGGGGGTTGGAGGCGCGGTTGGCGTCACGAGGGCTTTACAAGTTGGTGCACTTACCGTGGCACCAGCAACCGAAAAATGCAGCGTCGCCGAAACACTATAGTTACCCGCTTTTTCGTAGGTATGTTCGGCCGAGACGGCGTTGCCGTCAAGCTTTTTTATGCCGCGCGCTTGTTTACCGTCGCCAAAATCAAAGTCGGCACTCACAAACGTCGCACCGTCGCCAAACTTCATCGAAGCAGTAAACCGATACATATAACGATCTTTGTTGAGTATTACTCCGCCCAACTCGATACAACTGTAGTACGGGGTTTTGACCGTAATTACCTTTTTACATGTTTCAGAGGTCGAAACGATTTTGGTGTAGCCTGGCGCTGTCGCCACAGCCGTTAGTTTTGCCGTAAAGGTACCGGCTTTGGTGTAGGTGTGTTCGACCGCCTGGTTGGGGTCTTTTGTGGTAACGGTGGGGCTGCCGTCGCCAAAATCGTAGACATACTCGATAAGATTTGCTAGACCCGTTTGCGAGGCTTTGGCAGTAAAGCGATACGTGTTTAGCTTACCCGGCACTTCTGAAGAGTTAAGCATGTCGCAAGTCGCACCAGAACGTACGACGTCACCGGTCACAGGGTTGGCGCAAGAGCCTATAACCATAAGCTGCGGCGTACCAGTGCCATCAAACAAAACATGTCCCGACAGGCTATTGCTGGCAAAGGTCCGAGAGGTGCGGTTACCGTACAGTGTCGTTCCGTTGGCATTTACCGTCACCAAACCAGCCCCACTGTGGGTGCTGTATGACCGCCCAAAACTGACGGCGTTTGACGCCACTTCAGAACCATCGACCATCACTCGACCATCTTTCATAAACGTCGCTGGCCTGGCCGAGGCGATAAACCGGTCGTAATCGCCGCCACCCATCCCAAAATACAAATATATACTCTGAAGATCCTGCTGGCCATTTAAGCTGTTGTTTGCCCGTGCTTTGGCAATAAAGTCTTCGGGACTTTTGTAGCCACACCGTATCACGGCGTTACTATCGCAGTCTGCCGCGTACACCACGCCAGTGCCCAGACCGACCCCTGTAACTATCAAGACAAACAAAAGCGTGCCGGCAGCGTGCCACGCATGTTTTTTGATGAGCTGCAAAAATATTTTTCTCATTTTGTTTCTTTCGTATTACTTTCTCTTGTATTGTGGCATAACAGTCTTTGCTATGCAACCCTATCATGTCACGAAGGTTTTGCGACAAATAAAAACCCGTGTCACGCGACGTGAAACGGGTTTTTACACTATTTGTCTTATGTGAACGGTCAGTCAGACCTGGGGTTATGCAACAGCAGTGCTATCGGCACCAGCTACTGTCGGCTGAGGCGTCGGCCGAGTACCAAGCGGTACGCGAGCGCCCCGACAAAACTGGTCAGCCCAAAGAGTCCAACCACACTACCGACACCAGTGTTTGGCAACACCTGTGGCGTAGTGGCGGGAGGAGTAACTGGCGGGGTAACCGGAGGTGTTGGTACGGTCACGGTTGCTTCGTCGCAGGCGTCGTCTTTGGTGGGTTCACCAGGGTTGACTTCTGGGGCGTTGACGCAGGCAATGTTAATCATTGCACCAGCCTGATACGCCATTACTTTTGCCCGGATAGTATAGGTCTGGCTTTCGCCAACTTTGAGCTCAGGGATGGTGTAGGTCCAGACGTTGCCAGACAGTGTCCCTTGCTCGGCACTCACCAGGGTAACCCCTGTCGGCGCTTTGTCGGTGACTACCACGTTTTTCATGTCGACTTGGCCGTTGTTGGTCACAACAAGCTTGTAGGTAAAGACTGCGCCAACGGCAACTTGGGTTGTTTTTTGATCGTTCACGGTTTTGACGATGGAAATGTTAGGGTTTTTTATGACGACCGGTGGCACGTAGACATAGGCGTCGTCGCAGTCGTCGTCTTTGGTGGGTTCACCAGGGTTGACTTCTGGGGCGTTGACGCAAGCGGTGTTTTTGATGTTACCCGTTACCTGGGCGGTCACTTTTGCGCGGATGTTTATGGTCACACTTTGACCAATCGCAAGCTCTGGGATAGTGTAAGCCAGTTTATTACCGTCAACACTACCTTTGTCGGTTGAGGCAAACTGTACATTGCTTGGCGCAGGGTCGGTCACCACAACACTTTTAAGGTCAACCGCACCGGTGTTTTTAACAACGAGTTGGTACGTAAACTCTTGGTTGAGTGCAACCTCTTTGGTTTCGACGCCATCAACCTTTTTGTCGATCGACACACCAGGGGTCTTTGGTTTTGGTACGGTTACCGTTGCGTCGTCGCAGTCGTCGTCTTTGGTGGGTTCACCAGGGTTAACTTCTGGGGCGTTGACGCAAGCGGTGTTTACAATAGCACCCTCTTTTTGCACCGTTACTTTCGCTTTGATGGCAAAGTTTACACTCTGACCAACCTTAAGCTCTGGGATGGTGTAGGTCCAGACGTTGTTGGCAACTTGACCTTTGTCGGCCTCGAGCAGTTGGACGCCTTCTGGGGCTGGGTCGCGAACTGCAACGTTTTTAAGATCGACTTCACCGGTGTTGGTGACTTTGAGCTGGTAGGTGTAAGGTGCGCCCACGGCAACCTCTTTGGTTTCGACGCCATCAACCTTTTTGTCTATGGCTACACCCGGTGTGCCAACATGGTCTGCAGGGATAGTCGCTTTACAGTTCTGCGTACCAGTGTAGTTCCCGAGTATCATTGGCTCGGCAGTGACATTGTAGGGACCACCAGCCGGGACAGTGACGGTTGTTTCGAGCTTGGCTTTTTCGGTTTTACTCACTACTACTTTGCCGGTTTGATCGGTCACGGTAAATTTAGTACCCGTGAGGCTAATAACACCGTTTTGCGTCAGACTTGCTTTGAGATTGTAGGTGTTTACTCCAACTTTGGTAACCGTTAGTTCACGGCACTCGGCGCTGCCAAATTGTGGCTGTAGAGTAATGGTTTTAACACAGTTTGGCCCAGAAAGCAGACCCAAACCAGGTGCTGCAGCCATCGTTGCTTTGACGGTAATTGTTCCTGAAACGGTGTCAGCAAATGTCATGGTTCCAGTCACGGCCGCGTTATTGCCAGGGAAATCGAGTGCGCCCACCACAGCGCCGGTAAGGTCACGAGCGTCAATGTGCCAGCCCTCAGACACTGCACCACCAGCCAATGCTGCCTGGGCAGTCATAGTAAAGGTGCGTCGATCGGCGGTAGGAGTGACCGTGAGGCTATCACATGAGGCGGTAGGAGTAGGTACGGTGTTTTTACCATGGACAGGGTTGCCGCAAGACTTGATAATTGCCGCTACAAACCGACCCTGCGCGTCAAGAATAACAAAGGCTGCAATTTGGCTACTACGAAAACTCACGCTTGGTGGTCGCTCGTAAAACGTGCCAGCAACTGGTACGCGAGTGCTACCCGCCATATACTGACGGCCAGCTGTTGTGACATCGACGGCAACTGTGCGGCCATCAACCACAACACGGTTGTCACTCGTGACGTAGCCAGCTTTGGCACTGCCCAGGTTTTGGACCATGTCGTTGGTAATACCAAAGTAGTTGTAGAGAGCGGGAATATCGCCCGTGTATTTGCTTTGTATGGTTGCGGCGTCGTAGCCACCACAGTACATGACTGCGTTGCCATCACAGTCGGCACCACTGGCGTTTTTGGTCCCAACCAACGTGTTGGTTACAAAGACCGCACCGACGATCAGTAGCAGCGCGGTCAGCCCTACTAGTAGTTTTTTGCGTATCATAGTATATTGCTCTCCTTTTCCTCGTGCCTCTGGCACTCCAGGGTTAGTTTACGCACACCACCTCACGGCGTACATGTCTAGATTATAACACTTTTTTTGGTCTTATGTCAAGTTATTATACATAATATAATACTTTTGGTTATGTCCGCGGGTGTCTGTTTGTAGAATGTGTAGTATAAACACTACTTTATTTGGTGTCAACAATGTATATAAATAAGCTTTAGCGCTTTGCCGTCTCTGTTGAGTCGTCTGCGACGGTGGTAGGCATAGCCCCCACATGGGCTTTCACAAACCGAAAGCCAAAGGTACTGCCTACGTTTTCGGTGCTTTTAAAAATAATACTTCCGCCTTGTGCAACCACAATCTTTTTGGCCATGTACAGGCCAAGCCCGGTGCCGTCGGGACGCATTCGGCGGGCGTTGTCTGCCCGATAAAACTTGCTAAAGAGGTGGTGTTGTAAGTCTCGCGGCACTCCTATGCCGGTGTCGGTCACCCGGTACTCTATGGCGGTGGGCGTTTCGGTGAGTGCCACGGTGACTTTGCCGCCGGGTGGGGTGTAGTAGAGGGCATTGTCGATAAAGTTCATAACGACTTGGTGAATTTTGTTTTCGTCGAGGTTAATCATGGTAAAGGTTGGGGGCATTTCGTAGGTGAGCTCGATGTTTTTTGCTTTGGCGGTTTCGCGCAGCTGCGAGACTTCTTGGTCAACGATCATGCGGAGGTCAGTGGGCGTGGCATCTATCACAAATTTGCCGGTGTTAAGGCGAGAGAGGTTAAGCAGATCGGCAATCAGGTTCACCATGCGCTCACTACTAAGAAACGACTGCTGCAGCATTTGCTCTTGCTGTTTGTTGAGCTTGCCGGCGTCGCCTTCGAGCACCATGCTTAAGTAGCCTTTTATGCTGGTAAGCGGCGTGCGCAGTTGGTGGCTAGCCATCGAAATAAACTCGTCTTTTGTTTCGTCTAGCTTTTTTAGCCGCTCGTTTGCCGCCCGATACTTCCGCGTCTGCTCCTCCACCTGCTGCTGGAGGGTAATGTTAAAGTTTTGAATTTGCTCGTACTGCAAGGCGTTTTGCATAGCAATAACAAGCGTGTTTGCAACCGCGTCCAGCACCTGCAAATCTTGCATGTCGTAGACTTTGCCGCTCTTACGTGGCCCAAGCAGCACGCAGCCGAGCAGTTCTTTTTTGCTCTCCTGATCGGTGTTAAGCCGCGCAATCACTGCGATGTCGTTGTCGGTCAACTGTTTTTTAAAATTTTTCTTGTAGACATTTACGGTCAAGGTAACTGTTTCGGTCGAAGTTGTGTCGTGAGTCTGGCTCAAGCGCTGAATCAGCTCGTATCCATCACGAAAACTACCAGCCAACGAGCCTAAAACACGTATTTTCCTGGGGTCTGACCTATCCGTAACTACAAAGGTTAGGTGTTCTGGCCTAAGACTTTTGCCTAAAATTGCACTTGTTTTATGCAAAAGCTCGGTAAGCCCTGCAGAAGATACGAGTTCTTTGTTGAACTCAGAAAGTATTTCAGCCGGATCATAGGCATCTCGGAAAAAGAATCGACTCGTTCGCCTGTCGAACCACTGACGAAGCCGATTAAAGTTCGTCGCCGCATACGTAGCAATCAACACCGTTATAACAAAATCAACCACGCGAAACGGCACATGAAAAATCATCATAATAATGTAGACTATTGGCGCCACATACATTATCGCCAACACAAGCAAAGTCAGCGAATACACTGCCGCCCGAATTACAAAAATTTTTATATCAAACATGTGGTGTTTAACAATGGCATAACCCATTGCAAACAAAAAGAAACTCGTCGAAATTGGTCCTAGAGAGATAAGTGAGTAGTTTGATACTCCCGGTAAATAAAGATTGAAATAGAGGCCTGCAATACACGACAACATAAATCCAACTAGAAATACTCTGATTTGTAGTCTAGTGTTTGAATCGTGCAGTTTAAGATACTTATAACACATTATTCCAATTGTTACAGCAAAGCATATCAGTAGATATCCTGAATACATCGAATAACCTTGAGATTCTAGAACTACTAGCTTTCCGTAATCTTTCGTAACTATTCCTTTTATCATAAAACTCTCATCGAATTCTATTAGACCCGCAAGAAATAAGCCGCAAACCATAAACAACCACTCGTATGAGGGCGCTTTTTTCTTAGATCCAAAGAAACTAGCAAAAAATACAGAAGACACAACTAGGACAATTGGAGCAAAGTAGTACAGCCTGGCCCATTTCAAAGCCGTATCATGAGTATCTGACAGCAAAAACACAGCTATGCCTACCGCCCAAAGCCCTATGCCTAAACTGATGCCAAAGAAAGCAATATTGCCTACACTAGACTTCTCTCTCGAGAATACAAAGAGTCCAACCACAGTACTAAAAAAAGCAGCCAAAAACAGCAATATTATATGTAAAATGCTCATGATTTTACAGTATCATTTTTTTGGCTTCTCCACACTACCTATAAAGTCTATTCGATACGGTCCACTTAGCGGCTCACCTTACGCAACGACACACCTAATGTCGAAAGTTCAACTTTCTTACTCCATGGCAATGCCATTACGGGTAGACGACAGTGCTCACTTTGGACGAAATTGCATCATTTGCGTAAGGCCAGTTGGTAGAAGAGCAATTAACAAACTGCTTGCTATATCAGTAGCAAACATGGATTGATTTAGTTTTCGGCGTCAATTGGTTTATCTATGGAAACAACAGAATATACACCATCTTGCGGCAGATACACGTCCGTCTTATCCAAAGGAATTTCTGCTTCACGGATAACTCTTAAGATGTCATTGACAGATCGCATAGATACAAAGGGCCACCCTACAACACCAAAAGTAAAATCTGGGTTTGGCCTATCATCACGCATTTGTCCAATTATTAGACGCCCTCCTGGAGCAACCATGTCATACAGTGATCGAGCAAACATAACCGGATCAATCCCCGTCATACTGTTAGCATATTCAAAAATCCCAAGTGCATCTACTAGCGTAGGTCTTCTGTTGTTTGCGATCAAAGATCTTTTTAAAACGCACATCTGTCGTGGGTCAAAAACATTCGTCTCAGTGTGTTTAGTAATATGTTTAGAAGCTTGAAAACCTATATCTTTTGCGATTTGGCTCACTAAAGCTAAAGACCTTTTATCTTGCTCTACGAGATCAAAGCTAATTCGATCTGCGATACCCGCAGCTAGCGCAGCCTGCATCGTTGGGAGTGCAGTGCCAGACGCTGCACTCATCCAATATACTAGACGTCTTGACCATGCAATATCTCTTTCTGCAAACTCACGTCCGATATAACTCATCACCGTTGCCCTACTTCGCATTCCGCGCGCATCACTACACAAGGTCAACCACATTTTAGCAGTCTTATCCATTGGGACTGTTGTGCCGTCTCTTCCAACTACATTATCCACTGACTGAGGGTCTGACAAATAAATCAACGCTTCCGCTGTTGGTATTAAGCTTCGCCATTGCACTAAGGCGTTGCTGTGAAGATACTCGCTAAAAAATGCTCTGGTTAAGCTTTTTGAACCGGTTGCAAAAACTCCATATGCTGTTCCTTCTGCGTCGAATATGTATGCTTTTCCTGGTCTCTGCGTCCATTCTCCAGACTCACGAGCTTTCGTAGCGAGCCCGTTGTAAAGAGTTTCCTGATACTGTACATTCCACCGATTCGCAGCGTTGTATATCTCGACATAAGGATCTTTAATACTTACCATCGTAATAGCGCGCGGCATATTTATGCCTTCAACTCCCATATCCTCGGGGTTTACTTTTCTAAATCCAGATATCTCACCAAGTCGATATCGCTGCGCTGGCTCCTGAATGGATACACACTCGTCGCTTAGTACGAGGCCTGAAAGCGCCTGCTCTACTGTAAGTAAAGTTTGAGCTCCACCTTCTGTTCCCGTTGGAGCTAAAGAATAATATCGTCCATCACTTTCTGGGTAAGTCATTGCGCGGTAGTCTTATTCCTCTTGTTGTCTACGACAAACTATTAAATACTTTAACATTTTGAAAATTATATCATATAAGCTAGATAAGGTCAAGCACATGTCTGCTTAAATGCCTAATAATTATAAAAAATACGTCGTCGGCCTAGAAACCGACGACGTATTGGTGTATCAACGTACTTCAAGAAAATTTTACCAGAAAAGTGTCAACATTAAAGTTGTAGTTTTTACTACAGGATACATCTGTCTCGATTATCAGTAGGGTGCAGGAGTCCATTGCTGAGTTCGTACAGCATGCCATACCCTTCCGGGATAGTCCCAAGATCATGACTAACCTCAACTATAGTCATTGATTGGAACGGCTTTTCCTGACGAAGAGCATGAAGCTGGCTATGAATCCGTACTTTACTTGTGCTATCGAGAGCTGCTGTAGGCTCATCTAGCAACAGCACATCGGGCAACGTCAGCAACGCTCGACCAAGCGCTAATCGTGCCTTTTCGCCGCCCGATAGACCAGTACTACCTTCATTAGAGGTCATACGTCTCCCCGTTTCGGCATGACTTCTTTCAAATAAATACCCTATACCAAAACCATCCGCTATTTGGGCACGGAGATCATCATTCCTTGGTATCATCTTTAGAGAGGCTGCGATCATCAAATTTGTATACGGATTATGCGTATCTATTAGATTTGGTCTTTGTCCCACAACAGCCATATTTCCTGGAAATGGGTCCGTGGTCGAAACTTGTTGACCCTGTACGCGTACGTTCCCACCATCAATCGCCTGTAGCCCTTGTAATATACGCAATATAGTAGACTTACCCGATCCGCTGGCCCCTGAGACAACGATAGTCTCTCCTGCTTCCACCGACAAATCAACTCCGTTAAGCAGAGCTCTTCCTCCAAGCACCAAACGCACGTTTTCTAGAGATATTGGTAGAGGTTGTTGACTCTCAGGCCGGGGTTTTCGATCTGTTTTACGCTTCATCAACATATTCTCTC
The DNA here is from genome assembly GCA_964483005.1 of uncultured Candidatus Saccharibacteria bacterium. Taxonomy (GTDB): domain Bacteria; phylum Patescibacteriota; class Saccharimonadia; order Saccharimonadales; family UBA4665; genus JAGXIT01. The sequence goes on along the minus strand of CAYZZH010000004.1, from coordinate 29,566 downwards.
CCTGACCTTATAATGTCGCTTCAGATGGATCAATAATTTTTATAACCCTCGAAGGAGTACCAAACGCTCGATAAAGACTTACGCCCGCACCAACTACGACCGCCCCTGCGCCAACCAGAACATCTCGAGGCGACATGTGCAATTGTAACCCATACACTGCACTGCTTATAAACGGCGCGACGGCACTTGAACCAATCACCCCAGATACAGATGCCACCAGCGTATCTTTTGCGACACGAAGCGTCTCTATACTTTGTAATGTAGAGATTTTAACGCCATTCGCAAGCAAAGCAGCCATTTCACGACGGCTTTTTTCTATGCGTAAACGCAAACTGTTACCCGTGGCTGCACCCGCCATAATCATTGCCAGAAGTGATACCACATTTGTAATAGGCTTTGAGTTTTTAGTCCAAAAAGACTCGCTATTATTTTTATACCGATCAAGTGTAATCACAACTGCTCTATCTGAAAGCCCGTTTGCGAGTAGTAGTGCTTCTACTGTATCAGGGTCGGTTTGCAAACCAACAAAATGAGTATTTTTATTTCTATTCATACAAGATAAGCCTCTTTCGTCTGCGATAATACCTATACGGTTTATGGCAGATATACCCTCTTTGAAACCCACTATCTTCACGTCCATACCATTCACTTGAGCTCCTTGTGCTGGTATAAAATCTGCAGTCTCATCAACGTAGATAGGCAGCTCACCATTACATCCTTTACCATCCCAATACAACGGGGAGTCTTTGGTGACCGGTACGCCGAAGGCAAGAGTGGCCATCACTCTTACGCCACCGCCGAACATACTTTCTTGAAAAAATGTGACGTTTCCAAGATTTTTATTGACAGGAAATGCAGGGATGTCTTCTGCTTGAGCATGCTCAAGCAATGTCTCTGCATCCTGAGGACTTAGTGCGCTCGTACTCATTGGACTTGCATTTCTGTCTTGAACAACAAGAACGTCTGGATTTTGTTCGCTATACTCAATAAAAGAATCTATTGCACGCTGCGGACCTTCGGCTATTTCATTTCCTGTCATACTTACCAAACAGGCAACGGTTGCTGCAGCAGACGCAATCACTGGTAGCTTTCCTGAACCAACCCGTCGCATAAATTTCTCACCAAATGAAACTACCGTTCCGCTTGAGACAAGATCTCTAGAAGAAAGCGTATCAATCATTTTTGAGCGTTCTTTTGTTTCGTTACTACCAAACTGGGAATCGACTTTATTTTTTACAAGTATAGCTGTCGCGGTACATAGACCAACCGCACCGGGAACTCCTATAAAAACATCTAGATTTGTCATAAAGTTCTGTGCAGGCTCCATATAGCCTGCGTTTGGTAACTCAACCTGAGTACCAGTCATCATAGTCTCATATCCAATAGTAGCAGCTACAGCCCAACCCGTACACATTGCTCCAAGCTTAACAATGTTTCTTATACTCATAGCCTCATGCAATGAAGAGTTCTCAGGTTCGGTATACAGGTTGTTCATGATAAATAATATCCTAACTATAGTATTTTTACTATAGTTTGTCAATCGAAATTGTGCTACAATATTTTTATGGTCAACTCTTCAGAATACTCTTTGGCCCTAATAGAAGACGAACTACCGATCGTCCATCTGTACAAATCAAAATTTGAACATGAAGGCTTTCTCGTAAAAGTTGCGTATAACGCACGAGATGGGTATCGGCTGCTTAAAGAGGCGCCGCCAGATTTGCTGTTGCTTGACCTGCGTATGCCGGGCATGCAGGGCGACGAGTTGCTGGCTCGGGTGCGGGCCGAAGACTGGGGGGCCGACATACGCGTCATTATACTTACCAACCTTAGTCGCGACGAAGCACCATCGAGCCTGCGATTTTTAGGGGTGGACCGCTACGTGGTTAAGGCGCATCATACGCCCAGTCAGGTGGTGGCGATTGCGCGAGAGGTTTTGGGGCTGCCCCGCGGGTAACCTGTCGCGCCTCAAAAAACCCAGTCTAGCGAATACTAGTACCCCAACTCGCAAATACCCTATCATAGAACTGCCAGATTCCGAGTTCAGAAACTATTCTGTTTTTGTGAAGGGTACCGGATGTACACTGAACAAAAAAGAACAGTTTATGAACCGGAAGATGGTCGGTTATGGTGATAGGGGATTTGTGAGTTGGGGTGCTAGGTAGACGATTGCCAGGCTAAAACAGATCAAAGTCGACAAAACCTATCTGGATAAGCCTTGTCAGTCTTGACTGGTTCAATCTACGGCAAAAAGCCGAACTTTAGTTTCTTAGTGGTATAATAAAAGCACTATGATAAAAGTTGCAATCGTCGAAGATGATCAAGCCATTAGCGGCATGTACCGGCTCAAGTTTGAGGCCGAGGGTTACGAGGTAGAAACAGCCTCAAACGGCAAACTTGGCCTGGCGCTAGCCGAAGAAATGCGCCCAGATATTATCTTACTAGACCTTATGATGCCCGAAATGACCGGCGACGAAATGCTCGCCAAAATGCGCAAAACCACCTGGGGCAAAAAAATCAAGGTCATCGTCCTGACCAACTCCGGCGAAGAACAAGCTCCTCCAGAGCTTAAAGAGCTGGGCATAAACCGCTACATAGTCAAAGCCGAAATGACCCCCCGCCAAGTCGCCGAAATGGTCAAACTAGAACTCGCCGCCTAACCTCCCTACGGTTTGTGAAAGGACAGTCCTCGCACGTAAATTTTACGTGCGAGGACTGTCCTTTCACACTAGATCATTCATCTTCAAGGTTATTCGCAAGCTGCCATTTTATGGCGTCAAGCTCGCGTTTAGTGTCGACGTACTGGTCGACAAACTCTAGATAGTCTACGCGTCGTTCTTCAAAAATCGCCAGTATCGGTTGGGTGTCGAGCCAAGCAGGCGTTTGCTTTTGCCCACCGTAGTACACCAGGCTTGAATACGGCCACGTCTTATAGTCTGACGGGTTTAAATGAATGTAGCGCGAAATATGTTGCAGGTATGCCTCGGCATTTATACGTGACGCCTTGTATCTCCCCTGAAACAGAGATCCCACCCTGTTGTATTTGGCGTTAAAATACATGGCGTACCCTGTCATAACACGACGCATGAGTTTCGGCAAACCGTCTCTTGTTTTTTGATAAAAAAGTAGATGTACGTGGTTTGGCATAAGGCAATAGGCGAGTAGCTGTAACTCGTGACCTATAACAGGAAATCTGTGTCGATTATTGGTGTTTGCATCTTTTTTATCACCACTCAAATATTTTTTGAGTAGCCCTAAAAAAACTGTGTAGTCATCATCATCCAAAAAAATTATTCTCTTTTCAACCCCTCTGTTGTAGACATGGTAGTAAGAGTCTTCAGCGTATTCTTTCAGGCTATTCCGTGATGGCATGTGCGAGGACTGTCCTTTCACATTATTTGTATGCATAGTATCAGATTGTGAACAGAGGGCAAGCAGCAGCGTTTTGTAAATGTGAAAGGACAGTCCTCGCACATGCCATCTTCGGGTATGATTGAAGGATGGAGATTGCGATTGTTGGATATGCGACTGAGGGGATTGTGAGTGCGCGGTATTTTGCTGGGCTGGGACATGAGATAACTGTTTGCGACCAGAGTAAAAACCTGACGGTGCCGGGGGAGTACGCAGCGCAACTGGGCGAAAACTATCTGGAAAACCTCGCGCAGTTTGACATGGTTGTACGAAGCGCGGGCATAGCACCAGAGGTAATTCTTCCTAAAAACCGTGGTGTCGAACCAAAGCTAACCACGGCGGTAGACGAGTTTTTGCGCGTATGCCCCACCAAAAACACCATCGGCATTACTGGCACAAAGGGCAAAGGCACTACCAGTACGCTTGTTGCAAAAATGCTCGAAGCGGCTGGACGGCGAGTGTTTTTGGGCGGTAACATTGGTCGCTCACCCCTCGAGTTTGTGCACGACCTACGGCCAGACGACTGGGTCGTACTAGAGCTAAGTAGTTTCCAGCTGTGCGACATACAACATAGCACTCATCTTGCCACCTGCCTAATGGTTGTCCCCGAACACCTCAATTGGCACGCCGACATGGCAGACTACACCCGTGCCAAATCACAACTTTTTGCTCACCAAAAACGCGACGACGTCGCAATATATTACGCCGAAAACGCCGATTCAACAGAGATAGCCAGTCATAGCCCCGGCCACAAAACCCCCTACTACGCACCACCCGGCGCGTACGTACAAAACGACACCATCACGCTAGAAAGCCACGACATTTGCCGCACTAGCGAGCTTAAACTCCTCGGTCGTCACAACTGGCAAAACGCCTGCGCTGCCGTTACCACCGTGTGGCACGCCCTTGTCCCAGCCACCCCAGACGAAATCAACACCGTCAAAACCGCCCTCCGAGACGTACTCACCACCTTTACCGGCCTTCCCCACCGCCTAGAATTTGTCCGCGAGTACCGCGGCGTGCGGTTTTACGACGACAGTTTTGGCACTACACCAGAAACCGCCATTGTTGCCTTGCAAGCGTTTGCGCAACCAAAAGTCGTTATTTTGGGCGGATCTGATAAGGGCGCTAGCTACGATCAGCTTGCGCAAACAGTACTAGACAGCAACGTACGCACCGTTTTGCTTATAGGCGAACAGGCTGCCCGCCTGCAAGCAGCCTTAGAAAAAGTTGGATTTTTGAACTTTACAGCGGGCGGGAGTTCTATGGGGGAAATTGTTGACACAGCCTGTGCTGCAGCCGAGCCGGGTGACATTGTGCTACTTTCGACCGCCTGCGCGAGTTTTGATATGTTTACCGACTACAAAGATCGGGGCACTCAGTTTAGTCAAGCTGTGCAAGCACTCGTGTAAGCTGGCGTAGCACCGCATCTTCGGGCTGCAGTATGGTGACGGTAGGCCCTACGAGTGCACGGATATCTGCTTCGATCCAATGGTAATGCGTACAGCCGAGCACGATCACATCTGCGCCTGCCGCAAGCACTGGCGTAATCTCTCTGTGTAGCCGTGCCTGGTTCATTTCGTTGTGCTCAATAAGACGCGACCAGTCAGCACAGTCAGGTTCGAGCACGGTAACGCCAGACGCGTACTGCTCTTTTAGCTGCCGGTAGCGATTGCTCGCAAGCGTTGTAGGGGTCGCGCAAACGGCAATTACGCCTGTTTTCGTCTGTGCTGCGGCTGGTTTTACCATGGGTTCAATGGCAACAAACGGAACCTCAAAGGCGTCTCGCAGACGATCGATGAGTGTCGTACTGACCGTATTGCATGCCACGACTATCACGACACAGGCATCATCTACCAGTGACTGCAAGATTGGCACAACATAGCCATATATTTCGTCGGGCGTTTTTGTTGCGTAGGGAAAATGCTCTGGGCTATCGTGCCGAAACACCACGCAATGCTGTGGGAGCGCCTGTTCAATCGCTCGCGCGACGCTTAGACCGCCAACGCCAGAATCAAACACCCCTATTTTCATGCTATTGGGCCGTTTCGGCGGCGGCGCGGAGAGTGTTTTCGAAGAGGGCGCAGATGGTAAGTGGGCCAACGCCGCCTTTGGTGGGGGTAATGGTAAGATCGTCGCGTTCGTACACAGCGGGGTCGAGGTCGCCAACGGTTTGACCTTTTTCGCCCGCGACACCGGCGTCAACAACCACGGCGCCTTGCTTGATCATGTCTGGCGTAATAAGACCTGCGCAACCGGTGGCAGTGATAATAACATCTGACTCTAGTAGTAGCTCTTTGGTGTTTGGCGTTTTGCTATGCACGAGCACAAAGTCGTAGCCACTGTCGGTAAAAATTTCGATAAGTGGTGCCCCGACCAGCTTGCCTCGGCCCACGAGTGCAATCCGTGACTTTTCCAGCGGCACATTGTAGCCAGCCAGTAGCCACAGAATGGCCATAGGGGTTGCGGGCGTGTAGGGCGCTGTTTTGCCAAGACCGTCGACGTCTTTGGCTGGCGCTATCATGTTGACGACTGCGTCTGTTTCGCTCGGGTCGGCCAGCGGCAACTGCACAATAACACCGTGGACGTTAGCATCGGCGTTGAGCTCTTCGAGCAACCCTCGCACCTTGTCTTGTGCCACAAAATGCACATCTACGGCAGCGCCAATGTCTTCACCATAGCGCTTTTTCATGCCCATATAGGTCAGACTTGGTCCGTGTTCGCGCGTATACACAATGGCTAACTTGGGCGTAACGCCCAGCGCTTGTTTGAGCCGCCGCACCTCGCCGGCCTGCCGCTCTTTGATAAACCCCGCCAGTTCTCTCCCGTTTAGTTCTTTCATGCCACCATTGTACCAGCCACAAGGGGTCTTGCCAAAACAGAGGTTGTTTTGCTACACTTATCCCTGTTGCGAGTTATGTATTATTGCTATGTCTTACAATCAAATAAAGACAATGGGTACTACTACGGCTCGACATCAGATCTTAAGCAAAGAGTTGCGCAACATCAACGTGGTAACGTTATCTCCACAAGGTATAGACTACCCGTAGAGATCGCTTACTACGAAGCTTACCGTACGCCCGCGCAAGCAAGGCTACGGGAAAAGCAAGTCAAAGGCAGTAGCAGTATACGATCTGCGCTTCAAAAACGTATTGCACCGTCAGCGAGTCTGGGCCAGCCCGGCCTCCCTGCGGGAAGCCTTCAGAGGGGCCAGCCCGGCCTCCCTGCGGGAAGCCGGGCCAGTAGCTCAGCTGGTTAGAGCGTCTGCCTCTTAAGCAGAATGTCGAGGGTTCGAGTCCCTCCTGGCCCTCCAGACAAAGAGTCCTGTCGAGAGACAGGGCTTTTTGTATGGAGCCAAGATGGGACACGGGCACTCGACATTTGAGGAATGTCGAGGTGAGAGCCGCCAGTGGCGGGTCGCAAGGTGACCTGCGCCGGTCAAGCTGTGCTTGTAACCGCGCAGTCACGGGCCTGCCAAAGGTAGGTCGAGTCCCTCCTGGCCCTCCAAGTAAAGAGTCGACCAACGTGTCGACTTTTTGCTTGGTTGCCAAGATGGGACACGGGCACTCGACATGTAAGGAATGTGATTTACTAGACAAAAATCGTGTAAAAATGTTGCATATCTCATCTGTTAAATACTCCATATTATGGATGCCCCTTCCATAAATGAAAGAGACAAAAAAGTATCCGCAGTGCGGGCAAAAACTAGTAAGAAACGGTACAGAGAATAGTAAGCAACGCTGGCGCTGCCTACACTGCGGTACGGCACGCATGCGGCCACGTTGTGATGTTACTACCAGTAACCGCCGTACGACCACTACTATTTTTAAGACGTTGCCGCCGCATAACCCGTTTCGGTGAAGAGGCACGAGAGTGTTTCGAAGGTGCTATACTGAGAAATATCGACGTAAGTGGCGCGGGGAGGCACCAAAACGATTATGAATGGCACCAAAGTTACCCTTAACCCAAATGATCTGTACATTGTAACCGGCACAGTGCACCCGCGGCTCGCACAGGAAACCGCCCGGCACATGGGGCTTACGCTCGGCCCAGTCAACACCAAACGTTTTGCCAACAGCGAGCTATACGTACAGTACACGCAATCTGTTCGGGGCAAACACGTTATTATCATTCAGACCTTTGCCCACGACTACAAACGCAACCTCTCGGTCAACGATGCCCTTATGGAAACCATGCTACTAATCGACGCCGCCTACCGCTCGTCTGCGCGAGAAATCACCGTCGTCATCCCCTACTTGGGCTACAGTCGTCAAGACCGCAAAGCCAAGGGTCGCGAACCCATTTCTGCCGCTGTCGTCACCAACATGCTGGCCGGCGCAGGCGCTCATCGGCTCGTAACCATCGACATGCACTCGCCGCAGGTACAGGGCACGTTTCGCGGACCGTTTGACCACCTGATTGCCGAGCGACTTATTTTAGACGGCCTCAGGGCCGAAATGGGCGACCGTGACCCAGAGCTCTTTGCCATTGTTTCGCCCGACACTGGTCGTGCCAAAGAGTCCGAGCGAGCCGCTGACCTCTTGGGTATACGCTTGCGTCACCTGCAAAAAACGCGCGATCGCCACGACTCGTCCAAGCTTGTTAGACCTAAAAAACTACAGGGCGTAGACGGCCGCATATGTTTTATGACCGACGACATGATCGACACCGCCGGTACGCTTATAACCGCCGCAGAAACCCTTCGCCAGTCTGGCGCTACCCAGGTGATTGCCAGCGCCACCCATGCCCTACTTTCGGACCCAGCCATAGAACGCATGACGAGCGGCCTCATAGACAAGCTGGTTGTCACCGATACCGTCCCCACCGCCTACGCCAAAAAGGTGCTCGGCGACCGTCTAACGGTACTCCCGGTGGCACCACTGATCGCGACTGCTCTGCACGAAATCGCCACTGGCGGTTCTGTGTCTGACCTGTTTGATGGCCGCAACTACTTTTAGCCTGGGATGCAGGTATTACAGGGGTGATTTTCGTTACGTTTGCTCTCAGTGCGTTCTCATACAACACCAGTAGTATAGAAAATGTTGCAACAACATTAACCCTAACTTGGAGTACACTATGAAAAAATCACTTGTTACCGCAGGCATAGCCGTCGCCGTCGCTACCACTGGTATCGCTGGCCTCGGCGTTGCCACTGCAGCCACACAAAACAACAGTGCTAACAGCCCGATGTCGAGTCTGGTCGACGCAATATCGACCAAATTTAAACTAAACAAAGCAGATGTGCAAGCTGTATTTGATGAGCAGCACACTAAAATGGAAACTCAGCGCACAGCCGAGCTCAAAACCGAACTAGATCAGCTCGTCAAAGATGGCAAACTCACCCAAAAACAAGCTGACGCCATTACCGCAAAACGCGCAGAAATACAAAAAGAGCGCGAAGTCAACCGTACCACCATGCAAACCAAAACCGACGAAGAGCGCAAAAGCACCATGGAAACGAAGCGCACAGAGCTCGACAAATGGTTCAGCGACAACAACATTCCTACTGAGTACCGATACCTCGTCATGGGTGGCGGTCATGGACACGGCGGACCAGGCCGTGGACATGGCAATCGTGGTGGCGGCATGATGGGCGGCAATGGTAACGCTCCAACTTCCAGCAATACTCGCTCCACCAACTAGCGCAAACCATTCCCAAACGTTGCAAACAGTGCACGGCGCCTCCCTGTTGCAAGCGTTGCAAGGAGTCCCCCTGCAACGCTGTTGCAGGGGGACTCCTTGCAACAGCAGGATGTGCCAGGCAATAGTATGACGAGGAAATTCTCAGGCATAATTCAGCATAGTATCCTATACTAGCCCTATGAAACTACTCCTTATCGAAGACGAGCCCAAAATTGCCCACGCTATCAAACGCGGGCTCGAGCAAGAACATTCAACTGTCGAAATCTGTAGCGATGGCCCAAGCGGCCTTGCAGCTGCCCTTGGCGACAAGTACGATGCCATTATCCTCGACCGCATGCTCCCCGGCGGCATGGACGGCCTAGAGCTGTGTCAAAAACTACGTGCCCAGCACGTTAACACTCCCATTTTGCTACTGACTGCAAAGGGCCAAGTACGCGACCGAGTGCAGGGGCTCAACGCTGGTGCCGACGACTACCTCGTCAAACCGTTTTCTTTTGAGGAGCTGCTCGCTCGGTTGCGCGCACTCAGTCGCCGTCCCCACGACACCCAGCAGACCGTGCTCGCCGTGGGCGATCTTAGCCTCGACACCGTCGGGTACAGCGTGCGTCGAAACGACAAACCTATTTCGCTCTCACAAACCGAATACGCACTGCTCGAATACCTTATGCGCAACCAAGACCGCGTGCTCAGCAAAGACAACATTATTACCCACGTCTGGGATTTTGACGCCGATATTTTGCCCAACACCGTCGAGGCGTACATAGGCTATTTGCGTAACAAAATCGACAAACCATTTCCCGGCAAACCGCTGCTACACACCGTGCGCGGGTTTGGGTACAAAATAAGCGCTACTGCATGAAACAGTTGTTTCACTCGGCCACCGTTCGCCTTAGCGCCTGGTACACGCTAATATTGCTGGTGGTGAGCCTGCTGTTTAGTTCGGTGGTGTACCAGGTGGCAAGCAACGAACTGCAGCGTGGGTTTGGTCCTCGCCGGGCAGAAAACCGGCTTGTTTTTGTCGACGACGATATCGTTACGGCGTGGCGCACACAGCATATTGCCGAAAGTCGTGGCCGACTGATTACTCAGCTGCTATTATTTAACCTGCTTGTGCTCTCGGCGGGCGCCGTGGGGAGCTACCTACTGGCTCGCTACACCATGCAGCCCGTCGAAGACGCTCTCGAGGCGCAAACCCGGTTTAGCAGTGATGCCGCCCACGAGTTGCGCACCCCACTTACCATTATGCAGTCAGAAATAGAAGTTGGGCTGCGCGACAAACGCGCGACAAAAGCCGACTACGGCGCCCTACTTACCAGCAACCTCGACGAAGTTTTACGCATGCGCACGCTTACCGACCGTTTGCTTATGCTTGCAAACGGACACAACCTGGCGCGCGTCGTCACCACACTTGAGCCGATTGCAATTGAGGCTGTGAACCGAGTTATACCGCTGGCACAAACCAAAAACATGCGTATTAAAACCACTGTCGACGGCGCCGTTTCTGTTACCGCAAACGCCGAAAGCCTCACCGATTTGCTGGTGATATTGCTGGAAAACGCCGTCAAATACAGTCCCGCTAAAAGCACCGTGACACTCACGGCTACACAGCATAAAACACATACGGTTGTGCAGGTGTGCGACGAGGGGGCCGGTATTGCCGCCAAAGATTTGCCCCATATTTTTGACCGGTTTTATCGAGCCGACACCTCGCGCAGCAGTCAAAACGTGAGTGGTCATGGGCTGGGGCTTTCGATTGCCCAGCAAGTTGCTTTGGCGCACGGCGGTACACTACGCGCCCAAAATAATCCTACAAAGGGCACAACATTTACTCTTTCACTCCCTCGGGGGACCTGAGCCAGTTAGTCAAAACAAGTCAAAACTTTTGCGCCGCTTGTGCGGTGTTTGTGCGCTGTTTGTGGTCCGCTGGTATGAATGATTTGTTAGAAAATGTGGGGTCTCGCCCCCACAGGCGACACCTCTCGGTCAGCAGTTGTCAGTTCAACAACCGACCAAATCACCACATGTGCGAGGACTATCCTTTCACAAAGTTGTGAAAGGATAGTCCTCGCACATGTGGTGCTAAGCGCCAGGCGGGAGCTTAGGCAATGGTCTCACTTAGCGGCATCCTTCTTCGCTGAAGCTACGAAGGACATGTCCTTCAGCGGCCTGCGGCCGCGGTTTGGGACATTGGGATTTATGATATTTGGATTTGTTTAGGGTTTAGAAATTAGGATTTAGGATTTCTCTACGTGTCTTTCCGTAATTTCCGCTTTGTAGCAGTCTGTAGTCAGATTGCTACAAGGAGTGAAATGGAGGAGGGGTGTTTAGAAGTTTGGATTTAGGATTTGGCACTCCAGCCCCTGCTCATTTGGTTTTGCCTCGTTTAACAGCCAGCGTGCCAATGGCCTGGCGGTAGTTAATAGGTGCGCGCTTTTTACGCGCGTTGCGCACTGCGCGGGCAAGCTCGCGTTCCATGTCTGGGTCGGCGTAGCGAGCAACCGGATCGATGATTAAGATGGGTTTACGGCGTCTTTCGTCGAGTTTTTTTAGTATGTCGAGGGCGTTTTTTTCCAGTATCCATTCCCGCCCCGGCGCGGTTTCGCCAATGGCGGTAATGTGCCATATGCTGTTGTCGGTTTGCACCACTTCGACGACGCGCATGGGCGACACAAGCAGCGACAGCCCGCCGGGCAGCAGTTTGTTGGTCGTGTCTATCAGCTCTTCGCCTGCCACCTTATCTGTCACAAAAAGCTCTACCGCCGTGGCGTGCACGCCGTTTTGCGCCACCTTGACGCCGTTTATTGTCTGGTTTGCCACCCATATAACCTCGCCGTTTAGTCCACGGAGTCGCGTCGAGCGCAGGGTAATCCGCTCGACCACACCCTGCACGTCTGGAAAGTCAATACTAATAAGATCGCCCACCCCAAACCACCGCTCTGCCATCATACCGGCCCCAAACGAAAAATCGCGCAGTAACGGCGTTAGCATACCACCAATAATCACCGCTGTAAGTGCGCCGGCGCCCAAAATGGCGTTTGGCTTTGTGCCAGACGGGTGCGTAATAATCCACCAAATATACACGGCAATCACCAGCAAAAACAGCCTCGACACCGCAATTACAATAACCACAATCGTCTCAAGGCGTCGCAGACGGTTAACCATAGTCAGGTCTTTCGAGGCATCGGCCGCCCGCGCTAGCGCCTTGGTGACATAGCGCAGCAGCTTTGCGATAATCGCTCCCAGCACCACCGCAACAAGCACACAAAGCACTAGTTTGCCCAGCGAGGACCAGTTAAACAACGCGTCGCTCACCTGCATAAGCGCAGTTTTGGCTTGTTCAAAGTCTTTGGTGGTTTGTGCGATGTACACGTTTGCTCCTTTTGTTTTGGTGAGTGAATTTTCAGTGATAGCCCACGAGGCGACAGCCGAGCTTTAAGGCGAGTGCAAGCATTTCGAATTTATTTCGAATCCGATGCAGAGAGTGAGAGCCGCTAGTAGCGGGTCGTAAGGGGACTTTCCGGGTCAGGCTATGCCTGACGCAGTGAAATCCCAGGGTCTGGAACGTGGCGAGCGCCTCTTGAACTACTTATTAAGTTATGGTCAACGAGGCGACAGCCGTGCTTTAGGGGGGAGTGCAAGCTTCTCGAATTTATTTCGAGAAGTGCAGCAGAGGGGCGAGCCCCTCTTGTAAAATGGTACGCCCGGCAGGATTTGAACCTACGACCCCTTGGTTCGAAGCCAAGTACTCTAATCCGCTGAGCTACGGGCGCATACAAAACTAGTATATACGCAAACAATCGAAACTCGAAACCAAATTAGCGACTGTGCGGAGCGGTAATCACGCCAGTAAAAATCAACTCGCCAGTATGGTGGTCTTGTATAGCGACAAAAAACGGTCGGTTGACTTCCATGCGAAACGGCTTTGGCTGATCGGCGCCCTCGACCGCCCCAGCCGATATTTGTGCTGTCACGGCCACTGCCTCGGTGCCTTTTTCGTTGACATCGAGATACGTTTTATGTATCACATCGTCGACATACGCCCCCGGAGAGATCCCGTTAAACTCCGCCGTGCGGCCAAAGACTTTCCCCATACCCAGCTGCGTCAGCGGTTGTTTAAGGTACTGACTGTATGCCGTGGTAAATTTTGGAAGCAGTAGTTCGCCTTCGACAGATTTAAATTTTTCGACATAGCTCGACCAAGTTGAAACGTTCAGCGTCCCAACAAATTTTTTGATATCTTGCGGGAGAAAAACATACATACTATACCGCGGCGATTCCACCGCTGCAACCTCGCCATACGGCAGTTTTACAGCCTGCAGGTTAGCAGTTTCGTAGTACGGCATGTCGCCGTAGCGGTGCATAAGTGGGGTTTGGTACGTCGTACCGTCTGTTTTGGTAAAGGTAGCATTTTTGGTCTGACTCTCTTTAAAATCGTTGAGCCAGTTGCCAATAAAATATGTTGCGTTAACGATAACCATGCTGCTACCGGCTGTTTTGTCGATAACAGTTGAGATTTTGCCCCGTGTTTTTTCAGAAACCCAATCGTTTATGCGTGTAGGCGCAGCCGGATCGGCAAAATCGAGCGACTGCGCCTGGGCGTCATAATACTTGCTAAGCACCTCTACAAATGTGGGCCTTACCGGAAACCTTTTGTCAGTCCAAACTGAATTTGCGATACGTAGCTCTACGCCTTGGCCCGGCTTTTTAAAACCTTCCAAAGACTCACGGCTTTTTGCGGCAATAGTATCGGTGCCACCAGCAAGCTGCGACAGCTGCAGCGCTTTGGTCATGGCCTGTTTTGTGTCGCCTAGGGCACCTTCGCGCGTCATCGAGAGCGCGTAATGTATGCTGGTTGGCGATATCACCGTGTTTTCGTCTGCCCCACTTGCATACACCTGTTTCAGCACAGCAAACCCAAACGCAGTATGAGCCTCGGACAGCTCATGTGGCGTTTTGGCTGGGAGGGAGGCGTACGACGATGATCGAGAAGCCTTGGCGTATACAGCATACCCCGTGAGTACAATCACTCCGCACACTACCAGCACCAGCAAGGCTTCAAGGGCTGTAAACGCGCGCTCGTTCTGGAACCAACCTGACTTTAGTAGTGTGGTGAGACGTTGTTTCACCGTCTTATAGTACACCCAAGCCTGGTGCGTTTCTAGCGGTTGTCTGACCCACGTCCATTTTTTTCAACCGGAGGGGTTGGTAGGTGAAGCAAAGGTGAAAAAGTGCTTGTGCACTTTTTCCCTTGCAAACGCCTGGAGGGCGAAAAAAATGGACGTGGGTCAGAGCGGTTGTAACGGTGCGACTATTTTTTCTTAATGGTGATTTTTTTGGGAGCGGGGAGCTCTTTAAAGGGTACAATTACTTTGAGTACGCCGTCTTTCATGTCGGCGTCGATTTTGTCGAGGTCGGCAATTTTGGGCAGCTGTATGCGTCGGTAAAAACTGCTACTGCTTTCGCGTACGACATACTTTTTGGCCTTGTCTTTTTCTTGCTCGTGCTTTTCGGCCGAGATCACGAGGGCGCTGCCATCGATATGAATGTCGACATCTTTGTCGTCAAAGTTGGGCAGGTGCGCTTCGACAACGAGCTGTTTGTCTTCGTCGGTGTACACATCGGTCGTGGGGAGACGCATGTGTTTGACTGGCGTCATCCAGTCGTCGCCGAGAAAGTTGCGCTGCAGCGCCTGCAGCTCTACAAATGGGTCAAATGGTACGAGTTGGGTCATGTGTGGTTCCTCCTTTACAATTACGTTTGGCACTCTACCTATTTGAGTGCTAACCTTAGTATAAAGCACTTGGCACTCTTATGTCAAGAGTGCCAAAAGCTACTGTTCTAGCTTGTTTCGCAGTGCGGCATAGTCGCTGCGCAACGTGCTGCTTTGGTCTATAACTCGTTTCAGCGAACGAATGTCACGGTGCAGCAACATATCTCGTACAAGTCGCAGACCTAGCATTGGCAACGGTGTTCGTGCCTGCTCAGTCAACAACACCACTCGGTCGGTAAACCCAGCTATGTCTCGCTGCTCGTCGCGCTTTAGCGAACGCGGGGCTAGTAAACGGGCCATAAACATACTCAGCAGCCACGCTCCACCAAGTACAGCAAGCATAAGCACTAGCACAACGAGGCAGAGTATCCACCAACCGCCATATGTTTTTAGGCACCACACCACGGCTACGACAAGTCCCAAAATCACCAAACCCGGAACAGCAAACAAACGGCTCACATGCCGACGCAACAGCACCGATGCTACCGCTCGCAGGAGCGCAACGTCTTTTTTCATACTATCAGTACACCACACATACCTTACGGGCGCTGTAAGCGAGCATACACTTCGTAGTCATAGTGCGGCTCGCCGGGCAAAGGTTTTCCTGGCGTCGACGAAACAAGGCGGTAGTTTTGCAGCCGTTTTATGGGGTAAAATTTGTCGCAATCGTAGCCAGCATGCACGCGTGTAAGGTAGATTTCGTCTGGTTCAACTTCGGCTATACTCCCGTTCCAGACATCTTTGCCTAGGGCTTTCATTTCTGCCAAAAACTTGGGGAGTGACCGCACAATGTACACGCCCGGTTCCTCTGGAATGTCCTGCGAAGTCAGCACATACAACTGTCTGCCGGCAGGTGGCCAAGCAGCTATTCCTTGGCGCGCGGTTAAACCCTGTTTCATTGCTTCGTAGCTACCACGACCCACGAGCAGGTTGCCGCCAAAGCGCTTGGTTTGTTCGTGAAAATACGCAATGTCTGCTGGGATGTGCCACGGCGTTTTGCCACCTTTCGCCATGCCGCCGTTGCTGTCTATTGCCACTATGTCGCGTATCATTTGAGCTCCTTAGTTGACGACTTAGCCCACCTGGTCATTCCGGGCTTGCCGTGCCCCGTCGAATGTACGGGGACCCGGAATCTTGTAAGCACCGAGATTCCGGCTCTAAGGCCCGAATGACAGCGGATCATTTGAGCTCCTTGTGACTTTCACGTAGTTGCGAAATGAAGAAGAATGAGCCGGTAATAACACCAACTGTTTCCGTTGCTGTGAGAAACGCTTTATACGCTTGCCGCGGGTCGCGCACTACCCGATGTTTTACCCCATATGCCGTCAGTACGCTGGCGATTTCACTTGGTTCCATACACACAACTGGGACATCATGTGACTTTTCAAACGTTGTCACCACGACTTCACCAGCGTAGTCCCGTAGCAGCGGGGCAATATCTGCCATTTCTTTGCCCTGCTTTAGCGCAAACAGTACCGTGGGACGTACACCCGGGTATTTTACCGCAAAACTCTGCCAAAATGCGGTCATTTTCTGCCCGTTGTGTGCACCGTCCATTACGATGGTTTTGTCGGCTATGCTACGCATGTCCATGCGGGCGGGAACTTGTAGCTCTTGAGTTTTTTGCAACTTTGTCGCAGACATTTGCGACAAATTATCTCGTGCAGCCAGCCATTTGTAGGCCGCAAACGCGAGCAGCCAATTGCGTTTTTGATACTGCGGCAGGCCGGGCACAAACGCGCCTGCGTACGCCTGGGCTAAGCGGGCCTGCTCAAACGTTAGGAGCTCGGCGCCCTCTTGCTGGCTCACCCAGTAACGCACCACCTGCATAATTTCTGGACTTTGGTCGTACATAAGCACCGTGTTGCCTTCGTGCACAATACCCGCTTTTTGGTAGGCAATGCTCCCAAGCGTATCGCCCAGCAACTCCATGTGGTCGTAGCCAATGTCGGTAATAAGGCATAGTTTGTCGGCACGGGCTGCAACATTGGTCGAGTCGTCGAGCCCTCCCATGCCGGTTTCGACCACGGCGTAGTCGACCTGCTCTTTGGCAAACACCCAGTAGGCAAACGCTATGAGCACTTCGAAACGACTGGGTGTTTCGGACATATCGATTAGTAGGTCAACAAACTCACCAAAGTAGCGGCAGAACTGCTTTTCTGATAGCGGCTTCCCCTGTATTTGTATGCGCTCGTTTATACCATCGACATAGGGTGATATCGTCGACCCAACTTTAGAACCTGCCGCGACGAGCAGTGCCGATGTGTAGTACGTGGTTGAGGTTTTGCCGCTGGTGCCGGCCACATGCACCACCCGCAGCAAACGTTCTGGGTTGCCAATGTGCGCCATAAGTTGCTCGGTGCGCGCGAGGGTAATGTGCTGCCCCGTCGTTTTTTTGGCAACGCCACTGTATGGTCGCAGGGCTGTTTCGACATCATCTAGACTCTCGATTTTCACCCCATTACAGTAGCACATATTTTGAAGGAGGG
>CAYZZH010000004.1:0-12153 GCA_964483005.1 uncultured Candidatus Saccharibacteria bacterium | reverse complement strand
CTTGCCCTCCTTACTCACTACTCGGAATAAATCCGACTAGTTCGCACCACCGCTAAAGCTCGGCTGTCGCCTCGTTCGCTACGCTCAAACCATATTTGAATGAGGGCTTGCCCTCCTTACTCACTACTCGGAATAAATCCGACTAGTTCGCACCACCGCTACACTCAAACTATCTGACTCGCGTGCACTTTCTGAATGTCATTTTGAGCGGAGTCGAAAGATCCCGATAGCAATGCACCCGGCGAGATCTCTCCACTTCGGTCGAGATGACAACGGAGTAAAAAGTGCACGCGAGTCAGCCAAACTACAACACCTCTGTAAAAAGTGGTATAATTTCACTTGGCTATGCACCCGTAGCTCAGCTGGATAGAGCGTTGGTTTCCGGTACCAAAGGTCGTACGTTCGAATCGTATCGGGTGTACCATTAACTAAAGAGGGACTCGCCCTTCTGTTATTGATTTGAACTAAATTCAAATCAATAACACTCCCCCTGAAGGCTGCGCTGTCGCTTGCTGGTAAACCACACTACCCATCATGAAAACACTTGTAATAGCCGATAGAAACCCCCGCATAGATATTCCCGACCTGTGTCAGCAGAAAGCTATTGAACTGATAGTAACCCTTGGCGACCTCACGCGAGAGGACATACTTGGCCTGACACAAATCACACACATTCCCAAAATAGGTGTGTATGGTAACCACGACAGCGGCAACTATATGGAAGAACTGGGCATATGGGACATGCACCTAAAAACATGGTCATACGGAGGTATCAGTTTCGGGGGATTCCAAGGTTGCGTGCGGTATAAAGACAATCCAGACGCCATTATGTGCACTCAAGCAGAAGCGACACAGCTTATGGGTGGATTTCCGTACGTTGACGTGTTTTTATCTCACTGTCCGCCGCGTGGCATAAACGACGAACCAGAGATTGCCCATCAGGGTTTCGATGCGCTTCGCACATATTTGGACGCTTACCAGCCAAAAATATGGCTCCATGGCCATACCTATCCTACAGCAGAGACAGTCGTAAAAAATCATCAGACCACTCGAATCGAGTATGTCTATAAACACCGAATCATTGACCTCTAGCGACAGAGTTACTAGAACGTGTTGCAGCTGGCGAGTTTGCCGGTGTTGTAGCCAGCGGCGAACCAGCGGGTGCGTTCGGCGGAGGAGCCGTGGGTCCAGGTTTCGGGGTTGGCACGGCCGGTCTCGGTTTTTTGGATGTGATCATCGCCCACCGCAGCGGCCGCTGCTAGTGCCTGCTTGATCTCGCCTGGCTGCAAGACGCCTTGAGCAGACAGTGAGTGCATCCATATGCCGGCGTAGCAGTCGGCCTGTAGTTCCAGAGCGACCGAGCCGGAACCTTCGCCGGTTGCACCAGATGACATATCGACCTGGTCCATAGTGCCCAGCTGCTTTTGAACATGGTGGCCAACCTCGTGTGAAATGACATACGCCTGAGCGACATCACCGCTGCTGCCGCCGTAGCGCCGCTGGAGTTCGTCGAAAAACGTCTCGTCGAGGTATATGGTCTGGTCTTCGGGGCAATAGTGCGGGCCTACAGCCGAGCTGGCAAACCCGCAGCCAGACTGGGTGGCTTGGCGAAAAAGCACCAGTTTTGGCGGCGCGTACTGCTGACCTTGTGCGGCGAAAATCCCGCTCCAGGTGTCGTTGTTTGACCCCAGTACTTTTTTGGTAAAAGTTTCGTACTGGTCTGCGCCCTGAAACTCGGCCGGTTGCTCGGTAGACTGGCTGGTTTGCTGCGTCGCAACCTGGTTGAGCACCTGTTCAAGCACGCTGCCATTTTCGCCGGTACCGCCGCCCATAAACGCAAACAGCAAAAACACAATCAGGCCGCCCACGCCAGTCAGCGCCAAACCGCCAGCACCCATTCCGCGCCGATCCTCTACGTCTCCACTACTCCCAATCCTATCCCACAACGCCATAGCACACTCCTTATAGACTCTAAATTATATCTGAGCTCAATGTAGAGTCTGTGATCTAGCAAACAAAATTAAGGGTCTCCGTGGGGACTATCCACATAATCTCGTAAATCGATTACGCGCGCTGCTTCACAGTATGGATCGCAACCTGCCTGAATCTCTTCCCACTTGATCGTAAAGTCAGGGTATTCTTGCCGTATTGCGTCAACCCCTTGTGCGACTGCTCCCAGAACAGCGATTACCGATTCATCGAATACGTCTGGATGTCGGCTAATACTGTTTATGTTGTAAACCTCATCTGGGGGGTGGGCTGCTTCTTCTAGGGTCGCCTGACTGGTCCACGCAAGGCCTTTCCATACGCGTACCTTCATATAGCCCTCGAGCTGGGTTCCGTTGTACATGCCTGGGGTAATGTTTTCTGCTATATAGCACCCCTGCTGGTCAGCAGACAAGATGCCTACACCTGTAAGCGCCACCAAACCGGCAAGGTAGCATTTTCTCAGCTCAGTGCAGGCACCATCAAGCTCAGGCGGTAACGCTTCAGTCCGATGAACTTTGAGAGGGTGTAGGCGTATAATTGAGGCATCTTTCTCCATAGTCTTCATTGTACGGCAAGAGAACGGCTAAAACACGAAGACTATTGGGCTGCCCATACTAGGCCGCTACTGGCAACGCTCCGAGTTGTCGGTTAGCCGTCCTCTCTGCTTGTGCATGTATTCGATCACGGACTCCTGCGGGTTGTGGGTACTGTCCGGCAAAAACTTCTGGAGTCATAGCTTCGCGCATATATACCTCGGTCGTACCGATAATTTCGCCAGCCATAGGTAATTTAGCAGGTCCTTCATTTGCACTAGGCAAAAGCGCAGATGCGTCAACAATAAATGTCTCGCCTGCTAGCCATTGTCCGGACGTATCATCTGCCCTTGCTACAACCTTGAGTATCTTTCGTCCGACCCACCCCGCTGCTTGTTGACGAGCTAAATCGGCCTCGCGCCCTTTTTTCGGTGCATTGACTGTTCCGCGGCTGATGTCGAAGGCTTGCAGTACTTCTGCCCTATCCACAGCACCTGTGGCAAGCAAACCAAAGAAGGCCAACATGTTCTGCCCCGTTAGGCACACTTCTGGTCCATGGTTATTCGCGTTTGAATGCTTAGAGAATTCAGTAAATAACCTACTCATATTTGCTCCTAGCCACAGTTATGTAGTGTTTATTTGAGAGACAGTACCTTATATCCGATCTTTTTATACGCCTGGTGGGGGGAGCGAGCAGTAATATTTCTCACATATTTTACCGGCGTTTTGTGGTTTTACAGAGGTATCTTGTGACGCACGAGCCTGAAATGGTTTCTTTGGGTCGGGTCTTAGCGCACTAGGTTGCGCTGAATAAGTTCGGCGATGGTGGTGTAGTGGCTTGCACACAGCCAGGTGGTAACGACGATCAGCGCGGGCAACACGACGAGCAGTTCAACCTTTTTGCCGGTGGTAACCCGCAGCCTACGTACCGGTGGAAAGCCAAATTTAAACGGCAGCGGTAATAGCCACGGCACGCCCTCTTTGGTCAGCGTATCCATAACCAAATGAGAAACAACACCGACCAAAAACGCTTCCCAGACAAAATGTACCGCAATATTTGGCATAAGTGGCTGCAAAAACTCTAGCAGCAAGCGTAACGCCACCGCAAAAAGCGCCACCCCTAGCAGCGAATGGCAAAAAAACCGGTGACCACCGACGAGCGCGCCAAACACCCGGCCAAAATATCGGCCAATGGGCAGGTTACGCCACAGCGGCGCCGTTGGCTGGTCAATGTCTGGCGCAATCCCGCCAAGCTGGTTGGCAAGCACTGCCACCAGTGCCGTCGCCACCGTCATTTTACCGGGCGGCACCGCCAAAACCCACAGCGTCAGGCCGGTAAGCGCGGCAACATCGTGTGTGCGTGCAGTCATAGTCTATAGTGTATAGTTTTTAGCGAGTAGTTTGTAGGTGATTAATGCGTGGGCGACAAATTACTACTCGTTTGCCAAATTTTTTATTGGGCGCAGGTATTGACGCAGTATAACGGCCTTTTTTTCGCCAACCACCCGCGCCAGTTCCCAGTCGCGTGCCTGCACAACCCCACGCACACTGCCAAATGTCTTCAGTAGCTTTTTGCGTGTCGCTGGGCCAATGGTAGGAATGCTGTCGAGCACACTGGCGGTTTGCTGCTTACGTTTGAGCGTCGAGTGGTAGCTCACGGCAAAGCGGTGCGATTCGTCGCGTATGCGCTGCAGCAGCTTCACAAGGTTGGTGGTGTGCGGCAGGTTTATTAGTATAAAGTCGTCTGTCTCTGTTAGGTACCCTCCTAGCTTGCGCAGAACCGCTGTGTTTAGCACCACCCCGCTGCCAACCCTAGACGTCGAGGGTTGGACGTCGGGGGTTTGATGTTGGACGTCGGGGGTTGGAACTTCGGCTGACTCGCTACCATCCAACGGCAAACCATCCAACGATAAATCCGCACCGCCCTTTTTTATCACAATCTGCTCTTCCCGCTTCGCCAACCCTATCATCGGCACCTGCGTCAGGGTCCAACCCTGGCGCAATGCGCCAGGGTTGGACCCTGACGCAGAGACGGCGCTGCGCGCTTGTATGGCGGCGTCGAGTTGACCTTTGCCGCCGTCTATCAAAAACAAATCCGGCAACCTTAGCTTCCACTCCTCGCGCCGTTTCCTTTGCAACCTTTGCAAGGAGACTCCCTGTTGCAGGGAGTCTCCTTGCAAAGTCAGGCGTCGGGTGATGGTTTCGTGCATGTTCGCAAAGTCATCATTACGTTGACGAGTCATTTTGAACTTGCGGTATTGGCCTTTGTCGCTGACGCCGTTGGTAAAAACTACCATACTCGCCACCACATTTGTTCCTTGCATGTGCGAGATGTCGTAGCCTTCTATACGTCGTGGATATTTGGGCAACCCCAGTAACTCGACGAGTTCGGTCAGGGCATGGTCTTTTGAAATGTCGAGAAACTCTTTGTCACTAAAAATAACTTGTTTGCCCAAGTTTTGTAAGGCGTAGAGTTGGTTGCGCAGCTTGGCGGCAAGCTCGTAGTTTTGCGCTTTGCTTGCTGCCTGCATTTCTTTTTCGACTTGTTTGATTATGCGGTCGCGCTTGCCTTCTACAACCGACATTAGTTTGCGTAGGTTGGCTCGGTAATCTTTTAGGTTTGTTTTGCCCTCTTCGAGCCCCGGGTCAAGACCAAGGTGATAGTACAAACTAACTCGCGTTTGGCCACTTGGCTTGGTGTATGCAAAAGGAAACGCCCGCCGCAACAGTTTTAGCGCCTGCCGAACACCGGTGGTCGAAAAATATGGTCCGTAGTAGCGCGCACCATCGTCGAGCGGGCGACGCGTGGTGCAAACGGTGGGATAGTCGCTGTCGTAATCGATGCGTATGTAGCTCATGGCTTTGTCGTCACGCAGCAAAATATTGTAGCGGGGCATGTAGCGCCGGATCATTTCTGCTTCGAGAAACAGTGCTTCGAGCTCGCTCTCGACCTCCATCCAGTCGGTGTCGTGTATTTCGGCAACAAGCGCTTCGGTTTTTGGATCGCGTCCCCGGCTTGCCTGAAAATATTGCCGGACACGGTTACGTAGCACCGCCGCCTTACCGACGTAGATGATAGTCCCTGAAGCGTCTTTATGAAAATACACTCCCGGCGTTTTGGGGAGTTGCGAAAGCTTGTGCCGAAGCGCTTCTGAAGTAGCCATGTATATATGATACACTGCACTTATCAGTAATGCTGACCCACTAGGAACACCCATGCCTCTTATATCGTCAAAACAGTCTGTGCAACCCACCGCTCTTCAGATTGGCGCGGGTAATATTGGTCGGGCACTGCTCGGCGAAATTTTTAGCGAGGCGGGGTTTGCACTCACGTTTGCCGACGTCAACGAAGGGCTCGTCACTGCGCTGCACAACGACAAAACCTATCAGATCAACATCGTGTCTGCCGCCGGTAGCGAGACAAAAACAATACGCGACGTCGATGCAATATCGATGCTAGACGAAGCGGCTTTGCACGAGCATATCCTCCATGCCAGCATTATTACAACCGCCGTCGGCGTCGCAGTGCTGCCCAAAATCGCTCCTGCGCTCGCCCGAGGTCTCGCTGCACGTTTGTCGCACACCACACCGACAAAACACGCGACCATTATTGCCTGCGAAAACGTTGCGGGCAACACCACCATACTGCGAGACCACGTACTGGCGCAACTGCCAGACGACACGACTCGCCGCCAAGTACTAGCGGCATTTAGCTTTCCGAACTGCGCGGTTGATCGGATTGTCCCAAACCTAGCAAAGTCAAACTCCGACTCGCTTACGGTGACAACCGAGGCATACTACCTGGTTGCGGTCGACCGGACTGCCCTGCACGAGACGCCGCCGCCGGTCGCCGGCTTTACCTATGTGGACGATATTGAGGCCGTGCTCACGCAAAAACTGTTTACGTTCAATGGCTCGCATGCTGCTGCCGCTTACCTTGGTTACCGTGAGGGCTGCGCAACGATTGACCAGGCAGTTTCCCACCACGATGTGACACCACAACTCGCTGGCTTTTTGGAGGAAGTAAGTGCCGTACTTGTTTCGCGCTACCCTAGCATCGCACTGTCTGACCAGCAAAATTTCGCCCAAAAAACACTAACGCGTATACAAAACCCGTACTTACATGACACCCCTGCGCGGGTCGGGCGCGAGCCACTGCGCAAGCTTGGGCAGCACGACCGTTTGGTGCAGCCTGCGTTACTTGCGCCAGAGGCAGGTGTCAAACCTACCTATATTACGCGCGCTATTGCGGCCGGTTTTTGTTTTGACAGCCCCACAGACCCTCAGGCAATCGAGATCCAAAACGGCATACGCACCGAGGGCGCTCGGGCAACAATTGCCCGCGTAACTGGGCTAGACGAAAACCATTGGCTGGTCAACGACATCGAAACCGCCTATCGACACTTGGCCTGACCTATCCAACCGCCCCACGACTGGATGAAATGTAACTTTTGTATCGTTTCATTTGTATATACAGTATGATAGGACCCCACAAAACCCATTATAATCAAAGACAGACTAGGACTGGCGAAACGTCAGCAACAGAGCAAGAGCTGCTTACGCGGAGCTGTGCCGGTGATGCCAACGCCTATGCGACCATTGTAGATCAGTACAAAACTGCGCTTTATACTCATTGTTTTGTACTCTTGAGAGACGAAAATATCGCCGAAGACATTGCCCAAGAAACGTTTATTAGTGCCTACTACGCTCTCGATACATTTAATCCAAGTAAAGCAAAGCTTAGTACCTGGCTATTTACAATCGCAACAAATAAAGCGCTCAATTGGCTAAAGCGCGAAGCCCGGATGGTCGCAGCAGATGACAGGCTTATTGCATCGATTACGACAACAGCTCCTGGGCCTGTCGAGTCCGCGCTACACCAAGAGCTGTATGCAGCTGTGGCACGTTTGCGACCAAAATACCGCGCTATTATTAGTCTGTATTACTGGCAGGGCTTCAGCTACCGCGACATTGCCCGCACGATCAGCGCACCAGAGGGCAGCGTAAAAGTTTGGATGCAACGCGCAAAGCACAATTTACGAAAGGAACTCGCATGAAAGATATAGCATACGTTGAAAAACTGCTCCAAAACCAAGCGGCGCCAAAACCACGGCGCAGGCTAAGTTCGAATTTTACTAGCACGATACTACAAGAGATATACGATAACCCAAAGTCGAAGCGACGACCGTGGTGGCAACACTACCTACCGTTTCACAAACCAGCTGCGGCTCTGGCATCAGCTGCCGCCTTAGCTATATTCACTGGCACTGCATATGCCGCAACTGATGGTTTTACGAAGCTGCCGTCATTCCTGAACATTCGAGAGGCCACGGAACAGGTCTTGTCCAGCGGTGAAAAAATCATTTCTATCAATACACAAGACTGCAAGATTGTTGCGTGGGATGAAGCCGCTAAAAGATTAACCGCCACCGATCGGACGTTTTTGTACCGTCTGAAGCCGGGATCAAAAATGACCGGAGACCAAGTCGCCCAGATGGTACAGGGAAAATGCGAGTTTGAAGCCCAGACAGCGACAAGCGTACGGCAGTCTGCCCTTGCCTCGTACGTCGCTACCCATCCCACCGAGAAAGATCACCTGGTGGGTGGTTATGCCAACGAAATCATTACGGCCATTACTCCTGGTTCTCTTAGTATTCACGGTGAAATGCAGTACGATGGCAGCGTCAAAAAGTACGACCTAACGTTTAGCCGTATTGCACCAGACGTCACCGTCGCTAAAACAGTCGCCGCAGTGGGGAGTTGGAGCGATTTAGAAGTCGGCGACAGCATTACCTATGTCTATCAGACGACCGGCAACGGGCTGAGCCACTCTGAAACGACACCTCCGTGGGAACTCAACACACATGAAGTAACCATCGTCTACGTAGAAAAGAACCCACCCAACGTCCGCGCGTACTTCGACTTTACTAATCATATCGGGGTAGATTTTGAGGAAGTCGTTCAGTGCCAGAGCAACCAGAACGGCTACTGCGCAAAATACATTACCGCACCACAACGAACAGAGTTCGACAACACCCCCGCCGCAATGGTCACTCAAGATGCTTACATGTACCTTATGAATTCACGCAGTCAATACATCACAGAGAACCCGCAACAAGCTGCTGATCTGAAGCGCAAATTTCTTGCATCTTTCACTCCAGGCCTCCGCATGACCATAGAATCTTCGCCTAATTATTCAGCTGCCTTATGTGGTCATCTTGGCATAATGGATTACACACCGCAACATGCTAGAAAAGACGGTGACAACATCGTACGAACCATCGATTTCCGCAGTACTGACTACCGCGGTTTCAGCATCGAGTTTACGGTCGATATAAAAACCAATCTTGTTACCAGCATCGATTGCAGAGCATAGTTTTTAGGTAGAGACCAGTGTAGCGAGTTTGCGAGCGGTGTTGACGTTGCGGATGGTCATAGCGCGGTAGAGCGGCGTGCCGACGACTTTGGGGAGCGAGCTGCGAGAGTAATACCGACGCTCGACATTCCACAGCAGCGCGCCTGGTACATACAGCCCGGTTTCGACATCGGCATTGCAACCGACTTTCATCACGATGGTAGCATCGTCTATCTCTGGAAACAAATAACAAACGTCTGACTTTTGTTCGCTGTCGTTATGCCAGCTTTCGGGTATGGCCTCGGCGATTCGACACACGGAGTTGGCGTCGAGCACTAGCACAGGCACGTCCAGTCCAAAAGCACCGGCAATTCGTTTTTGCAGCGCTGCGGCGTTTGGTTGTGCGACCGTCTCAAACACCACATTGCCGGTGTTTAGGTACGTCACAACCTGCTCGCAACCTGCTGCCTCAAAAAGCTCTCTCAGCGCAACCATAGCCACAGTGTTTTTCCCGCCCACATTTATCCCACGCAGCAGTGCAACGTATTTCATGCCTCTATATACGCTTTACTTAGGTTTTCGTAGGCACGTGTACGAAACGCAAAGAGCACCGCCGCAAGCATGATTAGGCTGGCCAGCATAAAAACCAGCGCAATCCCTCTTGCTTGACCACTACCGACCAGCCAACCAAACATTGCTCTACCATTTGCACTGTTCATGTAAGGGATTAGGCCAAACTGTGCAATCGGCGCAATAATAAACGCAGTGATGGGCGAGCTCGCCGACTCGATCGCCTGGGCGAGCCCAAAGACTCTTCCTTGGCGTTTAAAAGGCACAACGCGTTGGATGATGGTCTGTTCGGCGGCTTCGACCACAGGGAAAATACACATGTAGATAAAAATCCCAGCAGCATACAGCCACCACCATTCACGCAGCGCAAACACAAGCCCAACTAAACCCACTGCTATATTTGCTAGTAGCATTGAGCGCAGCGGATTTTTGCCCAAACCCTTCTTTGCAACCAAAGTGCCACCTACGATAAAACCGGTCGAGGTGACGCCCAGCACTACTCCCCACCATTCCACCGAAAACAGCGTCAGACCATACGGATCCATCAGCGCCATAAAGACACCGCCAACAAGATTGTTAAACGTCGTAAAGGCAATGAGCCACGCCAGACCAGGAACCGCCCGTACGGCTGTAACGCTGCCTCGCACATCAATACGCTTTTTAGCAAGCTCTGGGTCGTGATGGATTGCTTTTTCGGGGATGGTGATCGTCAAAAGATGCGCCAGAGAAACAAAGGTCAACATAATAGCAATAGCCAGCGTCCACCCCATACCGAGCAGGCCAATCGACAGACCAGAAAAAATGCTCGTCACCATAAACGCTACCCCCTGAACTGTACCGACCATGCCATTCGCTTTATCCCGATCGTCTCTTGGTACGAGCAGCGTTACGGTAGTACTGAGTGCAATATTGCGCATGTTTTCTACGACGCTACCGACCAGAACCAAAATTGCTAGTAGATAAAATGGGTAGGCCGAAAGATCGGTTAACTGCTTTTGGTCATGCATCAAAAACCCGACGCCAGCGAGCATATAAAACACCAGTGTGATCGTGCTCGAAAGTACCATAACCCATTTCTTTTTATGACGATCGACGATAACACCAAACACAAGGCTCATGATAGCAACGAGCAGCATGTACGACCCCCCGACAATCCCCGTCGCAAGCACCGATTTAGTTTCGAGATACACCCAAAACGTCAGCGCAAACCAGAGGTAGCTCGTGGTAACATTGGCAATAAGTGTGTTGAGCAAGAGACGGTAAAAGTGTTTCATTTTTTCAAGTATAGCACGGGCACGAAACCAAGGAGCTACCCCTTCGTTAGCTCATACACCAGTGCAGCCGAAGCAAAAAACTATTACACCATAAAAACTACCTAGGGAGGACTGTCCTCCCAATCCTCCCAATCTCCCAATATGGGGACAACCACACGCAACAGCATTACCGAGTACCCTCCACGCCCAGCCTGCCTCTCGACCAAAGTGGAGATCTCGCTGGGTGCATTACTAACGGGATCCCCCAACCAAGCTGGGCTCGCAAAATCAATATGTTTCTTGCCGCGATTTTGTGGCCTGCAGCGCCATTAGGTCAATTTTTTCATCTGCATCATGCGTTGCCAGGCGGCTTGGTTATAGCTGCCGTCTGGACTACTCATAAGCGCTTCCATGTTTGCCGGCACAATTTGCCAGCTTAGGCCAAAGCGATCTTTACACCAGCCGCACTGTTCGCTTTCTGGCACATGCGAAAGTTGTGTCCAGTAGTGGTCAATCTCTGCCTGGTCCTTGCACGCCACCGAAAACGAAATTGCCTCGCTAAAATGAAACTCCGGCCCAGCGTTTATCGCCACAAAACTTTGCCCGGCCAGCTCAAACGTAATGGTCAGTTCTTTGCCCGCCAGCGGCTGTTGAAAGTCGAGCAACCCTTCTGTGGGATAAAACGTAGACGCCGTAATACTCCCCCCAAACACCGACGTATAGAACTCTACCGCCTCTTTTGCATTGCCATCAAACCATATGTTTGGAGTAATTTTTTGTACTAACGTCATACGATGCTCCTTAGTTTCTACTTCAAACGTTCGGTTATAGTTACCTCTATGGTGTCACCCACCTGTTTGCCGAGTTTTTTCAACACTGCGCCGGTGACCGGCAGCATGTGAACGCCGCCGCCCATGGCCATAAACGAGCTTTGGAACAGCTCGTTATCGAACCTACCGCGTACTTTCACCGTTCCTTTTGTACCAAACACCGTCGTCGAGCTTGGCCATGTCACATATGTCCAGCCACCCTTGCCCGCCGCTTTGTGTACAGCCGAGGTAAAATGCAGTGTTTTCATAGCAACGTTTTTAGCACCCACGCCGCTACCATGAGACGCACAACAGCTTCGCTCGCCATGATGGCAATCTTTTGTACAACGTACCTACCTTCTGTGCCGCCAAAAATCACCGCCGAAACCTGCGCTGGCACCACAAATCCGAGCCACACCAAACCAGCCAGCGTAAACGGCGAATACCCCGGCAGCAGCGTCATGAGCCGAGCTAGTACCTCCCCACATCTAAACCTTCGGGTGGTATACTGTAGTTGACAGTAAGCGGAGAAATAAACATGAAAAAGTACGTTATACAGCTTACGCGTGAAGAGCGTTCTCAGTTGGAGTCAATTGCTCGTAGGCAACGGGTAGCGGCTCATAAGAAGCTGCGAGCACAAGCTC
>CAYZZH010000003.1:0-62908 GCA_964483005.1 uncultured Candidatus Saccharibacteria bacterium | reverse complement strand
CACTACGTTCGGATGCTGCTGGGGTATCAGGTTAGGGTTTCTTGATTCACGTATAACTATATTGACAGAAAACATAACGTATGTTAGTATATAAAGCGGATCACAGATCTTTGCGAAGATAAGCAATAAACACAAAAAACTAATTAAAAATGAAAGATAAGGAGTAGCAATGAACAACAATGAAGGAACTAGACCATCAGAGCAGTTTAGCCAGAACGACCTCAGTACAGTAAATAAATTTTGGGTCAATGCTAGCCCCGATACAGTAGAAGATCCGAGAAAAGCACACGTTATGGCACTTGTAGAAGATGCGTGGCGCGCGGAAGCAGCAAAGAGGTTCGGCGAGCATGATCCATCTGCGAGTGAGCGCGCGGTTGCGATTGGTCGCATTGGTATTCTTGATGAAGCAGGTTTTGGCCCAAGAGCAGTAGCACAGACAGGCTATAACTATGATGCTAAAGATTACGACGAGCTCTCGAAGCCTATCGTACCAGTTGCCGGTCGAAGTGATGCCGATGTTGTTATGTCTCGAGAATCATCGGGTGAACACAACCGTCCCAACGCTTAGTCCCGTCCGGTCAGCCACCAGTTCTACCGGTGTGGCTAACCAAGGTTTGACCAGTAGCTCACCGAATTTCTCTCGCAAATCTTTCTAACAAGAGGAACCAGGAGCTTTGCCGGTGCTTCGGAATAGTGGGCTACTGACTGTTTTCATTTGGGATGGACTCGACAAACCGCACAAGAACCTAACGTCTCTGTATGTACGGTTTGGGTGAGACTACCGGGGCTGTTTTTCAAGGCTACCGAAATACCAAAACTTCGTTGCCCCTGTTTATCGACTGTTGTCTCAGATGATCTGGCTCTTGTGTCCACGCTTGTAACTAATGAGCCGTTTAGGTTTGCAGACAGTACCATGCTACCAGTTTTGCCGCTTCGTGCCGACTGACACAAAGTTGCTAAGTGTATTACGGCTTGATAAGAACAGGTGGGAGTGGCATTACGGTTTCAAGCTTCATGCTGCCATTGATCACCAGAATACATTAGCTGCAGTGGTGTTTACACTAGCCAATGAGAGGCTGCTGCTGTGTGTGCTTGCTTTTTGCCTTCTGTTGGTGTATGCTTACGACATAGTTTTAAAATAAAAAAACGCAAAAAATCAATCATGTCCACACAGGAACTAAGACCACAAAATCCAGTGCTACAGCAATTCCCTGAGCAGGCATTTGTATCGGGGCAAGGTGAGGCAGTAGATCAGTTTATGGAAGAGTTTAACACCCCGGACCCGGCTGTGGCTGCAGCAGAGCATGCTCCCGGACACGATCCCGAAGCACTGGCTGCGTTTCGCGCTACACTCAACCCGCAACACGAAGCGGCAGATGCTGCTGAAGCACTGGCAGTTGACCCAGGTTTTGAGGCGCGTTCAAATGGGGAGCGCGCTCTTGTAGAAACAGTAATTGACGCTGGACGATTCACTCTAGAGGAAGACGGGATAAACCCTCCCTTCCGTAAGTCACTGCGCCGCTGGACGGGACTTCAAGGCACGGAACTACCAAGCGAAACACTGACTCACGCAAATGCGACTCCAGAAACAGACGCACATGGAGAGCGCGCGAGCGAGGAAATAGCGGCAAATGACACCAAGATAGGTAAGTATCTAGAGAGCTGTGATCCCAGAGAGTTAGCTAAATTCATTGCTGAGGTCCCAGCTGTGAGCCAGTCTGTTAGTGAAAAAATTGCTAGTATAGTTGCTCAAACTGGTGAAGAAAGAGATATGTGGTCTGTGCTTGGTAGATTTCCAGAGCTTGGAACCAGTGATGAATTTTTGAAGAAGCATTTTGCGCACCCCCAAGAACTGAAAGAAATACTCCGCACTAAACCTGGTGTTTTAACAGAAATGGCAAAAACAAGTTATTTAAAAGGCGTACAAATGTTGAACGCTGTAGACATCTATAACGCAGAACCTGACACAGGAAGACGCGATAGAATGGTTCATTATGTGGATGTGCTCAATAACCCTAACGCTACGGCTACGGCCAAGAGTATTGCAAATAGTATACTGAGGCTAGGCCGTATGTATGAAGTTGGTGAGATACCGTATGGCGGTGTAGCACACGGTGCGGTTCAGACGTATTTGCCTGATCAAAATAAACTAGGGTCCGTACCGGTTCCTCTCGCTTCACGTTTGCCGGAATCCATAAGAGCTACTGGTGATATCCCTGAAAAGGCACTGATGGATATGAGTACAGAAGAGCAGATAATGTGTCTAAAGGGGTCATTTGTTGCCGATCATAAAACAGCAGATGGCCTAATTGATGTTTCTGAAGCTTCATTAGCCGATTTGAAGGGTGAGTTTCAAGAGCTTGTGCTAGGCGAAAGAGTGCAGCGAGCGGTGGAGGAAAGCAATTCCAGAGTCCTCAAAGAGAAAACAACACAACGCAATATTCAGTTGGCTGAGTCTGGCAAAAACTTCATACAAGAGGATGATCTAATCCATACGAGCTATGCTGACGTAGTTGATACTATTATGCAAAATGGTTTGGTATGTGGTGAGTTTCGTGGCGGCGTAGTGGCTGCAGATGCTTTTCCTCACAATGTTGATTTTTATAAGATTGATCACGCTGCGGCGGCAAACCCAGATGTTGTCTCAGCAGTCAGCAGTCGAGTTACAGACGGTTCGGTTACATTTATTCTCGATCGTTCCGAGGCGTCACAACGCGCGTACCCAGACAGGCTTGCAGATGTCACGTCAAACGATGATAATCGACATCGCTTGGTTTTGGGAGCGGTTCCCTCGACGGCAATAAAAGCGATTGTTGCCCATAAGAGTGTTGATGTTGATGCGCTGAAGCGCAGTATCGCGCAGCATGGTATGTATGTACCAATCATTGATGATGCTGGTAAGTTATTATTCTCACCCAGCGACTATGATCAGGCTCGCACAACTACTCCATTACCGCCCCGACTTATCGAAAAAGATAGTTATAGAAACGCTGAAAGCTTGACGCCACCATGGGACAGCCCGACACCTGATCGTAGAAGTGTAGATATACTTGTTTAACGGGTTTATGACAAGGAATGAGGAACTGTATTAGCTGGTTGGAGGGGACATCCGTCCTCACAGCCTCTTGGTTTTTTTGACGGGCAAGTACAAAGTATTGTACAACTTTACGTATAAAATGAGTACAATGAACATAACATCTATCTCAGACTTTCGGAGGGACATTAGCCGGTAGGTTGATGCAGTCGATCAAAATCAAGAGCCCTTGAGGTTAGCTGGGCAAGGTGGTACAATAGGGGGGTTATAGTAATGAAGCAGGTGCGGGGAGTGGTCCTCGAGAGCGTGGTTTTGTAGACGCGCTTTTGGTACCCCGGCCGGTGTATAAGGATTAGTTTTAGTTTTTAGTGGGTAGTTTGTAGGGAGAGCGCTGGTCGCAAAACACTTACAAACTACAAACTACAAGCTACAAACTTTCTCCTTTCAAAGAAAGGAGTCTGCATGGCAGACATAGATATTAAAGCGTTACTCGAGGCAGGAGCGCATTTTGGTCACAAGACCGAGCGGTGGCACCCCAAAATGGCCCCGTATATACACAGCAAACGTGGCGGCAGTCACATAATAGACCTTACCAAAACGGTGGCCAAGCTCGAAGAAGCGCTTGAGTTTGTCGAGCAAGTCGCCAGTAAAAACCGGCAAGTGTTGTTTGTGGCAACCAAACGTCAGGCCGCCGATATTGTACGCACACTGGCCGAAGAAACCGGGCAACCGTACGTTACCGAGCGGTGGCTGGGCGGCATGCTGACCAACTGGAACACCATAGGCGCACAAATAAAATATCTCGTGGGCCAAGAGGCCAAAATGGCCAGCGGCGAGCTGGCGGGCAAGTTTAACAAGCTCGAAGTGCAGCGCTACCAAGAGGAAATCGACGCCATGAATGTGCTGTACGGCGGCATAAAAGAGCTCAACGTTCGTCCCGGAGTAGTTGTTATTTTTGACGTTACGCACGACAAAGGCGCCGCCAAAGAAGCGACCAAACTTGGTCTGCCTATTGTCGGTGTGTGCGACACCAATGCTAACCCCACTGGCGTCACCTACCCTATACCGTGCAACGACGACGCAATCAAAACCCTGCAGTTGCTAGCCGACTACTTTAAGGCTGCGGTAATGGCGGGCAAGGCCAAGACCAAAGCACCCGAAAAAGAATAACAAGTTTATAGTTTCTAGTGATTAGTTTTTAGCAAAAAACATAGGTCGCAAAACACCTACAAACTAAAAACTACCAACTACAAACGTAACATCCGGAGGATTTTATGGCTATTAGTATCGAAGACATCAAGCGCTTACGCGAGCTCACTGGCGTGGGTATGACCGACGCTAAAAAGGCGCTCGACGCCAGCGGTGGCGACTTTGACGCGGCGCTGAAAGAAATGCGGCAAAAGGGCCTGACCAAGGCAGAGAAACGCGGCGAACGTGAAGCTCGCGAGGGCGTGATTGGCACCTACAACCACGATGGGCGTATTGGTGTGGTGGTCGAGGTAAACAGCGAGACCGATTTTGTGGCGCGCAACGAGATTTTTACCGAGCTGGTCAAAGACCTTGCTATGCACATTGCCGCGAGCAACCCGCAGTATGTGTCGAGCGCAGACATACCGGTCGAAACCCGCGAGGCCAAAAAGCAAGAACTGCTCTCGAGCGACGCCCTTGCTGGCAAACCAGCCGAAATGACCGACAAAATTGTTGAGGGTCAGCTGGGTAAGTACTTTGCCGAGCTATGCCTTATGGACCAACCATACATCAAAAACCCCGACCAAACCGTGGGCGAGTACGTGCGTGACCACAACGCTCGGCTGGGTGAAAACATTGTCGTGCGGCGCTTTTACCGCCTCGCCCTGGGCGAAAAATAGTCGGTGAGCGGTGTTGTTGATTCGGTAGACGAGTCAGCTGCGCTGGTGTTGTGTACACGAGTAGTGTATGCTAGTGGCTATGAAAAACATTACGCTTTCTGCACAAGACGACACCATTGCCGGTTTGCGGGCGGTCGCTGCCCAAAAAAACACTACGGTAAACGAGTTATTTCGAGCCTGGGCAAACGAGTTAACTGTGCGCGAGCAAAAAGCCAAGCGTGCAGAGCTGCACGACGCACTGGTGCGCAGTTTTCAAACAGTTCGCTTTACATCTGAGCGCAAGTACACTCGCGACGAAATAAACGCGCGATGAGTGTTTTTAGACACCAACGTGTTTGTGTACGCCCACGACGATGCAGATGAGCACAAAACGCGGCAGGCGCAGGAGCTTATAGCGGGGCTTGCCATGGAAGAAGACATTGCTATTAGCAGTCAGGTTGTGCAAGAGTTTTGCAGTGTTGTGCTGAACAAAATTGGTCTTGCTGTGTCTGAACTCCAGTGTATTGTGAACGATGAATTCGCCAAAACCATGGCACATACCCCAGACATAGCATTTTACCAGCGAGCGCTTGATCTACAGCAGCGCTATCGCCTGAGTTTTTATGACTCGCTTATCGTCCAGGCGGCGCTTGACCTTGGTTGCCGTACGCTGTATAGCGAAGACTTGCAGGCGGGGGCTCGCTACGGCACCCTCACCGTCATCAACCCGTTTGAGGCGTAGTGTACGTAGAGAGTATTGACATAAAATGTGTATAAATGATACATTTTATGTATGAGTAATACACAGAGTCAAACAGTTAATATTACCTTGCCGAAGGCGCTACTAAAACAAATAGATGCCTTGGCAAAGCGCGACTATACTTCGCGTAGCGATATAATCCGCCAGACGATGCTGCAGCGCATCCGCGCTTC
The DNA here is from genome assembly GCA_964483005.1 of uncultured Candidatus Saccharibacteria bacterium. Classification (GTDB taxonomy): domain Bacteria; phylum Patescibacteriota; class Saccharimonadia; order Saccharimonadales; family UBA4665; genus JAGXIT01. The sequence continues at coordinate 57,094 of CAYZZH010000003.1, read as the reverse complement.
GGCGCACCTACAAAAACGCACAGATCTCGATGAGTGGGGTGATGAGGGGAGCTGGGTTACGGTAGCTGATTTTCGGGACAAACAGGGTAGGGGTATACCCTCAGACGCTTTTTTGAGCGAACTAAAAACAGTTATCGATGGACAAAGTTCGTAAGGCGTTTCGCCAAGCGCCTCCAGACGTTGCTCGAAAAGTCATGGAGGCTTACCAGTGTATTTGCGCAGGTGACGAAACGGGACTTGATATTAAAAAATGCGTGGACATAAGGAAATGTACCGCTTACGCATAGGTAACTGGCGACTTATCTATGGCAAGTTCAAAACAGGTAACGAAATTCTTTCTTTCGGCAAACGCGACGATCAAACCTACCGCGATTTTTGATATTGTCACAGCGGTGTATAGTGTAAGGAGTAAAGGAGTGTGTATGAATCCAGCGAGTGTGGTCGAAGAGACGAAAAAAAAGTTTGGCGAGGCGGTGCAGCGCTATCACGAACAGCTTAAGAGCCTACGCACGGGGCGAGCAAGTGCGAGCATGCTCGAAGGGGTGACGGTCGAAGCGTACGGCCAGCGTATGCCGCTCAACCAGGTTTCGACGGTAATCGCACCAGAGGCGCAGCTGCTGCAGATTACGCCGTTTGACCCGAGCAACCTGCAGGCGATCGCAGCGGCGATTCGTGACAACCCAAGCCTGGGGCTTAACCCGTCAGACGACGGACGTGTTGTGCGCGTACCCATACCAGCGCTGACCGAAGAGCGTCGCCGCGAAATTGTCAAACAGCTGGGCAGCAAGCAAGAAGACGCCATGATAGCCGTGCGCACCATTCGTCACGACGCGATGGACGCCATAGACGCTGCCAAAAAAGACAAAACCATCGGCGAAGACGACGCCAAGCGCCTGAGCACGCAGGTAGAAGAAGCCATGCAAAAGTGCCGCACCGACATCGAGGCTGCCTCAAAAGCAAAAGAGGCCGAGATTATGAAAGTGTAGCAGAGCAGGAATGCAGGTCTGCTCTGTCTGACCCACAGTCACTTTTTTGACAAAAGGGGCGCTTTACAGGTGACCTTCGGTCAGCTTGCGAGCGCTTGCTCACTCCTTTCTTACAAAAAAATGACCGTGTGTCAGTTGCTCTGTAAACTCTGAGCTATGTTTGCTACACTATAGCGTAATGGCAGTTGTGATTTTTATTTTGGGTATTGTACTATTTCTGGCGCTTGTTATTACGCACGAAATGGGCCATTTTTTGGTGGCAAAACGGGGCGGGGTAAAAGCCGAGGAATTTGGCGTGTTTTTCCCGCCGCGACTCTGGAAAAAACGCATGAAAGGCGGCTGGGACTTTACGATCAACCTGCTGCCGTTAGGTGGTTTCGTCAAACTCAAAGGCGAGCACGATAGCGACACCGAAACGGGCAGTTTTGGGGCGGCGAGTGACCTGGTAAAAGCAAAAATAATGCTGGCGGGCGTGGCCGTTAACCTTGTCACCGCACTGGTGCTGTTTACCGTGCTTGCGCTGGTGGGCATGCCGCAGATTGTCGACAAACAGTTTGCCGTAGCCAGCGATGTCAAAACGGTGCGTGAAGAGGTGCGGGTTGGTCTGGTGAGCAAAAACTCGCCGGCGACAAAGGCGGGCTTGCGCGAGCAAGATGTTATTAAAACCATTGCCCTCGTTACGCCAGAGTCGTGTCAGACGCCTGAGACATGCAATGTGTCGGGAGCAGTGCGAGACATAACCACCGCCGAAAGTCTCAAAAAGACGACGCGGGCGCTCGCAGGCAAGACCGTGCGGGTGACATATGCGCGGGCTGGTAAACCTGGTACGGTCATCGCGCGTCTCAACTCAGACAAAGCAGTGGCCGCCAGCCAAAAAACCGACAATCCACAAGGCTACTTGGGTGTAGTGCCGCAAGAGCTCACCCTCAAACGGTCGACGTGGTCTGCGCCGATTGTGGCAGTGGGGCTGAGTGCTCAGTTTACACACCTGACGTTTCAGGGCATTGGGCAGGCGCTGAAAGGCCTGGGCGGCATAGTGGCCGGGACAGTTACTGGCAATGTCACGGCGCGGCAGCATGCTCAAACTGCGGCGAGCGAGCAAGTCTCTGGGCCGCTCGGGATATTTTTTGTGCTCAAAGGCGGTAGTAGCTTGGGGCTGATTTTTGTGCTGTTTATTATTGCAATTATCTCGCTCACACTGGCGATTATGAATGTACTGCCCATACCAGCGCTCGACGGCGGGCGCCTCTACATGATGCTTGCCAGCCGCAAGCTAACAAAGTCGGGTCGTCTTACGCCAGACATGGAAGAGCGGATTGTGGGGGGGAGTTTTGTGGCACTTTTGGGGCTGATAGTGCTGATAACAATTGTCGATGTTAAGCGTTTTTTCTAACAGGCGTCGTCAGCCACATATGCAAAAGCAAAGCGACTTGCCGGCCGCAAACTTACCGTTAAACAATCAGTCACAGGGTACAGGTGATGTACACTGGGGTGCGCTGTGGGCGGTTGTGTACGCGCTGGTTTTGTATGTGGCTGTACCTGTTGTGGTGGCGGTTGGCCTGCTGGGTGTTGCGAGCGTGCTGTGGGGCGACGTCGCCGCGCGACACTGGCTTAACGGCGCTGTTTCGGCGCAGTTTGTCTACATAGTGCTTGTCGAGTTTTTGACGGTTGGGGCAATTGTAGGGTTTATGCGGGCGCGGCATACCTCTGTGCGGGCAATTGGGCTGAACAAGCCAAAGCTCGGGCATATTGGTCTGGCGCTGCTTGGGTTTGGTGCGTATTTTTTGCTGTATATTGCGGCGGCTGCGCTGGCCAGTGTGCTGGTGCCGTCGCTCGACTTTGAACAAAAACAGCAGCTTGGGTTTGACGCTGCTCGTAGTACTACCGATTTGGTGCTCACGGCAATCAGCCTCGTCGTGTTGCCGCCTCTGGCCGAAGAAATTGTGTTTCGCGGGTTTTTGTACAGTGGTCTGAGGCGGCGGTTTCGTGTGTGGCCGGCGGCACTTATTACTAGCCTGTTGTTTGGGATGGGTCACCTGCAGTTTGCTAGTGGTGAACCGCTGCTGTGGGTGGCAATGCTCGACACGTGCGTTTTGTCGCTAGTGCTGTGCTATGTGCGCGAGCGGGGCGGAAGCTTGTGGCCAGGTATTTTTATACATGCGGCAAAAAACGCTGTGGCGTTTAGTGTGCTTTTTTTGTTCAAGTAGCTATGTACGGTACAATGGTGTGTATGCAAGAGCAGTATAGGTATGCAACCCCTCCGGTTATAAAAATGAATGCCCGTCAGGCGCCGCCCTCGAGGTACTCTTTCTGTACACCTTACCTCTTATCTCATAACTTTTAACTCTAGGAACTACCCATGAAAGTTTCACAACTCGTTACCAAAACCAGTAAAACTGCGCCAGCCGACGAGGTTGCCCGCAACGCCCAGCTGCTCATACGCGCAGGCTACGTGCACAAAGAAATGGCCGGGGTTTACGCCTACTTACCGCTCGGCTGGCGCGTGATTGAGCAAATAAAACAAATTGTGCGCGAGGAAATGGATGCAGCTGGCGGCCAAGAACTCATGATGACGGTACTGCAGCCCAGCGACATCTGGGAAAAGACCAACCGGTGGGACGACGCGGTGGTCGACAACTGGTTTAAAACAAAGTTGCTAAATGGCACCGAGCTGGGGGTAGGGCTGACTCACGAAGAGCCGATTGTCGATGCGGTGCGTGCGAGCGTAACCTCGTACAAAGACCTGCCAAAGTCTGTCTACCAAATTGGCACTAAGTTTCGCAACGAAAAACGTGCAAAGTCTGGGTTGCTACGCGGGCGAGAGTTTATTATGAAAGACCTCTATAGCTTTAGCAAAGACCAGGCGCAGCACGAGGAAGTGTACGAGGCAATCGCCGCAGCGTACCACCGGGTTTACCAGCGGCTGGGTCTTGGCGATGTGACGTTTCGGGTTAAGGCTGATGGTGGTATTTTTACCGAGCGGTTTAGCGATGAGTTTCAAACAGTGAGCCCAATTGGCGAAGACACGATTTTCCACGTGCCAGGCACCGAGCTGTATTTTAACCGTGAGGTTGCGCCCTCATTGGCTCCTAAAACAGCGCAATCTGCCGACCTTTTGCCTATGGAAGAGCGTGAAACTCCAGGGGCAGCCAGTGTCGAGCAATTGGCCGAGCTGCTTGGCGTTTCTGTCGACCAGACGGTTAAAACCATGCTGTATGTGGCGGACGACGCGGTAGTGGCGGCAGTAGTACGTGGTGACTACAGCGTCAACGAAATCAAGCTGCGTAAGGTGCTTGGCGTGACACAACTGGCGTTGGCAGATGCCGACACGGTGCGGCGTGTAACGCAGGCAGAGGTGGGATTTGCCGGGCTGATTGGTTTGCCGCACGATGTGCGGGTCGTTGTCGACGAATCGGTCGAATCACTCACAAACTTTGAGCTGGGAGCCAACAAAACTGACCACCACAACGTAAACGTCAACTGGGACCGCGACGTACCGCGACCAGCGCAGTTTTATGACATTAAAGAGGCGCGGGAGGGTGACGCGTACCCAGAAACAGGGGCTGTTTACGAGCTAATGCGGGCGGTTGAGGTGGGCAATATTTTTCCACTCGAAACCAAGTACACCGACGCCCTCGACATGTACTACACCGACGAAACGGGACAGCGCAGGTCGCTCGTTATGGGTTCGTACGGGATTGGCGTGAGTCGGCTTATGGGCGTACTAGCCGAACATTTTGCGGACGAACGGGGGTTGGTGTGGCCTGAGGTGGTCGCGCCGTATCGGGTGTATTTGGTGCAGATTGGTGACGACGACGCAGTTGTCCAGGCAGCAGACGAACTGTACGTGGCGCTTAAGGCACAGGGCGTGACGGTGCTGTACGACGACACACCACGTCGACCTGGCGAAAAGTTTGCCGACGCCGATTTGCTCGGTCTACCACACCGCGTAGTGGTTAGCGCCAAGACAGTTGCGGCCGGGCAAGTTGAGTACAAGAAGCGTGTCGAAAAAACTAGTACATTTATCACACCAAAAAATTTAGAAAAGTTATTGACCAGCGCCTGACAGCAGAGTACTATACCAGGACGATTACTGAGGGTAGCTGTCTCGGTACCAAAAACTAAGGAGTAGATATGAAAAAGTTGTTTCACCTGACTCAGTCGGGCATAGAAGAGTTAGCAGCCGAAAAAGCGGCGTTACTAGAGCGCCGAGTCGGCACGGCCGAAGCTATTAAGGTTGCGCGCGAAATGGGCGACCTAGCCGAAAACGCCGAGTACCAGTCAGCCCTGGCCGAACAGCAGCGTATAGAGGCCCGAATCGACGAAATCGAACACATTTTGGCAAACGCCGCGGTTATTAAGGCAAAAAAAAGTAAGCAAATTTGCCTTGGTTCGACCGTTACGCTTACACAAAAGCAAAAAGGCGGTAAAGAGATTACGGTGCAAATCGTCGGCACCATAGAGGCAGACCCAGCCAACGACAAAATATCCGACGAATCACCAGTTGGCAAAGCACTTATTGGTAAAAAAGAAGGCGACCGCGTCGACATTACCAAACCCGCCGGCACCGAAACCTACACCATCCTCACTGTCCGATAACTATTATCGCCCAGCAGTCTAAAGGGGCAGTCTGTCGCCGGTGGCTCTGCTACTATTTTTCAGCAAAAATTGCATCACCTCGCGTAAGGTGAGTTAGTTACATCAACAGCCATACCTACTCATTCGCTGCAGGTACGCTAGCGCCCTGCGTTTTTACGCGTAACGACCAACTAATACCGTGCACGTATGTGCACGGTATTAGTTGGGTATGGGTAGGGTTAGTGAAAAGCAGTGAAAAGTTATGCAAAGGGAATTTACTTTTTGAAGTAGAGGGGGGACAATAGTGGGTATAAACAGAAGGGGGATGGCGTGGAAGCAACAGATAAAAACAAGGGTAGTGGGGTGACAACGGCTAGCACAAAAGCAGTAACGGTGCGGGTGAACCCGTGGTGGCTGAGTGGTGCGCTGGCCCTATGTGTTGTGGGAATGTTGCTAATGTGGCGGCCGTGGGCTGCGACCACTCTGTCGGTAGACCGGACGGTGAGTGTAAATGGAAGCGCGACGCTGACAGCAGAGCCCGACGAATACGTTTTTTATCCAAACTACGAGTTTAAAAACGCCGATAAAGCAGTTGGGCTCAAAGAGCTCACAGCCAAAAGCGACGAAGTCGTCGCCGGACTCAAAAAAGCCGGTGTGCCAGATAAAGACATAAAAACTAACGCCAGCGGCTACCGCGACTTTTACCTGTACAACGAGCAAGAGCGTACGCATGTGTACTCGCTGCAGGTAACCGCAACGGTCGACAACCGGGCAGCGGCGCAAAAGGTGCAAGACTACTTGCTTACGACAAATCCTAGCGGGGCAGTCACTCCGCAAGCAGCATTTAGTAAAACCAAGCAAAAAGAGCTCGAAGCAAAGGGTCGCGACGAAGCAACCAAAGAGGCCCGTGCGAAAGCAGAGCAGCAAGCAAAAAACCTCGGGTTTCGCGTGGGTCGTGTCAAAAGTGTGCAAGACAGCAGTGGCGGTTACGGCGCTCCCGAACCGATGATGGCCATTGATTCAGTCAGAGCATCTGGCACCAGCGAAAAAGCCCTAGCCGTCCAACCCGGCCAAAACGATCTCACCTACACCGTCCAGGTGACATACTACATTAAGTAGCCACGTTTTCTTCAGCAGCGCCTCTTAACTCTTGTCTCTTAACTCTGTATACTGTTGCTTATGCAATGGTTGAACACAGTTGTCGATGAGCTGATGAAGCGTCAGCCTGAGGGAGAGATCCTGCTTGAGTCGGGTGCCTCGCCAAGTGGTACGTATCACCTTGGTCATATGCGTGAACTCTTGACGCCAGATGCCGTGCTACTTGAACTAAAACGGCGCGGCAGAAATGTGCGGCATGTTCACTTTGTTGATGATCTTGATGCGCTCAGAAAAATCCCAGTCAATATTCCGGCTGAATTTGAGCAGTACCTCGGTATACCGCTATGCGATATTCCTACGCCAGAGGGCGCAGCCTCGTCGTACGGTGAATACTTTTTAGAGGGGTTCCGAGCCGCCGGGGACAAGCTGGGGATAGAGGTTGAGTATGTGTATGCGCACAAAAAATATCGGGCAGGAGAAATGGTGCCAGCTATTGAGCGAGCGCTCGAGCGCATACCAGAGGCTCGTCGAGCGCTCGAAACTGTGTCTGGTCGTCAACTCGACGAACACTGGTCGCCAATACAGGTAATGGAGCAGGGCAGGCTAAAAAATCGACCGTTTGTGCGTCTTAATAAAACAGATAAGACGTTGGTGTATAGAGCTGTGGATGGCAGCGAAAAGACAGTTCGGTATGACAATGGTCAGGTGAAGCTTGACTGGCGCCTTGATTGGCCTGGCCGCTGGTGGTTGCTTGGTGTGACAGCTGAGCCATTTGGCCGTGATCACGCTAGCGCAGGGGGGTCGTACGACACGGGGGTTGCCATGATGCAAGACGTTTACGAAGCCCCGGCACCCTACCCCATACCCTACGACTTTATCAACATGGCGGGCGACACAAAAAAGATGAGTGCTAGCAAGGGCACAGGCCTCGATGCGCTAGAGGGGGCAAGTCTTATGCCGGCCGAGGTTGTACGGTACTTTATACTGGGAGCTGCCCCAGCCAAGCGGCTGTATTTTGACCCGGTGGGTGGAGTGGTAAAACTTATGGACGAGTACGCCGCACTGGCGGCAAAGCCTGACAAAACTGAGTCCGAAGAGCAGTTGCTGTACATTTGCACGCGCGGAGGCAAAGAGCGCGCAGTGGGCGGGGTGCCGTTTAGCCACCTGGTAGCGGCGTACCAGGCTAGCTTGCGTGACCCGGTACGAACACTGGAGGTTGTCGGGCGAACAGAATACGCGGCTGTGGCGGCCGAGGAAGCCGATATTATTAGGCGCGAGCTGCAGTTTATCGAGGCATGGCTCGATAAACGCGCACCCGACGAAGTGAAATTTACCTTGCGCCAACAGATAGAAAAGAGTGAGTTTTCTGAAAACGAAGTAAAACTGTTTACTGGCCTGGCCGAGAAAGTTGCCGCCGCCCCAGCCGACGCCGAGGGCGAATATTTCCACCTGGCACTGTACAGTTTTAAAGACGAACTGAGCATGCAGCCAAAAGAGATTTTTGGCGCACTGTACCGGCTACTTATCGGCAAAACCAGCGGCCCGCGAGCTGGCTATTTCTTGAGCATTCTCCCGCGCGACTGGCTGCTTGCGCGGTTGAAGCTGGAAAAATAGTATGTGGCAGGTTATTTTTTACCAGACTCCGCAGGGCAATAGTCCGGTATATGATTTTATTGAAGGTCTTGAGACACAGACACGGGCTAAAGTAGACAGACAGCTGCATCATCTGCAAGAGTATGGCGCCACACTGGCCGTGCCGAATATGAAAGCGCTTGGCCAAGGTCTGTACGAACTACGCGTGCGTGGGAAACGAGAAGTTAGAGTGTTTTACTGTTTTCGGAGTGGGAAAAACGTGTATGTACTGCATGGTTTTATAAAGAAAACGCAAAAAACGCCGAAAAAAGAGCTCGCGATTGCTCGAAAACGGCAAAATGAAGTATAACGTATAAGTTATAAGAAGGTTGACGTAAGTATAACGTATAAGTTATAATCTTAGACATGATAACACTACAACAGTTTCATACTAAACAAATGCAAGACCCCGAGTACCGGGCGGCGTATGAGGCGCTGGAAGTTGAGTACCAGATGACACGGGCACTTATAGAGGCGCGGCTCAAAAAGCGGATGACACAGCGTGAGGTGGCCGAGCGGGCCGGCTTGAGCCAGGTAATGATTGCACGGCTCGAAAGCGGTACCAGTAACCCAACGCTGGCGACGCTTAACAAAGTGCTGGGGGCTTTGGGTAAAAAGCTGACTGTTACGAACGTGTAGATAATATTAAAGTGTTTTACAAAAGTTAAATTGTTTGCTATAGTGCTTTACATGACATTTATAGCGACCATTTCTTCTCAGGGGCAGGTGACCATACCAGCAAAAGTACGGCGCCATTTGGGGCTACACAAAAAAGTAGTGCTTGACATAGCTGGCGGTAGTCTTGTCGTGAAACCCATGCCAACCTCTGAAGACATATGGGCAGTGCTAGACGCTCCCGCAAAAGGCTTAGGTCTTTCCCGGAGGGAAAAAGAAAGTGCGTGGGTTCAAGCGGCTATAGCCAAGGACAAACACAAGCGTGGTTACTGACACAAACGTTATTTTGCGGTATTTGGTTCGTGACGGCGGAAAACTGGCCGAGCAAGCCATACAGTACGTAGAACAAGCAAAAGACATTTTGGTGACCGATGTTGTTCTTATGGAATGTGTGTACGTTTTGCTCGGACAGTACAACAAGACACGAGAGCAAGTGTGTCAGGCTTTGACGATGTTTCTTGCGCGTGAAAATGTGCAGTATGTGGAAGGTATTGCGGCCGATTATCTTGCGCTGTATGCTGCTGAAACGCTCGATTTGGCAGATTGCTACTTGATTGTCTATGCCAAAAAATATCGTCTGCCGCTCAAAACTTTCGACAAAAAAATGCAGCGGGTGTACAAGGCAGAGGTGGCAAACACAGCGGAGGCGCATGCAGGTTTCTGACGAGCGGTTTCACGAGCTGATAGACCGCGCGTTTCAGTCGCTGCCGGCGCGACACCGTGACCGCGTACAAAACGTGGCAATCGTAACGGCCGACGAACCAACTGGGCACCAACGCCAAGCACTTAAGCTGCGCTGCAACGAAACGTTATTAGGCATATACGAGGGCGTCCCGCTGCCAGAGCGTCAGGGCAGAGAAACGGTTATCCCCGATGTTATTACGCTGTTTACTGGCCCACTGCTTGCCACGAGCGAGACCGAAGCGGAGCTGTACGAAACCATTCGGCATACGCTGTGGCACGAGATTGCCCATTACTACGGCCTTAACCATGCACAAATACATGCGTTAGAGCGCTAAGAAACAACGCTAAGAAACATTTGTAGCAGCAATCTCTAAAGGTAATCAACCGTACTCATGCCCGGCATTGTGCCGTTTCGAGTGTTTTACTGCTGTTGCGGAGCTGTCGGTTCGCTGTGTTTACCAAGGTAGGCTGGCCGAATCTGGAACAATATCCACCAACCAATGGCGGTGCCGATCAAGCCCATCAGCAGTGCACCCACGCCTTTACCATCAATAAAGAGGGTTACCACAGAGTACGCGACGCTCAAAAGGCTGGCATACAACAGGTAGTCCCAGCCCTTTTTATGATGAGCTTTGAGTGGGCTGTAGGCCAGAAAGTACAAGATAGATTCGACCACCACAAAACCAATGGCGAGCCAAACCCATAGCGTAACATTGCTAGTCGAGACGGTTTCGCCCCCGTAGGTTTTGCTGAGTTGGTTGGCTAAACCGACTAGCTCGTTTACCTGGTGGACACTGCGCCATAGGGCAAGTGCCGAGAGTATGTTGAGTATGGCGACAATGAGCACAATGAGCGGCAACCACTGTACAAAAAACTTTACGCCGCCATCGGGCATTTTGGGCGCTTGTTTGCCAAACACGTCGTTTAGCTTGTTTTCTAGAGTACTGACATCTGCCATTTTGATCTCCTTAGGTTATGTCTTCTATTGTACAGCCATTTCTCAGAAATAAAATGTATGATACTTTACATTTTTTGCACGCTTTTACGTTGCACCAAAAAATGCTCTAGAGCCAAAGCTTCTTAGACTTGATAGCAACACTTATTCATACTGTGCTGTTAGTTTCGGTAGACTCTTAGAAAACTCTTGAGCTTGTGCTATAAATAGTTGTATGTCAACGGTAGAATCAGTCACGCATGGGAGCGAACAGCCGCGCGAGTTTTTTCAGGGTGGAGCATTTGGTAACCCATGTGATCATTGGGAAGTTACACGACTGCTGATGAACCCCCCGGCTTCAGCTTTTATAGTAATGTCTTCTGAGGAACTTACAGAAGATATTGCGCCAGATGCAATCTCACCAAATGGACGGCCAAGTAGGGACTATAGCCTAAATAGGCTTACCCCGCGACGTTATGGGGATTTTAAAGATATTGAGGCAGCAATAGCCAGGTGTGATAATGGGCCTGGGCAAACGATGCGCCTCTGGTCATTATATCCAACAACAGCAGATTTGCGCGATCCAGACATTCGAAACGCAGTTGAATTAACTTCTGAAAATGCCGACTTGTTGTATGGGATGGTAGTTGTGAAAGTCTATAAAGATCCACGGGGTTCAACCAGGTTTAGTTTTTGGAATGTCGAAAAAAGAACTGGTTCCGATAGTGCGTGTGCGAAGCCACTAGACGATGAGCAAGCTAAGCGGGTTGCCGCAATACTGCTAGAAAGTGTGGAAAGTGCGGAACCGGTATATCCCCCGAGTGTCCAACTGGCTAGGCCAGAAAATGTTTGCAAAAGAACGTTTATTCAAAAAATATGGTCAGTAGGCTTGGCCGCGCTCGGCATAACAAAGCGGGATATAGTATGAAAGCGGTTGTTTTTGATTTTGATGGGACGCTAGCAGACAGTTTGCTGGGGGTTTTGGCGGTGTACGAGCGGGCGCATAAGCGCGATGTTCCGCTGACCACCAAAGCGGTTGAGGGGTTTCGACACAAGAGTGTGCTGCAGATTGGGCGTGAGCTGGGTATACCGCTGTATAAGTTTGTGTGGCTGGCGGTGTTTGGTCGTAAAGCGTTTCGGGCGCATATAGATAAGGTTCGGGTGTACGGGGGTATCGAACCAATGCTGCGCCAGTTGCACGCCGCCGGGTTGCAGCTATACATTTTGAGTCTCAACAACCCCGAAAACATCCACGATTTTTTGCGTCTGCACGACCTCGAACAGTACATTAGCGCGGTCTACGGCAAAGCATTTGTGCTCAACAAAGCTCCGCGGCTGCGTGTGCTAATGAACCAGCAAGGGCTCGAGAGAGACGACATTTGCTTTGTGGGCGACCAGACCATCGACGTCGACTCGGCACGACGTGCCGGCGTACGAAGCGTGGCGGTTTCGTGGGGCTATGCCGCCCGCGAAAAGCTGGCTCGTCATCAGCCAACCGCCCTCGTCGACACGACCGAAGAGCTCCAGAAAGTACTGGTCTCGTGGCAGTAACCCGTGGCGCGCCCGAAACTCACGAGGTTGTTGTACAAAAACTTGTCCACGGTGGCCAAGGCCTAGGTGAGTTGGCCGATGGTCGCAAGGTGTTTGTGTGGGGCGCATTGCCTGGTGAACGGCTGCGCGTGCGGATTATTACACAAAAACGGTCGTACGCCGAGGCGGTGGCCGAAGAGGTGCTAGAAGCCTCGCCCGACAGAGTGGTGCCAGTGGAAACAAACTATCTTGCGACCAGTCCGTGGCAAATACTGAACTTTGCAGCCGAAAACCGGTACAAAGCAGCGATTGTCCGCGAACTTTTTACGCAAGCTGGGGTCGACACTGCAGCACTTTTACGCCCCGTGTCATTCCGGGCTCGACCCGGAATCGTCAAAGGTCTTTCGGACGCGTCAAAACAAAGTACCACGGTCTCCGAAGCAGTTATTTTTGCCGAACCGAGCCTACACTATCGCAACAAAATGGAATACAGCTTTTGGGGTGATGATGACGGCCTGCACCTGGCGCTGCACCAGCGAGGCAGCCATGGCAAGTACATTGTGCAGGGTAGCGCGCTGGCGCTACCGGCGGTTGATGCTGCGGCACATGTCATTCTCGACGAGTTGCGTAAGCTCGAGGTGCGGGCGGGCGACCTCAAAACCTTGGTTGTTCGCTGCGACCAAAAGGACGCCGCCGTGGCCAGTCTTTTTGTAAAACCAAACGAATTCCCCAGATTGAAACTGCCATCCCAGACGAAAAACCCACTTTGGGAGGACAGTCCTCCCAAAGTGTCTGACGTGAGTTTTCGCGGCTTGCGGGTGTACCACAGCAATCCCAAATCACCGGCCTCGGTGGCGACAAAGTTGTTGTATGAGGTTGGTGACTGCCATCTACGCGACGAGCTGCTTGGCAAGACATTTTGCTACGACGTCGATAGCTTTTTTCAGGTCAATGTGCCGGTGTACGAGCGGGCGCTTGCGGACATTGGTGCACACTGCCAGGGCGATCCCGTAGACATGTACGCGGGTGTTGGGACGATTGGTCTGAGCGTTGCTCGTAAAGCCGTGACGCTCGTCGAGCTAGACGCCGCCACAGCCGCCATGGGCCGCAAAAACGCTGCTGCATCGGGGCTGAAAGCGACTGTCGTTGAAACATCTACCGAAAAAGCGTTGGAATACATAGATGGGTCACGCCCGGTTGTGTTTGACCCACCGCGCGCGGGTCTGCACGCAAAAGTTGTCGCACGGTGCTTGGCAGTACGGCCACCGCAAATACTTTACCTTAGCTGCAACCCGGCCACTCAGGCGCGCGACGTGGCGCTGCTGCAAGACGCATATACGGTGACAAACATGACAATATACAACTTTTTTCCACGCACACCGCACATTGAAGCACTAACCGTCTTAACTCTTAACTCTTAACTCTGTATATACGGCTTAGTGGTATACTACCGACATGAGCTATATGAGGGAGCGGTCACGACCGTACGAGCCGGGGCAGGTGACGCCATTTAAGGTTTCGCGCTCAAAAATTGAGCTGTATATGCAGTGCCCGCGCTGTTTTTGGTTGGATGTGCGGCATAAGATTACGCGGCCAAGCAGCCCGCCGTTTAACATAAACAAAGCCATCGACGAGCTGTTTAAAAAAGAGTTCGATGTCTACCGAGCCCAGGGCAAACCGCACCCCCTCATACGCGACAACCAGATCAAGGCTGTGCCGTTTAAACACAAAGACCTCGACACCTGGCGGCACAATTTTACCGGTGTGGCGACGGTGCACGTTCCGACCAACCTGCATGTTTTTGGGGCGGTGGACGACGTGTGGGTCAACGAAGCCGAAGAGCTTTTGGTGGTGGATTACAAAGCCACGGCCAAAGACAGGCCGGTGACGGCCCTAGGTCCTGAAGGCGGTTGGCAAGACATGTATCGGCGGCAAATGGAAGTCTACCAGTGGCTACTGCGACAAAACGGCTTTACGGTGAGTAACACAGGCTATTTTGTGTACGCCACGGGCAACCCGGGCAAAGACGCGTTTGACGGCGTGGTTGAGTTTGAGACACACGTTTTTCCGCACCATGGTAATAGCGACTGGGTCGAACAAACACTGCTAAACATGAAAGCATGTATGGAAAGCGACACCATGCCGCCAGTTGGTACTGCAGCTATGGGTGGCGCTTGCGAATACTGCACCTACGCCCGCTCCCGCACCGAACTAACGCTCAAGGCAATCCAGTACAGGAGCTCTTAACTCTCAACTCGTAACTCTGTATACTACATAGCATGATAGACATACAATATATACGGGAAAACGCCGAGCTGGTGCAGCGCAAGGCGCAAGAAAAAGGCTATAAAAACGTCGATATCGCGGCGCTGCTGGCGACAGACGAACAGCGGCGAGCACAGCTGACGGCAGTAGAAGCACTGCGGGCAGAGCGCAACACGCTGACCGAGTCCATGAAAGGTCAAAAGCCCTCACCAGAGCAGGTTGCGCAAGGCAAAAAGCTGAAAGAAGAAATTGCCCGGCTTGAAAACGAGCTGAAAGTCACAGAGGAGAAATGGCAATCCCAGATGCAAGCAGTGCCAAACCCCTCGTTTGACGACGTGCCGCTGGGTGGTGAGGAAGATAGTGTCGAGATAAACCTCTGGGGTGAACAAACCAGTGGCGCGCAAGACCATGTAGACTTTGCGACAGCGCGGGACTGGGTGGACTTTGAGCGCGGCGCAAAGGTAGCGGGCGCAAAGTTTTACTACCTCAAGGGCGACCTGGCGCTACTCGAAAACGCCATTACCCAGTTTGCGCTCGACTTTGTGACCAAAAAAGGCTTTACCTACATGACGGTGCCGCACATGGTAAGTGCGCGCGTAGCCACAGGGGCAGGGTTTTCGCCGCGAGGCGATGCGAGCGGCAACGAGTACTATGTGGAGGGCGAAGACCTTACACTTATTGGTACGGCCGAAGCGCCGCTAACTGGGTATCATGCCGACGAAATTATTGACGAAGATGCCCTGCCGCTCAAATACGTCGGGTACAGCCCATGCTACCGGAAAGAGGCGGGGACGTACGGCAAACATACGCGCGGGCTGTTTCGGGTGCACCAGTTTAACAAACTCGAGATGTACATTTTTTGTACGCCCGAACAAAGCCGCGACATGCACCAGTTTATTTTGGGCGTCGAGGAAGACCTGTGGCAGGCGCTGGGCGTACCGTACCATGTGATAAATATTGCGGCGGGTGATCTGGGTGCGCCAGCTGCAAAAAAGTATGATGTCGAATATTGGTCACCAGTTGACCAAAAATATCGGGAACTGACGAGCTGTAGTAACTGCACCGATTTTCAGGCGCGCAACCTCAACATACGCGTCCGTCGACGCGATGGTACGGTGGAGGTACTACACACACTGAATGGTACGGCGGTGTCTTTGGCACGGTCGCTGATTGCGGTGATTGAGCACAATCAAACCAAGCATGGTACACTACACGTACCGGCAGTCCTCCAGCCATATCTGGGCGGTAAAACAGAACTGTAAACAAAGGAGCAGACAGCATGATACATACGGTGAGTGCCGAGGGGTTTGACTTGGCGCCAAAGTTGCAACGCTACACCGCGGGTAAGGTGCGTGATATCGAAAAGTTTATTCCTCGACAGGCCCGTCAGTCAGCGGTGCTGGTGGTGCATTTTAAAGAAGTTCGGCGGGGTGCTAGCAAAACGTGTACGCTGGCGCTGCAGTTGCCGCACCAGACATTGTCGGCCAGTGAAACGACGGGGCATATGTATGCTGCACTAGATATAACGGTGGTTGAAATACGGCGGCAACTGGCTGAGTACAAAAGTAAGCATAGTAAGCGCATGTTGCGGCATTTTTTTGCACGGCGTCAGCAAGAGCAGGTTGGTGCGCGCTGAGCCTGTGCAGCCCAGTTGTGTGCACCCGTGTAGCGCATGTTATACCAACTGTTTATGTCAGATTGGAACGTGGCGTTTCGCCCTACAGGGCGACCTACTTTTCTTGCCGCAAGAAACCGGGGTCCCCACGAAGAGAGGACTCTTCGTGGGGTGGAGTGTAGGCAAAAGAGCTCGGCCAAGGCTCCACCTCTCGGTACCCTGTTGTTCGTTTTGACAACCGACGTGACAACTCCTCCCAGTCTATATGCCGCCGGCATATAGACTGCTCGTCAAACAAGTCACGTCGCGCTAGCGAAGTTGTCAAAGCCGACAACATGCTAGCCGGGAGCTTAAGCATGGCCCACACTAGCGGTATCCTTCTTCGCTGAAGCTACGAAGGACATGTCCTTTTCTTCGCTAGCGCTACGAAGGATTGTTTTTAGCGACCTGCGGCCGCTGCTAGATACTACATACCAGATACTTTCTTTTGATACGTTCTTTTGCTTTTCATAGGCGTGGAAACAGGATACAATAGGTGATGACGAAATCTACTGATGGCATGGAGGTGTAACAGATAGTATGAACAGAGTATTAAAACGTGTGTTAGGTGATCCTCAAATAAAGACTATTAAACGCATGCGCAAACGCGTTCGCGTTATAAACGACCTGGCACCCAAATACAGCAAAATGACCGACAAGCAACTTCGTGCCCAGACAGACACGCTCCGTGAGCGACTAAAAAAAGAGTCACTCGACAGCATTTTGCCCGACGCTTTTGCCGTGGTACGCGAGGCGGCGACGCGAGCACTTGGGCAGCGCCACTACGACGTGCAACTTATCGGCGGTATGGTGCTACACGAGGGAAGTGTTGCCGAAATGAAAACTGGTGAGGGTAAAACGCTGGTTGCAACCGCGCCCATGTACCTCAACGCGTTGTCGGGTAAAGGTGCGCACCTAGTGACCGTCAACGACTATCTCGCACAGCGTGACGCCGGCTGGATGGGACAGGTGTATGACTTTTTGGGCCTCACGGCGGCCGTTATTATGGCCGACCGATCGTATATATACGACGCCAGCTACGAAAGTGAAGACCACGAAGACGAGCGGTTCCGCCACCTGCGCCCGTGTACACGCCAAGAAGCCTACGCGGCCGACATTACCTATGGCACCAACAACGAGTTTGGGTTTGACTACCTGCGCGACAACATGGTTCGCGAGACAGACCAGCTGCGTCAACGCGACCTCAACTACGCCATTGTCGACGAAGTTGACTCTATTTTGATTGACGAAGCGCGCACGCCACTTATTATTAGCGCACCGAGTGTCACACCAGGTAACGCCTACGCGCAGTTTGCACGTACCGTCCGGCAACTCACGCCCAAACACTACGAGGTAGACGAAAAACGCAAAACCGTTATTTTAAACGACGATGGTGTCGACAAAATAGAAAAGGTGTTAGGGATCGAAAATCTGTACGGGAGTCAAAACATTCGTACGCTGTATCACCTCGAACAAGCTTTGCGTGCCCAAACGCTGTTTAAGCGCGACAAAGACTACGTGGTGACGAACGACGGCGAAATTGTGATTGTCGACGAGTTTACCGGTCGTTTGCTGGCTGGTCGCCGCTACAACGAAGGCCTGCACCAGGCAATTGAAGCCAAAGAGGGGGTTGAGGTTCAGGAAGAATCTATGACACTGGCAACGATTTCTTTCCAAAACTATTTCCGTCTCTACGATAAACTCGCGGGCATGACCGGTACGGCCATGACCGAAAGTGAAGAGTTTCACCAGATATACAAGCTCGATGTGGTCGAAATCCCCTCGAACCGCGTGATTGTGCGGGACGACCGGACCGACCGTATTTATCGCAACGAAGCGGCCAAGTTTAAGGCCATTGTTACCCAGGTTAAAGAGTTGCATAGCAAAGGTCAGCCGGTACTTATTGGCACTGTTTCGATCGAAAAAAACGAAAAACTCGCCGGCTTACTCAAAAAAGCCGGTGTCCCGCACCAGATTTTAAACGCCAAAAACAACGAGCGCGAAGCTAAAATCGTCGCTCGGGCCGGAGAGCGCGGCGCGGTAACGCTTGCGACCAATATTGCGGGGCGTGGGACCGATATTGTACTTGGCGAAGGTGTCAAAAAACTGGGCGGTCTGTTTGTGCTCGGCAGTGAGCGCCACGAATCACGGCGTATCGACAACCAGTTGCGAGGTCGTGCCGGGCGCCAGGGTGACCCAGGTGTCACGCAGTTTTATGTGAGCACCGAAGACGACCTTATGCGCATTTTTGGCGGCGAACGCATAAGCCGTGTGATGGATCGCCTGAAGGTCGACGCCGATGTGCCCATCGAAAACCGCATGATTTCTCGTAGTCTCGAAGCGGCGCAGCGCAAAGTCGAGGGCTTTCATTTTGATCAGCGCAAAAATGTTGTGCAGTACGATGACGTTATGAACCGACACCGCAAAGCAACCTACGCGATGCGGCGCGAAGTTTTGCGAGCAGACGACATTAGCAAGCGGGTTAAAAAGTACATCGAGGAAGAAGTTGGCTTGCTAGCCGACTCGCCACTACGCGCCAGCAGCGATTTTGAACCAGCTGTGCGAGAACTGTTGCCGCTCGACGACGCAGCGCTCGACCGCGTGTTTGCCAAAACGCAAGATACCGTTAAACCAGTGCTTATTACCGAGTCAAAAGAGTTGTACAAAGGCCGAGAGCAAGCGTTTGGCAGCGATGTTTTGCGTAAGGTCGAGCGGGATATTTACCTGCAGATTCTCGACAACCTCTGGATGCAACACCTCGAAAACATGGACCATTTGCGCGAGGGGATTGGCTGGATGAGCGTGGGGCAGCGTGACCCGCTGGTCGAATATCGTCGCCGCGGGCAACTGATTTTCGAAGAAATGCAGCATGCCTTGCGCCACGAAGTCGTTCGCGCCGTGTTCCACGCCGAACCAGTCGACATGAGCGAGCTTTCGCAGCCGGTTGAGACCGAACTGACTTTGGCGGCACGCGGGTCTGTCAGCAACGCTGGTGAGATTATGAAAGAAGAACTACAGTTCGATGAAGCAGATTTTGCCGGGAGCGCGAGCAGTGCGGGCAAAGCCGCGCAGCGAGCGAGCTCGGTTGCAAAAAAACGCGCCAAAGCCAACAAAGCCGAGCGTCAAAGAAAGGCCAAAGCCAGAAAAAGGAAATAGTTTGTCGCGGGTAGTTTATAGTCGTTACGCCTACAAACTACAAACTACAAACTACAAACTATCCCATGAAACACACTGTCGAAGAAATTGCACTCAAAAATGGCGCCAAAGGCTTGTTAATACACGTGCCCGACGCTTCGGTGATGAATGTGTACATCAACTTTCGTGCCGGCGAATACCTGGTTGAGCGCGCCAAGTGGGAAACGCCACATCTTATGGAACATATTTTGCTCGGCGCTAACGACGACTATCCGCGAGCCCGTGACTTTCAGGCCGAGGTGGAAAAAAACGGGGCGTATAGCAATGCTTCGACCGACGTCTACGACATTGTGTACGAGCTAGAGTGCGCCGATTTTGAGTGGGAGCGGGTAGTGCGTTTGCTGCGAACTGCCATCGACAAACCGCTGTTTTTGCAAGAAGAGTTTGACGCCGAGTTTGGCAATGTGCGCGAAGAGCTCGCGGCACGAGCCAATAATCACTACCGCCAGCTGGGTGCCTCGAGTCGTAAGGCGTATGGACTGGTTTCGGAAACAGACAAAGAGCGGCTCGTACTTATGGAAAACGTGTCACTCGACGACGTACGTGAGCACTACCGGCGTACCCACACCACCGACAATATGCGGTTTGTGGTGGCGGGCAATATTACCCCAGCGCGCAAGCAAAAAATTGTAAACATTATGGAAGACATACAGCTGCCGCGGGGCGAGCGATTTATTATGCCCGACGAAGTTGTGCAGTCACTAAAAAAGCCAGTCTGCATACCAAACGAAACCGTCGACACGCTGTACTTTTACATCGACACGTTTATGAACCGGCGACTCGAAGAGCGTGAGATTGACGCGCTTGGCTTGGTGAACGCACTGCTCACCGAAACGCTGTACTCAAAAATACTCGGTACCGCCCGCGAACGCGGCCTGGTGTACGGCATGAATAGCGGGTTCCAGCAGATAAAACTGAGTAGCAACTTGTGGTTTGGCAGTCAGGTTTCGGTGGCAAATGCGCCGGCGCTGTTCGACATAATTATCGAGCAACTGGGCAATTTGTTTCGCGGGGAACTGGCCGAGGCAGATATTGTGGCGGCTCAGGCCTATGCCGTTGGGCGGTACCAGCGCAGTGCACAGACGGTTGCCAGTACGGCCGCAGGCTACACAGGTCGATACTTTTTTGACGAATACATTGACGACTATTACGCGGTGCCCGAACGTATACAGGCGGTGACCAAGCAAGATATTGTGGAAGCGACGCGGGCGATGTTTGCCGATGGCGTCGGCGGGCTGGGTATATACGGGAGTGCAACACCGCAGCTTGCGCAGGAACTCAACCAACAGATTGCCGGTTTGTGGCAGCAGGGGGCGTAATGAGCGAGCTGCACACCCAGGCGCAGCGCATGCAAGCGAGCGTGTACGACGCCATGGAGCGGATTGGGTTTGCAGCGCACCTGGCGCGCAAAAACGAGCTTGACGCGCAGATTGCCGCGCCAGATTTTTGGCAAGAACCGGACCGGGCCCAAAAAATTGTCAAAGAGCAGTCAAACCTCGATAAAAGGTTGCAGCCGTGGGCGTCACTACGGCAGATGGTCGATGACGCAGTCGAGCTACTTGCCCTCGGGGATAAAACCCTAGAGGCAGAAATGGCTTCCCAGCTGCAAATTGCTCAAAAAAAGTTTGCCGCGCTGAAAGAAGAGCTTAAGTTTGCCGGACCGTACGACGAACACGCCGCGATTATGAGTTTGCACGCAGGCGCGGGCGGGGCCGACGCGCAGGATTGGACAGGAATGGTACTGCGTATGTACACGCGCTGGGCTGAGCAAAATAATTGTTCAGTTGTGTTGCTCGAAGAAGCCTCGGCCGACGAGGGTGGGTGTAAAAGTGCAACACTGGAAATAACTGGGGTTTTTGCCTACGGCAAGCTGAAAGGTGAGCATGGCGTACACCGGCTCGTGCGGTTGAGCCCGTTTAACGCCGAAAGCCGAGAAACGAGCTTTGCCAAGGTTGAGGTTATGCCCAAAATTGACACCCCAGAAGACGTCGAAATAGACGAAAAAGACCTGAAAATAGATGTTTATCGCAGCGGTGGCCACGGTGGCCAAAGTGTGAATACTACCGACAGTGCTGTGCGCGTGACGCACCTACCAACGGGCATTGTGGTAGCCATACAAAACGAGCGCAGTCAGCTGCAAAACCGCGAAACGGCTATGACCATTCTTCGTTCGCGTTTGGCTCAGTTGCAACTAGAGCAGCACGCCGAAAAGGTCAGTGAGCTCAAAGGCCCGAACGAACAAGCCGCCTGGGGCAACCAAATTCGTAGCTACGTTTTACACCCCTACAAACAGGTCAAAGACCTTCGCACCGAACACACTTCATCTGATCCAGACAAAGTTCTCGCCGGCGACCTCACCCCCTTTATAAACGCATATCTTAATCACACGCTCGGTGGGACAACGTAAGACTAGTGTACAGGATCTATCTTGAAAAGATACGTATGATTTGGTATAATCGTACGTATGAAAACGAAATTGACGCTTAGTATTGACCCAGAGCTGGTGGCGTTTGCCCATGAGCAAGCGCGGCGAGAGGGCACTAGTGTCTCGGCCATGATGAGCCGACACCTGGCAAGAAAGCGATCGCAGCGGAAGGTTCGTCGGCCATCAGTTGATGATATTGTGGGCAGTTTGGCAGGTTATCATATTGACGATTCCACAGAGGCTATTCGTGAAGCATATGCTGCAAAGTATCTTCGTTGATCTAAACATCATCATGGATCTCACCATGCGTCGACCAGGTTACATGGCGGCACGAAATTGTTTGAAGGCCGCCGAAGAGCAGGGCGTTTCTCTTTATACGAGTGCTCACCTTATTACAACTTTTGCGTATTTGATGGAACGAGAGGGGGTCGCACGCGACCGACTATATGACAAGCTTTTGTGGGCTATCGATTATTTTCAGATTGTTGGTGTAGATCGCGCACTTTTGCGAATGGCAGTGCAGGGGAAACACCATGATTTTGAAGATAAAGTTGTGGAACTGAGCGCAGAACTAGCGGGATGCGGCGTTATACTCACGAGAAATCTTAAAGATTTTCGAGGGAGCATTGTGCCTGCTTACACGCCTGAACAGTTTTTGCGGAGAATGGAGAGTGCATGATGTTGACTTGTTGTAGCCGGTTGTAGGGTTTGACATGCATGCATGTAGTGGAGTATAATGCATGCATTATGACAGTGATTGCGCAGCCGCCCGAACCGATAGTTGCACCGCAAGTGACCGTGCGGGGGTTAGATATGGCAACGTACCGGGCGCTTAAACAGCAGGCTGGTTCGCAAGGGATGAGTTTGAATGCGCTGGCAGTGAAAACATTGCGGCAGACAGCGGGAACGGTTGCAATGAGCGGGCGTAAAGCGCGTGTGGAAACAACACTGCGGCGCTACCGAGTACCGGACAGCGAGGCAGCAGCGGCCGCACAGGCGCTGGCTCGGCACGACGAACTTGATCGTGCAAAAGAACGGCAGGACTGGGAAGCCCGTGGCAACTCTAGTTTTTGATACGTCTGGCTTTAGTGCGCTGGCGAGTGGCCACACAAGTGTTCTGGCGGTCATAGATGATGTACGGTTTGAACGGTTTCTGGTACCACTGGCAGTGGATGCTGAGCTACGGTTTGGGTACAAACACGGCACCAGAGAGGCTGATAATTTGCTACTGTATGCGCAGCTTATACAAGATTTGGCGGCCGAAATCATTGCTCCAGACGAGGAAACTTCCAAGGTGTATGCCGAACTAGCTACCTGGTCAGTCGACCATGGCGCCGCAATGACGGCGAACGACTTGTGGGTTGCAGCAGCAGCGGTGCAGTACGGAGCCGAGCTGCTTACGTTTGATGTTGATTTCTCGCGTTTGCCCCAAGTACGAGTAGTACCTGGGCTGTTGAAGAGGGGCTAGTTGAAAAAAAGTGAGCGTGGGTCAGTCTTGAGTCAGCCCTGGAAGTCGTCGTGCTATAATACTGCTAATGATTTTGTTGGATCGTGTCACCAAAACATATGGCAAAACGCTCGGAACGGCGCTAGACCGAGTTAGTTTGCATGTCGAGCCAAAAGAATTTGTGATCGTGGTAGGGCAGAGCGGAGCGGGCAAATCGACTTTGCTCAAACTACTGACGCGCGAGGAACGGCCGACCAGCGGCAAAATTATTGTTGGCGGTATAGACTACGACAAACTGCCTGACCGAGACATACCGCTTTTGCGCCGTAAAATAGGCACGGTGTTTCAGGACTTTAAACTGCTTTCAAACCGGACGGTGTTTGAAAACGTTGCGTTTGCGCTAGAAATTGTGGGGGTGAGTGCAAAAGAAATCAACAACACCGTGCCACGAGTGCTCGACATAGTGAACCTCAAAGACAAAGCAAAACGTATGCCGGTAGAGCTGAGCGGTGGTGAGCGCCAACGGGTGGCGATTGCGCGAGCAATAGTGCGACAGCCCAAGATTCTTATTGCCGACGAGCCGACCGGCAACCTGGACCCAAAACACGCCTGGGACGTCATACACATACTCGAAAAAATCAATCGCTACGGCACCACGGTGTTACTGACGACGCACAACCAAGACATTGTAAACCGACTGAAGCGCCGCGTTATTACCATTACCGACGGGCAGATTGCCAGTGATCGCGCACAAGCGCTGTACACTGCCGAAAAGCCGCCGGTTGTTCGGGGGGTTCAGTAATGGGGCGTCGTCGAACGACGTTTGTTCGTATTATCCGCACGGGCGTGTTGTATTTTGTGCGCAATGCGTGGCTGGCTGTGGCGGCAATGGCAACCATGATTATTACGCTTACCATTATACTTTTTTCGGTAATCGCGAACGCAACGTTTACCAACCAGATTCAGCAAATTACTAGTAAAATCGATATTTCGGTGTACCTCAAAGACACCGTAACCGAGGCACAGGCTAAAGAATTTGTGCAGGCGGTGCGGGGTCTTCCAAACGTCGAAGATGTGGTGTTTCTCGATAAAGCGGCGGCACTAAGAGAGTTTGTAAAACAAAACGCGGGAAACGAAAAACTTCTTGCCGCCGTCAACGAAACAGACAACCCTCTACCCGCTACCATAAAAATTAAGCCGCGCGACCTCAACCACCTGCAAGAAATCCGCTCGTTTGTCACCAAGCCGCAGTGGCAAAAGCTTCAGTCTGACCCTGTCTCGGACAGCGGTGATCGCCGAGCAACGATAGATAAAATCACCCATGCGACCAACTTGCTGCGGCGAGCGGGCATAATTGCGGTGGGCGTTTTTGCGCTGATTTCGGTACTGATTATTTTTAACACCATCCAGATGGCAATTTTTAACCGACGCGACGAGCTGCAGATTATGCGTTTGCTTGGGGCAAGCACCAACTATATACGGGCGCCATTTGTTGTCGAAACGGTAATTTACGGGGTGATTTCGGCGGTTATTTCGCTGCTGATTATAAACGCACTGTTTATTACCGCGTCAGGTTCGCTGCAAGCGACCAGTCTTGGGCTGCTAGACATTAGCTATAGCCAGCAATATTTCCAGGAACACTACTGGAAGCTCTTGTTGATGCAGCTTGTGCTTGGTATACTAATAGGCGCCGCTTCTTCTATAATTGCCACGCGGCGATATCTGAAATTCAAAACGCCAAAGAAATAAAACACTTCTTCCCAAATAAGTCTTTAGCCCAGAGCACAAGGGTCTTTCCCCGCACTGGGACCCAACGCGAGGCGTTCATCTGTAACTGGTTCGCGAACGAAACGTGTGAAGGCTGTATTTGAGAAGAGGTCTAACGCCTTTATTAACATCAACCCAACATAAGCACCACTGTAAGGAGCCAAAGGCGACCAGCAAGCGATAGCGCAGCCTTCAGGGGTGGGGAGCTCGCCGCGGCGAGCGGGGAGGGCGAGCCCTCCCCTTAAGAACCAGACGTTTACGTCGGGTTCGGGTTTATTAGACAGCCTACTGTCGCACTGCGTACTAACAGTAGCCTAAAACGTCTCCGACACGGGGGAAAGGTTGAAAAGACTTGCATAGCTGTGATACTATAAGCATGTTTGTTACAACATACAAAAACATGCAAAAAAACATCTCTCATAGTCGTATCGCTGCCTTAACGTCCCGACGACGTCTTAGTCTTTTTGTGGTTACTATGGTTTTTACGCTAGCAGGGGTCGGCTTGCCGTTGCAGCGAGCGCTGGTAGGGGCAGTTAGTTATCAAGACCAAATTACCAGTCTCCAGGCGCAAACCAATGCTGACCAGGCGGTGGTAAACGACCTGCAAGCGCAAGCGGCAACCTACCAAGATGCGATTAGCAAGCTGCAGACGCAAATCGACGCACTGCAAACATCGATCGACGCCAACATACGCCTGCAAGACGACCTCAAACGCCAGATTGCAGAGGCGCAGGCCGAAATAGAACGCCAGCGGGCAATTTTAGCCAGTGATGTCAAAGCAATGTATGTCGACGGCACGCCAAGCTCACTCGAAGTACTAGCCAGTAGCCGTGACCTGAGCGACTACGTCGACAAACAAGAATACCGCACCCGTGTGCAAAACAAGCTGCAAGATACGCTAAAAAAAATCGCCGAGCTAGAGAAGAAACTGCAAATCCAAAAAGCCAAAGTTGAGCAGCTGCTCGCAGAGCAACGTACCCAGCAAAGCCAGCTCGATGCAGACCGCGCCAAGCAGCAAGAGCTGTTGTCGTATAACCAAGGGCAACAGGCCGAGTACACCTCTCGCATACAGTCAAGTATGGCAGAACTACAGCGGGTCCAGGCCGCCCAGCGAGCCGCACTTGCCTCGGTGGGCCGTTCGACCAGCGGGGCAGTGCCGAGCGTAACTGGCATGAGCGTTCGCTACAAAAACTACACCGGCGGTATGTACTGTGGCGGCGGCTACCGCTACTGCTGGGCAAACTTTGACCAGTTTATACCTGAAACGCTCAACAAATGGGGGCTCGAGTGGGCTCGCGAGTGTGTGCACTATGCGGCTGACCGGTTGGAGCGTGATGGCAAACAGGTGCCCAACATGAGCGGCAGTGGCAACGCCAACCAATGGATTTACCACGGGACGCTGGTTTCATCACCCCAGCCAGGAGATGTTGTGTATATGCCGCTGCCGGGTGTGGGCCACGTGGGGATTGTTGAGGGCTTGAACAGCGACGGTACCGTGCACATTAGCCAAATGAACTGGCCGTATGGGGGGTATTACAGCGAAATGGACCTCTATATTACCAGCGGCGTCCAGTTCTTGCGGTTTTAGTTTACAAAGGGTTATATAACGAGTAGATGGCTAAATAGCAAGGCACTGCATATCAAATAACCACCAGACCTATCACAAACGGCTATGGCAAAACCAAAAAAACAGCGTCGCACAAAAACGCAACAGATCACAGTACAGTATCAGGCGTACGAGGCGGTTATTACCGTACGCCGACCGCGACAATCACTTGCTGGTGTCGCAGAAGTGGTCAAAAAACGTGTCGGACAGTGGTTTCCCCGTGGTGCAAAACTGCCGGGTCGACTGGCTGTTCGTGTAGCGATGTTTGCTGGCTTGATTGGATTTTTTTTGGCGCTGAGCGCGGGTACGGCCTATGCACACCGCACCGTCTATGTCGGAGATATACGAGGGGTCGCCTATAATAAACCTGTTAGTATTACATTTGCTCGTCCGGTGAGAAACGGTTTGTCGTATAGTGTGACCGAAAAGGTGCCGGGCACCTGGCAGACAAAACGAAACATCGCTGGGGTAAGCGCGCTAGTGTTTCAGCCGCACAAACCACTTGCGCCTGGTTCGACGCTTCATGTACAGTTGCGCAATGTGCGTCCGAGCGTCGACGTCATAAGCAAAACACCGCGTGACCAAACCGTGACGGTTACGGTCGAGGCAGCGCCTGGCATACAGCGTATGACTCCTGCGCTTGACCAAGAAAAAGTCTCGATTAACAGCGAGATTTCGGTGCAGTTAACGACGGCCAATCGTAGCCTGCGCGACCTCGAGCTCGCTGGTGACATCCCCGTCGCGTCGCCCAAACCGACCAACACCGATGACAAAACATTTCGTTGGAAGCTTACCCAGCCTCTGGCACAGAGCCGGACCTACACCGCAGAGTTGTTTGACCGCAAACAGCCAGTGCAGGCCCAGCGTATTGCGCAGCTGCGGTTTAAAACTGTGGTCGAGCCCACGGTGGCATCGGGCGTCGATGGCTACATTCGGCCTGACCAGACTATTGTGATTGACTTTGGGCAAGACATGGTGCAAGACGCAAAGGCCGTAACCATGACGGTGCCCGGGAAAGGCCAGTGGGAAAACCCGCGGCGCTACCGCCTGGTTACTGGCATGGTGGTGCCGGGCACCGCCTACACGTACACAGTCGTCAAAGGCGCCCGCTCGCTCGATGGCGGCTTTGTTGCCGAAGACAAGGTATTTGCTGTGCGTACGCCGGGTGCTGTACGAGTCGTCGGTGCTCGGCCGACGGGCAATCGGGTGCCGCTCGACAGCTCGGTTAGCCTTACGTTTGACCAGCCCGTCGACCGGGCAAGCGCCGAGGCAGCCTTTACCATTACGCCGCAAGTTGCCGGTAGTTTTAGCTGGTCGGGCACAACCATGACATTTCGCCCAGCGGGCCTTAGCGTACAGACCGGGTACAGTTACAGCGTAGCAGCGGGGGTTAAGCCGCAATTTGGGTTGCCTGGCGTGGCCTTTAGCAACGGTTTTACCACCATGCCACCGGTGCGCAAGCTTGCCGTGCCGTTTTACCGCCAGGCTCATAGCCTTAGCTGCGAATCGGCCTCACTGCGTATGGCGCTGGCGAGCTATGGGGTGATGACTAACGACGATGCTATTCTTGCGCGCGTCGGCTACGCCCCGCAACCGCGAGACACCGCCACAAACACCTGGCAAGACCCGTATCAAATGTTTGTGGGCAGCGTTGACGGGCGCATTGGCGTCGATGGGTGGGGGGTGTACTCTGGGCCAATCGCGGCAGCAGCGCGTAGTTTTGGGCGAGGGGCCGAAGCTGTTACTGGAGTATCGGCCCAACAAATCGCTGCAGCTATTCACAGTGGCAACCCGGTGGTGCTATGGGGAATCAGTGGCACTGCGGCAAGGGCCGATAGCTGGAACACGGCGACAAGTGGAGTTGTGAGCGCAC
This sequence comes from uncultured Candidatus Saccharibacteria bacterium, assembly GCA_964483005.1. Lineage (GTDB taxonomy): Bacteria > Patescibacteriota > Saccharimonadia > Saccharimonadales > UBA4665 > JAGXIT01. Next base: position 28,745 of record CAYZZH010000003.1, on the reverse strand, counting down.
CAAAAAACGCGCATGTTCGCACGGTGTACGGTGTAGAAGGTACGGCAGAAAACCCGCTCGGCTTTTATATATACGATCCGCTCGGATCGAGCGCCGGGCTGTACTGGTCGACTGGGCAGCTGCTGGCAAACTCGGCAGCCATTGGCGGCCATGCCGTGATTGTCCGATAGTTGACTCTGTGCTTAGGTTGGATGGGCGTTACTTACGGAGTGTTTTGTAGAGTGTAAAGAGTGTGTAGTAGAGTGGGCTATAGACCAAGTCGATCGGGTTGGGGTGTTCGACGCGCGAACCACCAAAGCGCGATTTAAACCCACTTACCCCAGCAAGATGCTGACCTTTTACGTCGTCACTCACCCCGCCAAAGTTAAACAAAACGCAGCCGCGTTTTTTGGCCTGTTGCAGGGCATGCCAAATAACAGCGTAGGCAGGCGCAATTTTGCGGTAGTCGTTGCTCGAACCAGCAAAGACGTAGTGAGCTTGACCGTCGTAAAACACAAAGACTCCAACCGCAGCAGGCATGCCTTCGATAGAGACGAGCACCACAAATCCCTCGTCGTCACGGAGTGTTTTAAGGTAGGCAGCGTAGTACGATTTGTCAAATATGCCAAAGGCGTCTCGTTGGCCCGTGGTTTGCATAAGACTATATAGTGCGTCGAGCGGCGCGTCGTGCGGAGTGTAGAGCGTAACTTCGGCCGCGGCCCGCTCGCTTAACCGCACATGGTATCGTGCGTGTTTGTGAAAAGACTGCCACAGTGTTTCGATGTCGGGTGTAATGTCGAGCACCCATTCTGCGCGCGGCTGTAGGCTGGCGGTGCGGGCAAGTGCGGCTGGGCTGGGCTTTTTACCAGAGGTCGCGTGCAGCCCATCGGCATCGAGGCGCACAAAACTACAGTTGTGGGTGCGAGCGATTGGGCGCAACAGTGCGTGGAGTGACCTGGCGAGCTGGCTGTCCCAGTCTGTCACAACCGGGCCGTATGGGCAGTACAAAAAACGCAAGCCGCCACTGGCCGTGTAAACCACGCCGAGACCAGCGCCAACGACCTGCTGATCGTTTTGTATAGTAAAATATACAACGTCTTTTCCGCTCTTTTCTTGGATACGGCCGTACAATGGTGCCTGTAAAAACGACACGCTGGCGGTGTTTTTTTGGGCAATAGTGTCGAGGGCGTCGCGGTACTCGTCGACAGTGCAAGCGCGAATGGTATACATATACTGTAGTATATACTACCGATAAACCCTCGCACATGCGGTGCTAAGCGCCAACCGGGAGCTTACGTAAGGCCCACACTAGTTGCTCCTTCTTCGCTGAAGCTACGAAGGATGTTTCTAGCGGCCTGCGGCCGCGGTTTAGAACATTAGAATTTATGATATTTGGATTTGTTTAGTATTTAGACATTAGTGCTTAGGATTTGTTCCAAGATTTATTCCAGCGGCCTACCGGCCGTGGTTTGGGGCTTCGGGGTTGAATAGTGCTATACTACAGGGCAACGGGGGATATATGCAAAACGAACAACAAGTACACGTATATAGTAAAAAAAAGAGGGGCCTTGGCACATGGGCGGTCGTAGTCTGTGGTGCGGTGCTGCTGTTTGGCGCGGGTTTGCTGGTGGGGCAGGGCAAAATACAGCTGTTTCGGCAGTCGTACACCGAGCGTACGGGCTTAGCCGGCACGGTTGACTACCAGCAGGTAGACACGGTGTACCAGGCGCTGCGCGAAAACTTCGACGGCAAACTAACTCAAACGCAGGTGCTAAACGGTCTCAAGCACGGGTTGGCCCAAAGCACCAAAGACCCCTACACCGAATTTTTTACGGCCGACGAAGCCAAGCAGTTTAGCAACGACCTGCAGGGGACAATTTCTGGGGTTGGCGCAAAGCTTGAGCTTGATCAAGACGGCAATGTCGTCGTGGTGGCGCCGCTCGAGGGTTCGCCGGCGCAGGCGGCTGGTTTGCTAGCAAAAGATATTATTGTGTCTGTCGACGACACCTCGACCGCGGGCATGACGGCTACTCAGGCGGTGCTAAAAATACGTGGGGCAAAGGGAACCAAAGTAAAACTTGCGATTTTGCGTGACAAAAAGCAGCGGCTCGAGTTTACCATCACGCGCGACACCATCCACGTTCCGTCGGTTGAGTCAAAAGTGCTTGAGGGCAATGTTGGGTACTTGCAGGTGAGTCAGTTTAGCGACGATACCGACGAGCTTGCAGCCAAAGCCGCACAGTCGTTTCGCGATGCAGGAGTGCAAAAAGTGGTGCTAGACTTGCGAGATAACCCGGGCGGGGAGGTTGACTCGGCGGTTAATTTGTGTAGCCTTTGGCTCGATGGTGGCCAGGTGGTGGTACAGCAAAAACGAGGCGACACGGTAATAGACACTAATCGTAGTTCGGGTACGCCACTGCTAAAAGGCCTGCGCACGGTTGTGTTGGTCAATGGTGGTTCGGCGTCGGCTAGCGAAATTACGGCGCTAGCGCTGCGCGACCAAGCGGGAGCGCGGCTAATCGGCGAAAACACCTATGGCAAGGGAGTGGTACAGCGCTTAGTCGACTTTAAAGACGGGAGTTCGCTAAAGGTGACGATTGCCAAGTGGTACTCGCCTAAAGGCGCCAATATCGACAAAAAGGGTATTGCGCCTGACCAGGTTGTCAAACCGAGCGAAGAAGATTACAAAACCAAAAACGACGTACAGCTTACGGCTGCAACCGGCTGGCTTACCGCCAACCTTTAGAAAATGTGGGGTTTCGCCCAGCAGACGACCTACTTTCTGTGCTGCCACAGAAAGTAGGCAAAGAAACCAGGCCAAAGGCTTCACCTCTCGGTAGACTGTTGTTCGTTTTGACAACCGACGTGACAACTCACTACAGGTGGTATTGCCACCGGCAATACCACCCTCCGTTCAAACAAGTCACGCCGCGCTAGCGAAGTTGTCAAAGCCGACAACATGCTAGCCGGGAGCTTACGCATGGCCCATTCTAGCTGCTCCTTCTTCGCTAAAGCTACGAAGGATGTTTTACTCTCGCGGCCTGCGGCCGCGGTTTGGAGTATTGGATTTATGATATTTGGATTTCGGGTTTGGGCGCGAAGTTGTATTGTGGTAGCGAGCTCGGTAGCTTGGTTTGCGTACGGCAGGGAAACGGCGTATCATAAGTGAGATAAAAGGGGAAAAGGGGAGGTAGCTGCGCGTGAGTGAGCGACAGACAAAGTATGTGTTTGTAACTGGTGGGGTGTTGTCGGGGCTTGGCAAAGGCATTACGGCGGCATCTATTGGCAACCTGCTCAAAGCTCGCGGCCTCAAGGTCAACCTGCAAAAGTGCGACCCGTACCTCAACGTCGATGCCGGCATGCTAAACCCCCGCGAGCACGGTGAGTGTTTTGTTACCAAAGACGGTGCCGAGACCGACCTCGACCTCGGGCATTACGAGCGGTTTCTCGACCAAGAGCTTACGCGCGACAGTTCGCTTATGAGCGGACGTGTGTTGCTAGGGGTAGTCGAAGCCGAGCGCAGCGGCAAATATGGTGGCAACACCGTGCAAATCATACCCCATGTGACGCGGGCTATCCAAGAGCACATTATTGCGGCAGCCAAAGATTTTGACGTGCACATTGTCGAAATAGGCGGTACTGTCGGTGACTACGAAAGCCTTTCGTTTGTTGAGGCCATACGCGAACTTAGTATGCGGGCTGGTCGAGGCAACTGTTTGTTTGTGCATGTTGTGTACATGCCGTACCTGGGGGCAAGCCACGAGTTTAAAAGCAAACCAGCGCAAAACTCGGTACGCGAGCTGCGCGGGCTCGGCATAGCGCCAGACATACTGGTGTGTCGTAGCGAACAAAAACCGCCCGAAACTGTCAAAGAAAAGCTTAGCCTGTTTACCGGCGTCCAGCCAGAGGCTATCGCGCTGCTGCCCAACGCCGAAAGTATTTACGAAGTACCGCTCACACTCGAAGACACCGGGATCGCCGATGTTATTTGCAACCAGCTTGGTTTTGCGGTTACCAAACCCGACATGCGCGCTTGGCGCGAAGTGGTCAACAAAGCGCTTGCCAAGCCGACGCAGACAGTCAAAGTTGGTGTGGTTGCCAAATATCTCGAAAACACCGACACCTATATGTCGGTCTTTGAGGCGCTTCGTGCCGCGGCGTGGGCAAACGACGTCGCCGTCGACATTGCGTGGATAGACGCCGAAAAGCTTATTAGCGCGTCTGACGAAGAGCTCGCCAGCACACTGAGTGCGGTCGATGGCATGGTGGTGCCGGGCGGGTTTGGTTCGCGCGGGGTTGAGGGCAAAATACGAGCGGCCATGTACGCACTAGAGTACAAAAAACCATACCTCGGCCTATGTTACGGCTTACACATGATGGTTATCGCAGCGGCTCGTCGCGCCGAGCTGTACGATGCCCATACAACAGAGGTAGACCCAGACACCAAACACCCGGTAATACTCACCATGCAAAACCAAAAGGGCAAAGAAAACACCGGTGGTACCATGCGCCTCGGCAACTACGCCTGCCATTTTGTGGCCGATAGCCTGGCCGCGCGCCTGTATGGCACGCAAGACGTGGTAGAACGGCACCGTCACCGCTACGAGGCAAACAGCGAATACGTCGACCGCTACGAGGCGTGGGGGATTCGCGCCAGCGGCATAAACCCCGACAACGGCTTGGTTGAGGTAATAGAAGGGGCTGACCACCCGTTTTTGCTGGCCAGTCAGTACCACCCCGAGTTTACCTCTCGGCCCAACCGCCCACACCCCATGTTTACCGGCTTTATTGCCGCCCTCAAAGCTATGGCCTAGGAGGCAGATGCATGGGTTTTCCTTGACGGCTACCGGTACACTCTAGTACCATGAGCAGTATGGAAGAAACAACCGCACCGCTTAAAAGAATTTTGTTGGTAGAGGACGACGACGCGCTCGCCGCAACCTATCTTACCCGGCTACAGGCCGAAGGCTTTGACGTACGTCGCGTTTCAAACGGCGAAGAAGCGCTCGCAGCCGCCAAAGAGTACAAACCAAACCTCGTCGTGCTCGATGCTATGATGCCCAAAATTAGCGGGTTTGATGTGCTCGACATACTGCGTAACACCCCAGAGACTGCCAACCTCAAAATTGTTATGTTGACTGCCCTTAGTCAAGAGAGCGACAAACAACGCGCCCAAGGCCTCGGCGTCGACGACTACATGGTAAAAAGCCAAGTCGTTATGAGCGACGTCGTCGACCGCATAAAATTCCACCTCGGCCTGTAAAGCCCAAGCATCAAATAAACTTGCTGGTTGGTACAGATGATAATTTCAAGCCAGGCTGTATGGCAATATTGATCATCGCTAGCCTATACTCGGTAGGCTTTGCGTGTAATTGTAAAAACATAGTAAAAACACTAACTTGACTTAACATTGATATTGTGCTAGTCTATTACATACAGTAACGCAATAAACAAAAATTCCTCAACTACATCATAATAAAACACAAAATACATGAGCTCACCAGAAACACAAGTAACCCCAAATGAACCTATTGTACTGACAGAATATGAAGTGCGAGAGCGCGATGCACTATACAAGAAAGCACTATGGGCAGGAGGGGTGGGTCTTACCGAATCAGCAGGGAGTACGCTAGAACAGTACAGATTAAACCATGCTGAATATCTCTGTAGACTCGGTGATCAGCTTGGCAATGAGCTGCAAGGAGGGGAGGCGTGTAGTCCAAGCTTCCGGCATGTGTTTGATCAAAACGCTCCAGCGTTCGAGCCAGAGGCCCATGGATTACCGCCATTTGAAGGCTCTCGAGAGACAGACATGCCTCTTGGCGTAGTTGTTGCACGCGATAAGCACGGTGAAATTGCGAGTATCAATTTAGTAGTGGCTGATGGAGCAAGTGGAGTCACTTTATTCCCGTTACATAACATGGTTGCTGAGGTTAGAGGACCGGATAATTGTGAGGGCAGCATTGCGTCTTGGGTTTCCCCAGATGTAGCGAAGCGTGGTGGACCAAAAGCAAACTACCGCAAAGGTGATCGCCAATTCGCGACACTATCGATTAACAGTGGTAATCAAGACGCTTTTCTTTTGCGTCGGCCTGCAAGCAAAACAGAACAAGCGGTGAGTGACAGACTTAGTAGCGGGCGACTGCACGAAACACAAACTTTGTCACGACGTGCACGTTTAGCAACAAAAGTAGCCGCAGTTGTTTTGACTGGCCTAGCTCTTGTAAATGTTTCAGATAACACCATGAATCCTCGAGAAACTGCTATTACCACTGCAGAAGAAGCGGTTAGCGATAACGACACGCCAAAAGTAAACGGTCGTCTGCAAGCAGAACAATTTTTTGATGACGATGTACTTGATCGTAGTCGGGAGGCATTTGACGCGTATATTAACGGCGATATGGAAAGTCTACAGCAGCAAAAAGAACGTTATGGTTATAAAGATAGTTGGATCGCTCCTGAACAACTCGAGAGCATAACAGAGGCAAAAACCTACGAGGAATTGGTGCAAACTTTTGACCAGATTTTTCCATCAGGCAATGTTTCGCTTCATATCGGTGATACGATAGCCGCAGACGCACTTGCTAACAACCGACATACCGACTTGACGTCTGCGGACTATGAGCGGGCGCGCGACTACGTGCTGTCAATTGCTCAGTTTTTGAATACACGTGATGCGCGTACTTTCGACAACACACAGCTTAACTTTGTACTGAGCAAAGATGTCTGGAGCGACACGCATGGTCAAGAAATTGATGAGGCAGGACACTTCTCGGGTGCGAACTCAACCCCGACTATTGTACTAGATGTTGCAGATGCTAGTCTTTGGGCATGGAATTTCTCGCAGATAAGTTACGACGTTGTCGGTCATGAGCTTGCACACTATGATGACAACAAGTCTGGCGGAAAGATGTCTGATTACACTGCAGCACTAGTAACGCCATACTCTAACTACGTTTTGGGGCACGACAATGGAGGGTTACAGGTGTCTGACCAGACAATACTTGATGGCGAAAAGGTTACGGCAAGAGATTATGGTCGAACAAATTACGACGAAGCCTCTGCCGTAGCTGCCGAAAGCCTCACGACTAAAAATCCAAGTTTAGATCGCTCTACTGCAGGCGAGCAACAACAGTTGTGGGTATTTCAGCAGGAACAAACCACCCCTGGTGCTACAGCGGCGTATTTTTTGAGGAATCGTCCAGACCTTGCCAGTAACAATACGTTTGGTACTGCAGTCTATGAAGCACGGACGTTGCACGGTGCTTTTCCGAAAGGTCTCGGTATGAAAATTCCGCTGGGGTCACTTGCCGCATTGCTTGCCTCTATGGGTGTCCGAAAAATTTCCAATAAGAGTTCTGGCAATCGATTGACCGAAATAACACAAAGTCTTTTTGAGTATCCGTACCACCGTTAAACTGAAAAGCAGAATCCGCCACAAGATATGACCCCCAAAAGTGTACTGATGGTTACGGCGTGGGCAGCCGGCAAACTTTTAAGAGGGGATGGTTCTCCTCAAGATGTCTACCGAAATACTGATATAGCTCAGTTACTTACACATTTGACCAAAAAGTAAATGGCCCGTAGTACGTTGGCGCGCTACTCGACGGTGACTTCGGTGCGGCGGACGGAGCGGCCGCTAAAGGTGCGAACTTTGCGGCTGGCCATTTTGACGACACCGTCGCGGGCGGCGTGGATGGTAAAGTTGCGGCTCATGCTAGTACCGCTACCGGCCCGTTTGGTTGCGCCAACCTGACGCACAATAACTTGACCGGTTTTAACGGCTTGACCACCAAAAAGCTTGACGCCGAGGCGCTGGCCCTGGCTGTCGCGGGTGTTTTTGCTGGTACCACCGGCTTTGACATGTGACATAAGTTCTCCTAGATGTGCGGCCCTTCGAGGGTGGCACATTGCTGCGTTATCCGCTGCTGCATCCTCGCTCTCCGTACCAAAAGTACGGTTCGCCGCGGGTGCTGAACGGCTGCCTTGCACTGCATCCACCCTCAAAGGGCCTTAACAGTGGTTTAGCGGCGCATTAGATTTGTTAAAAATAAGGCTGGGTCATGCTCCAAACCTCAATTCAGAGGTCATTATACGGCAAACTACCCCTGAAAGTCAACGGCTACCGAGATGTATCGCTCTGCAGTAACCGCACGCCGGCGTAGACGATGGGTGTGGTGAGTAGCGACATGCCGCATCGCAACAGCCAGTAGGGGAGTAGCAGGCCAAAAATAAACGAGATGTTTGCGCCTACGCCAAGGTTAAGCGCATAAAATGCGGCGGTGAGAAACACGGCCGAGTCGACAAACTGTGAAATGGCGTTTGAGGCGTTGTTGCGAAACCACAGCGCGCGTTTGTGCATGCGCTCGCGCAGTTTTGCAAAAATGGCAATGTCGAGAAACGCCGACGAGGCAAAGGCGATCAGGCTTGCAATAGACATGCGAATAGAGTTGTGAAACACGCTGTCGTAGGCGGCTTCGTTACCGGCAGAGCGAGCCGATGGGGGCAGAGCAGTGGCGAGCGTGGTGTAAAACACGAGCAGCACAATAACGGCCAAGCCCGAAAGTACCATGCTGCGGGCACGCTCGCGGCCGCGGACTTCGGTAACAACATCGGTAAGGGTAAACAGTAGCGGCATAAGAAAAATCGCAACACTGGCACGGAGCGTGTAGTCGCCCAGCGTGCCTATTACAAACGTCTTGGCTCCCATAAGCTCGGCCGCCATAATCCCAAAAATATAGAGTGCCACGACCAAGTCAGCTGGCCGGACTAGGTTTTTCACCTCTGTTAGTTTGCTCATAAGGCCTTTAGTGTAGCTTATTTTCGTTGTAATGTCACGAGTTCGCGGCCAACAATTTGGCCTTCGCGGTGATAGACAAGGTCTTCGCTAGCCGTATGGGTAAACCCGACTCGTTTGTAGCCGAGTGTTTCGAGTGCGCCCAAAACGGGCAAATGGCGAAATGCGTCAGGGTTGGACCCTGGCGCATAGTGTTCGTTTTTTGTATGCGTCAGGGTCCAACCCTGACGCATGTGCCAGGCGGGGAGAGCGAGGCAGAGACGAGAGCCGGAGGCGAGCTGCGGGTGTATGTTTGTGAGAAACTTTTTGATAATTGTGTTTACTTCGGCAATAGTTTGGGCGAGTACCGCGGGGCTTGGCCGCTCGGTGAAAGGTCGGCCAAGGTAGGTTTCGCAGGCGACAATGGATGGGACTGGCTGCCAGTGGTGCGTCGTGGCATCTGCTTGCTCTAGTTTAAAATACCGCCAGTCTGGCGCCTGGGTTGTCCGGTCGTCGCGCACGGGACAACCTGGCTGCCCGAGAAGCCATAAGAGGTTCTCGTCACTGTATTGAACCATTCGAGGTTCAAGATCGGTGCCATACACCTCAAATCCCATCATGATTGCCTCTTGTAGTACGACACCGGTGCCGCAGAATGGGTCCAAAACGACTGCCCCATGCACAGGGTTGGCGTCGGCGCTTGCAAGGTTAATGATGATCTGGGCGAGTTTAGGTGGCAGCATGCCGACGCGAGCGTCGCGCCTGGGTCGGCCGCGGTCGCGCACACGGTACCTGTCTATGTCTTGCACGGCGACGGTGCGGGCCAAGATGGTTTTGTGGCTATTGGTCTGAATAATAAGCAGTTCGGCGCCTTGCGTGTCGGCAAGGTGGCTGTGGTAGACCTGGGCCGTGCTAAGTTGGGCTTCGTTGTTGGGTACGAGTCGAACAGAACCGGTATGGCGTGCGCGCAGAATTTTTTTGAGCGTTAAACCGAGGGCGTTGAGCTTTGCCGGAGACACATCGAACCCAAAACTCGACAATCCCAGGTGAAACTTACCAGAGGTAGGAATAGCAAATGCGCTGGATTTTACGAGGGCTATGAGCGTTTTTTCGATAACGTTCCAGTTGTTACTGTCGATAGTGCCGAGCACGTTGCCGACACGGGTGGAGCCGCCGAGTCGCTCAAAATTGATCTGGTTTGCCTCGAGACTCAGCCCAGCAACGTGTGGTGACACGAGGGCCAGGGCACCCGGGCCATACAGGCTTTCGAGTTCGGCAAGACCCAAGGCTGGTTGCCGTCCCAAAATACACACAGTACACAGTGGTTGAGTCATACCTGTATAATACCACTGCAAGCTATGACACAGACTTCTTTTATACGGCGAAATTGGAAAGTGGTGCTTAACGTGGTGACGGTGGTGGCGCTGGTGGTGCTGGTGGTGGCAATTCGCGACCAGTTTGCGTCGACGTTTAAAAACCTGTTTCGCGTGCAAATATGGGCGCTGCTGCTGATTCCTCTTATACAACTGCTTAACTACGACGCGCAGACGCGGTTGTACCAAGGGCTGTTTGCGATTGTCGGCAACAAACTGTCGTACAAAGAGCTGTACAAAAGTGCGCTGGCGCTTAACTATGTGAACACGCTGTTTCCCAGCGGCGGGGTGAGCGGGATTTCGTACTTTGGGGCGCGGCTAAAAACGGCCGAGCTGAGTGGGCCGCGGGCGTCGGCGGTGCAGCTGTTTAAGCTGGTGTTGTATTTTTTGAGTTTCGAAGGCTTGATACTGTTTGGCGTGCTGGCACTGGCGGTGCAGGGGCATATGAGCAGTATTATTTTGCTGCTGGCGGGGTCGTTGGCGACGGCGCTGGTGTTTTTAACGGTCGGACTGGGGTTTGTGGTGAGTAGTCAAAAGCGTATTACGGGGTTTTTTGCGTATTGCACAATGCTGCTTAACCGCTGTATACGTTTGGTGCGTCCCGAGCGGCAAGAAACAATTACCATAGACAAAGTACGCAACGTGTTTGACGATTTGCACCAAAACTACAAGCTGATTAGCAAAGACTGGGGGCGGTTGCGTCAGCCGTTTTTGTGGGCGCTGCTGGCAAATTTTTGGGAAGTCGCGGCGATTTATGTGGTGTATGTGGCGTTTGGCGAGTGGGTCAATGTGGGCGCGGTAATTTTGGCTTATGCGGTGGCGAATTTTGCTGGACTGGTGAGTGTGCTCCCGGGCGGTGTAGGGATATACGAAGGGCTCATGACACTAACGCTTTCGGCGACGGGTGTGCCCAGTCGGCTGAGCCTACCGGTGACGGTGATGTATCGTATTATTGCCATTACGGTGCAGTTGGTGCCGGGGGCGTATTTTTACCATCAGCATTTGGGTCGCAAGCAATTGCCGAGTGCGGAGGCGAAGAGTGAATAGGTGCCGCACTGTGCGAGGTCGAACCTCGCACATGGTGAGGGCGCGCACATGACGTATCTAGCTTTTACGGTCAGTGACTTTGTGGCGGTGCTGAACCAAACGTTGGATATGGCGCATCCGTACGTAGAGGTTGAGGGCGAGCTGAGTAACTTTCGCGTGAGTAAAAACAAGTGGGTGTATTTTGACCTCAAAGACGAAACGGCCAGTCTAAAATGCTTTACAACCGTGTACGCGCTGCCGGGCCCGCTCGAAGATGGCATGGTGGTACGAGTGGCGGGAAGCCCTCGGTTGCACCCGCTGTATAACTTTAGTTTGCAGGTGCAGGCTATTCAGCCAGTCGGTGAGGGTGCGCTGAGACGAGCGGCTGATTTGCTAGCGGCAAAGTTGCAAAAAGAAGGCTTGTTTGACCCGACGCGTAAACGGGCTTTGCCGTATCCACCTAAAACAATTGCGCTAATAACAGCTGGTGATTCGGCGGCATATGCCGACTTTATAAAAGTTACGAATACGCGTTGGGGTGGCCTGCGCATAACGCACTACAATGTACTCGTGCAGGGCGAGCACGCGCCCGGAGAAATTGTTGCGGCGCTGAAAACGGTCAATGGCTGTGACACTTTGCCAGATGTAATTGTGCTGGTGCGTGGCGGGGGGAGTGTCGAAGATTTGGCAGCCTGGAACGACGAACGCGTCGTGCGAGCCGTGGCGGGGAGCCGGGTGCCGACCTTGGTAGCTATTGGCCACGAGGTGGATGTGTCTTTGGCTGAGCTTGCAGCCGACCGACGAGCCAGTACACCGAGTAATGCAGCCGAGCTGCTGGTACCAGACAAACGGACTGAACTGCGGCAGGTACACGCGCACCAACGACGGCTTGACGAGCAGCTGGCCCAGGTAATTATGCGGCGACGAACTGGTCTGGTGTTGCTGAGACAGCGCTTAGACGACGAGCTCGGTAGGGCAATGCAAAAGGCGCTTCGCTCGGTAACAGCTGCCCGCCAACTGCTCGCTGCCTACGACCCGCACCGGCCGCTACGGCAGGGGTATGCGCTGGTGCACGCGGGCTCGCAGCTGGTGACGCGGGCTGGTCAGCTCAAGCCTGGGTTTGAGATTGGGGTGCATTTTACCGATGGAAAAGCCGTGTCCCAGGTAAAAACAGTCAACCTAACGCAGGAGGAACCATGAGCAGCAAATTTATAACGTTTGATTACGCAGCTAAAACCGAAGAGCTTGAGGGGGTGCTGGCGCATTTGCAGGCCGAAGACGTTAGTCTCGACAAAGCGCTGCAGCTGCACACGACCGGCAAAGCACTCACGGCAGAGCTGGAAGAGTACTTGCAGCACGCCGAAAACGAGGTGAAAAAACAGCTAGCAAAGGCGCAGTAGGTGGAACTCGTGATTGGACTACTCGCTGGAGTGCTGCTGCTGTTTGCAGGAATTGTTTTTTATGGGGCGCCCTATGTGCCGACGCTGCAGCCGCAGATTGTTGCGGCGTTTGAGTTGCTCGAGTTGCGACCGGGTCAGACGGTGCTCGAACTGGGCAGTGGGGACGGCAAGGTGCTGCTGGCAGCGGCCGCGGCAGGGTATAGCGCGGTTGGGGTAGAACTAAACCCGTTGCTGGTACTGGTTTCGCGCTGGCGAACCCGGCGGTTTCGGCGACAGGTGCGAGTGGTGTGGGGGAACTTTTGGAAGCTGTCGTGGCCCGAAAGTGATGGGGTGTATGTGTTTTTGCTTGATCGGTATATGACGCGGCTCGACCAGCGTATGCAGCACTACAAAAAACCGCTCGTTAGCGTGGCGTTTCGCGTGCCAGGACGTGAGCCTTCGGCGCAAAAAAACGGCGTCTTTCGCTATGAGTATTAGCCTGAAGACTTGCCTCAGCGACCTGGTTTGCGCTACCATGAGCAATATGAAACATCGTACTATAGGGCAAGACCAGTCGGGCGATACTGCAACTCTTGTAGTTATAGTGCTGTTAGTCGTGCTGTTGGTGGCGGCGCTGGGGTTTGGCGGCTGGGCGTTTGTGAGTCGTCAAGACTACAAAAACAACGTCGACGCCAAAATAAAGACGGCGGTCGCAAAAAACACCAAAGCAGTCAAAGCAAAAGACGCGCAAGAGTTTGCCGAAGCCGCAAAACAGCCACTGAAAACCTATGTTGGGCCTGAGGCGTACGGTAGCGTGCAGATCGAATATCCCAAAACCTGGAGTGCGTACGTGGTAACGACGAGTGGTCAGCTGCTCGATGCGTACTTTAACCCAGACTTTGTGCCGTCGGCGGCCGATCAAAAGTCGGTGTTTGCACTGCGGGCCGAGATTGAAAACATTCGGTACAGTCAGGCGATTACCCAGGTGCAATCTCAGCAAAAACAGGGCAAAGTGACGGTTGAGCCCTATGCGTTGCCGCAAACACCAGAAGCGGTGGGCGTGCGAGTTGACGGCCAACTAACGCAGACAAAACAGGGGAGCATGGTGGTGCTACCAGTGCGCGACAAAACGCTCAAAATTTGGATTGAGTCGCCCGACTACCTCGACGATTTTAACAAAATTATTTTACCCAACATTAGTTTTGTGCCCTAGTATACCCACTCACAAACTAAAATATTGGTTTTTCACCTATGCTCTTGCTGACCAAAATTAGCTAAGATTTCTATTACTGTTGCAGAGTTCTTTTGCTATCTCATGGTATATGGGAATATTTTTGTTAGAAAATGTGGGGTCTCGCCCCCACCGGGCGACCTACTTTTCTTGCCGCAAGAAAAGTAGGCAAAAGAGCTCGGCCAAAGGCTCCACCTCTCGGTAGCCTGTTGTTCGTCTTGACAACCGACGTGACAACTCACTACGGGTGGTATTGCCACCGGCAATACCACCCTCCGTTCAAACAAGTCACGCCGCGCTAGCGAAGTTGTCAAAGCCGACAACATGCTAGCCGGGAGCTTACGCATGGCCCACACTAGCTATTCCTTCTTCGCTAGCGCTACGAAGGATGTTTTTAGCGGCCTTCGGCCGCGGTTTAGAACATTAGAATTTAAAATATTTGGATTTGTTTAGTATTTAGACATTAGTGCTTAGGATTTCTCTACGTGTCCTTCCGTAGTTTCCGCTTTGTAGCAGTCTGTAGTCAGATTGCTACAAGGAGCGAATAGAGGAGGGGTGTTTAGAAATTAGGATTTCGGATTTCTCTACGTATCTTCCATACCTTATATCCCGTCATCCCGACCCCTGTGTCGCAGCACGGGGCAGGGTTTTCGACGGAGTTTATCTGAGTGCAGTCGAAGATGACACACAGAAAAAGGCCAACGGACCGGGCAGGAGTTTTTGCTATACTTGAGGCATGAGAAAACAGCAGCAAATATGGCAGGAGGAACATGCCCGCATGGGAACGTTGCCTACCATGGCACAAGCTGAACCAGCCAGCGGCGTGGTGAAGTTTGCAGAGTGGCTTCAGGCACATGGGGTGGAAACTGGTCGGGCTGTGGATATTGGCAGTGGTAAGGGTCGAAATGCAGTGTATCTTGCTGGCCTGGGTTATGCAGTTGAGGCTTTGGAATATATTGCGCTGGCTAGGAAAATAACAGATGAACGGGCTGCTTTACAGGGCGTTAGCAGTCTGGTGCATACGCAAGATGTCGAGATTGACAAGCCATGGCCGTACCCCGACGAAGCTTTTGACCTGGCCATAGACTCGTTTTCCTCCATAGACATAGAAACTCGTTCTGGTCGGGAAATGTACCGTGATGAAATGTTGCGGACGCTGAAACCCGGCGGGTATGCACTAGTGACCGTGTGTTCGGCCGAAGACGAATGGGAAGCGGAACTGATTGCAAAACACCCTGGCTTAGAACCAAACAGCACGCTCTGGCCAGAAAACGGGAAGTTCCAGAAAGATTACAGCGAAGCCGAATTGCGGGAATTTTACCAGGGTTTTGAAATCTGCGAATTGCGCACAATTCAGAAAAAAACCTTCAAACTCGGCAGAGATGGCGTGGCGACGAACTTTTGGGTGGTTTTGAGGAAAGAAAATGACGGTGCGTAGGCATTGGTTTGTGGCAGGTTTGTGTTTGGCTGTAGCGGTGAGTGCGTGCGCCGTCTATACACAGAGAGCGGCTGTAAAGGGCGAGGTGATGCAGCTGCAGGCGCGGCGTCAGCCAGCTGTTATGGCACCATTTGCGCGCCTGAACACAACTGGTTTTGACTCGGTGATCATCTACATTGAAAAACCGAATTTTATTTTCTTAGCGGTATAGATGTTTTTATTTGATATGTGGGTTTCGACCCACAGGACGCCTTCCTTTTTTCCGGAAAATGGGGTCCCCACGAAACCTGTTTCGTGGGGTAAGGTTAAGGAAGCGAAAAACCTCGGCCAAAGGCTCACCTTTCGGTAGCCTGTTACTCGTTTTAACAACCACCGAACCGCCACATGTGCGAGGATTATCCTTTCACAAAGTTGTGAAAGGATAATCCTCGCACATGTGGTGCTAAGCGTCAACCGGGAGCTTACACGTGGCCCACACTAGCTGCTCCATCTTCGCTGAAGCTACGAAGGACGTGCCCTCTCGCGGCCTGCGGCCGCGGTTTGGGAAATTCGAATTTTAGATATTCGTGCTTGTTTAGAATTTAGAAATTAGGATTTAGGATTTGTTTACATGCTTTCCGTAGTTTCCGATTCCCAGCAGTCGGTAATCGCACGTTAAAAGTTCACATTTATGTCGAGTTCGAGGTATAGTAGTCGTATAAGTAGGGGATAGACAGTTGATGGCACAAGATTTGGGTTTGAGTGAGCGTGAGCGGCTTTTTTTGCAGGTTGTGAGTGGCGTGCGGCAAACGTACGAACAGATTGCGGTGGTTGGTGAGTGCGCTGCTATGGAACCAAGCAAAACCAGTCAAGATTCGTGGCAGACGGTGCAGGTTATTGCTCGGACTTCGCTACAACTTTTAGAAGCCTACGAACAAGCCGTGCGCCAAGACGCCGATGCATTTTGTGAGGCGCTGAGTATATCGCAGGTGCTGCATGATGCGGCCAACGCACTACAGCCCTACGCAACCACGTTGCAGGTGTCGCTAGCGCTTGATGTGCCAAAACGACCGGTGCTGGTGCTGGCCAATCGCCAGGTGCTCAACGCGGCGCTCACGAGCCTAGGCCAGCTTTTTTTGCAGGCTCAGTCCGAGCGTAGTGATGGTGCGCCAGTGGTGCTGGGCGCTCATTTGAGCCGACACGGGGTGGTGGCGGGGTGTTACGGCAAAGGCTTGCAGCTGTCGACAGCCATGCTCAGGCGTGCGCGAGCGTTGCGAGGGCGGGCAGCGCAGCCCATGCCGGCACTGGTTAGTGGTTCGGTAGCCGGTATGTTTCTGGCCGATTCGTTGCTGCAGAGTGCGTCGGGGGGGTTGCATGTGGGACGGTTTCGTAATACGGCTGGGTTGGCAGCAACCTTGCCACGATGTCAGCAGCTGCAGCTGGTATGAGTACAAAAATTTTGCTCGTGGAACCAAACAAGATTTTGCGTGAGCGCTACGCGTTTGCGCTGGGTCGGCAGGGCTACGATGTGGCGTGTGCGAAGACTGCACAGCAGGCGATTGCTTTGGCCGACGCCGACATGCCCGCACTGGTCATTTTAGATGTGCACCTAGCCGAACACGGTGGTGTTGAGTTTTTGTACGAGTTTAAAAGTTATCCCGAATGGCAAGCGGTGCCAGTTATTGTTTTGACCCCACAGCAGCATGGGCAGGGCGACCACAGCTGGTCGGCGCTAGCGTCGCTGCAGATTGTGCAGGTTTTGGTGCGACCGCGGCTGACCATGGCGGCACTGTGCACAGCTGTGGCAGAGGCGGTGGCGCCACAAAAAGAGACAAGCGTATGAACCAGCGTCGAACTATGGCAATTGTGCTGACGCGCGTCGATTACGGCGAGGCCGATCGTATTTTGACGGTGCTTACGGCGACAGAGGGCAAACTGAGTCTTATCGCCAAGGGTGTGCGAAAAATAAAAAGCAAAATGGCAGGGGGGATCGAGCTGTTTAGTCTGTGCGAGCTCACCTATATACCACCAAAATCAAGCCTTGGGACGCTGGTGTCGGCACGGTTGGTGCGGCATTTTGGCATGATTACCCGGCGTCTTGAACGGACAATGTTGGGGTACGAGCTAATTGGGCTACTGCACAAAGTGACCGAAGAGGTGGCGGAACCGGCGTACTATGACCTGCTCGAGCAGACCTTTTTTGTCCTGGATGACCATACTGTATCTGTTGAGTTCATCCGGTTGTGGTTTTACGCGCATCTGTTGCGTCTAGCGGGACACACGCCAAATTTGCTGCGAGATGTGACCGGAGATAAGCTGGTTGCAGAGGGGCGATACCGGTTTGACTACGACGCAGTGGCGTTTTGCGTCGACACAGACGGGGCGTTTGGCGTAGACGAAATAAAGTTTTTGCGACTGCTTTTTGGCGTGCAGACTGCGCAGTCTGCCACAGCTATAGCAAAAATTACGGGGGCAGAAAGGCTTACGTCGGCAGTCTCGCCGCTGGTGATTACGCTGCGCCAACTCTATTTGCGTAGCTAATGTGTACTGACGCCCCGTCACTGGGGCAACGCTCAACTATGCCACGGTCAACACAGTAACAAACGGTCAACGCAGCAACTTTCAACGCACCCGAGGTAAGCCCGTTGCCCAGTTGACCGTTGCATAGTTTGTTGCTCGTTAACCGTTGTTAGTCGACCGTTCAAACCACATGCTTTCTGAATGTCATTTTGAGCGGAGTCGAAAGATCCCGTCAGTAATGCATCAGACGAGATCTCTCCACTTCGGTCGAGATGACAACGGAGTAGAAAGGCATGCGGTTCAGATGTTGGACAAACCCTACTACCACAGGCCTAGGAATACAGGGGTGTGGTATACTGAGTGGTATGAAAAAAGTGACACTAGACGGTAGAGGTCTGTAGCCGACTGAGCGGCGTATGCTTGGTCGGCATGTTTGACTGCAGCAACCGATAAAAGGAGTATCTACCGATGAGTGAACAAAAAAATAGTGTAAAAATGGAAGACATCGTGAGCCTGTGTAAACGCCGGGGGTTTATTTTCCCGGGGAGCGATGTGTACGGCGGGTTGGCTGGTACCTGGGACTACGGGCCACTTGGTGTGGCGCTGAAAAAAAACATTATGAACCTGTGGTGGAAGCTGTTTGTGACTGACCGCGACGATATGTACGGGGTGGACGCCTCGATACTAATGAACCAAAAAGTCTGGCAGGCGAGCGGGCACGTCGACACCTTTACCGATCCGCTGGTCGAGTGCAGTAATTGCAAAGGCCGCTTTCGTGCCGACAAACTCGACAAAGCCGATACCTGCCCAAACTGTGGCCAAAAAAACACGTTTGGCGAAGCTCGTGCGTTTAACATGATGTTTCGAACGCAGGTTGGGCCAGTCGACGACGAAGCGTCGGTTTCGTACCTGCGACCAGAGACGGCGCAGGGGATTTTTACCAATTTTAAAAATGTTGTCGACACGGTGTATCCAGACGTACCGTTTGGGATTGCGCAAGCCGGCAAGGCGTTTCGTAACGAAATAAGCCCGCGTGACTTTGTGTTTCGCAGTCGCGAGTTTGAGCAAATGGAAATAGAGTATTTTGTGCAGCCAGATGCATGGGAAGAGAGTTTTAACCACTGGGTCGAGCAGTGTAAGGTGTGGTTTGCAGCACTCGGCTTGCCAGAGGGCAGTGTGCACGAACTAGAGGTGCCCGAGAGTGACCGGGCGCACTACAGCAAGCGCACCATAGATTTTGAGTTTGACTATCCCATCGGCCGCGAGGAACTGATGGGGCTGGCGTATCGGGCCGATTTTGACCTAGGTAACATACAGCGTATGAGCGGCAAAAACATGGAATACCGGCCAAAAGACGGCAGTGCGCCGTACGTGCCGCACGTGATCGAACCGAGCTTTGGGGTAGAACGCGCCGTGATGGCGGTGCTGTGCAGCACCTACTGGCACGACGCCGAAAACGACCGGGTTGTACTGCGGCTACCGTACGAACTTGCACCGGTAAAAGTGGCCGTGTGCCCGCTGGCAAAGAATAACCCAGAACTAGTGGCCAAGGCCCGCGAGATTTACGCGCAGCTGAAAAAGCAGATTGGCGCGGTGCTCTGGATAGACAGCGGCAATATAGGCAAAAACTACCGCAAAATGGACGAAATCGGCGTTCCCTACGTGGTCACGGTAGACTTCGACACACTAGAAGGCGACACCAAAGGCACCGTCACGGTCCGCTCCCGCGACACCACCGAGCAACAACGACACAACACACTCAATCTTATGGCATTGCTAGGTACTGCCTAACGTGAAAACTGTTTACTACACCGATGGGAGTGCGAGTCCGAACCCGGGGGTGGGAGGATTTGCGGTTATTCTCGACGGCAAGCCGGTGGTGTTGGGGAGCGAGCCGGGTGGGGGCGAGACTACAAACATACGCATGGAAGGCTACGCCATACTGGCGGCGCTGAAACATGCCCAGGGGCAGCCGTGTCAGATACATACCGACAGTGAGTTTTGGATAAACGTTATTACCAAATGGGCGCTCGGGTGGGAGAAAAACGGCTGGAAGAAAAAGGGCGGTGAGATAAAAAACTTCGACATTGTGCGCGAGGTTTGCCCGCTGTATCGGGCGAGCCAGGCAGAGCTGGTGTGGGTGCGCGGGCACGTGGGGCACGAGGGCAACGAGCTGGCCGACCATTGGGCCAACCAAGCCCGCGAAGGCAAGCGCTTGTAAGGCGTAGTGGTTCAGTAAGGAGTTGCAAAAAGGTAAGGCGTGTGGTATGCTCCTTACTATGAACGGACATGCTATGACATTATCTAGCAAGGGACAAGTGACCTTTCCGGCAGAGGTGCTGCGTAAAAAAGGCTTCAAAAAAGGGAGAAGATTTTTTATGGTAGAAAAGGGCAACAGCTTTGTGATAACACCGGAACCAACCCTCCAGGAACAAATGCAGCCCTTTTGGGATAAGGCAGCAAAACACCTTGCTGGCAAAAAGCCACTGACAAACGAAGAACTATCCCGAGCCGCCCGCGACATATGGGCGAGCGGGGAAGTTGAGTTTCGATGACGGTCGTTGACACGAACATCCTTATACGTTTTGCGACACGCGACGTAGAAGCGCTGGCAGAGCAGGCAGATGCTATGATAAGTGCTTTCCCGGCGCGCAGCATTGTGGTGCTTGCGGCAGTTGTGGAGGAGTACTGCTTTGTTTTAGAAAAAAATAAAGCCTATCTTTTTGACAGGGACTTCGTGGCGGGGTCGCTCGCTACGCTGTTGAAAAGGCCTCAGTTTATCGTTTCGGAGACGACTTGGGAGGCGCTAGAGATGTTCAGGACACACCGTAAGCTGGACTTTGTAGATTGTTTGCTAGCGGTGAAGGCGGGTGGCAAAAAGGCACAGGTGCTGACTTTTGACAAAGAGCTGCAGGCAGTTTTGGCGTAAACACCGACAAAATAGGTGTATTTTATTATAATACTATTGTAATGTTTTGATCTGTGTGGTAGTGTGAAAGCATGAAAGATGTTGCAGAGCAAACTATCATCCAAATTGGTACCAGCCTAGGCATCACGTTGCCCGCAAGCCGGCTCAAAAAACAAGGCGCAAAGAAAGGCAGCAGAATCCGGTACTGGTACGAGGTTATTCCTGAAACGCCAAAAGACAACACACTTGACGAAGAATATGCGGCGTTTACAGCGCAGTATGGGGAAACGCTGAAAAACTTGGCGCAGCGATGACTGTCCGTTATCTAACCGTTGAAGAGATTTTGCATCTTCATTTTAAAGTCATAAAAGATTATGGCGGGTCGCATGGTGTGCGTGACGAGGGACGGCTGGCTTCACTTGAGGCTGCGCCAAAGCAGGAAACATTTGGTGTTGAGCAATACGGCACGTTGTACGAAAAGGCAGCAGTGTATATGCGTAATGTCATAGGCGATCACCCGTTTACCGATGGCAATAAGCGCACAGGCGTGACAATCGCTGGCGTATTTCTTATGCGTAATGGCATGCAGCTAACTGCACCAACCGAGGAGCTAGAAGATTTTGCGGTGCAGGTGGCGGTAGAGCGGTTGGGTGTGGCAGAAATTGCACAGTGGCTCGAAAAACACTCAACTTTGCCTACTCAGTAACAATAGGAAGGGTGTTGAGCGAGGGATGTCATGGTTTTGCGCCAGGGTTGGACCCTGGCGCAAAAGCGACGGGCAGGGCGTCGGGAGGGGTGCCGAGGGTGGATGCGAGGCGGTCGAGTTGCTGGAATTTGCCGTATTTTATAGGGGTGCCGTCTGCATGGTAGAGTCGATAGTAGTGGTCAAAGTGCCGCAGTTCGCCTTTGAAGGTTTGAGCCGCGGTGGGCTGATTTATACGGCATATAAACCAGCCGGGCGGCTCGTCGGCTATAATTCGTTTGAGCTTTGCATAGTGGTTGAACGTCATTGGGATAGTACAGTTTCACCAATTTTAAGAATGTTTCCTAGGGGAAGGGTGTATGGTTTGTGATGGTTGCGAGTGCAATTTATTTGCCAAAGAGTTTGTCTTTGAGACCGCCGATGGTGTCGCCCAGGTTGCCAAATGCGCCCGATATGTCTTCGAACCCGAGCTTGCCGTCACCGCTGGTGTCGAGACGGGCTTTCAGTTCGTCGAGTTTGCTGGATTGGTCGGGGTATTTGTCTTTTAGCGCCTGAAGGTCGCCGGCATTTACGCTGCCATCACCGCTAAGATCGGCTTTGGCTTTAAGATCGTCGAGTAGTGACATATGGTTTCTCCCTAATGGTATCTTAAAATTGCTACGTATACCTAACTATAGTAGTGTCGTATGGTCTTTACCGTGGTGTAGCTCACACTTTCGTAGCCTCCGCTCGGCGTAGGTGTTATTAGACATGGGGGCTTTCGCGCCAGTCCAGCGACAAAAGGTGCCGGGTTTCGCCCGGCAGATGAACTACTTTTCTTGCCGCAAGAAAAGTAGGCAAAAGAGCTCGAGCCAAAGACTCCACCTACTTGGTGGATTTAGAAGCACCACATGTGGTGCTAAGCGCCAACCGGGAGCTTCCGCATGGCCCACACTAGCTGTATCCTTCTTCGCTGAAGCTACGAAGGACAAGTCCTCTCGCGGCCTGCGGCCGCGGTTTAGAGCATTGGGATTTAAGATATTTGGATTTGTTTAGTATTTAGACATTAGTGCTTAGGATTTCTTTACGTGTCCTTCCGTAGTTTCCGCTTTGTAGCAGTCTGTAGTCAGATTGCTACAAGGAGTGAAATGGAGGAGGGGTGTTTAGAAATTAGGATTTAAGATTTGTGATCGGATTTTGCCGTTCACTTGGTGATTGGGTAAGTGGGCCTGGTTTTCGATTTTCAGGTGCTATACTGGAGGTGTTATGGAACCGTTTGATATAGCAGTGCTGCGTAACATTGCGCGGGAGCAGGGGATGCCGTGTTTTGTGTATTCGCGCGAGATGCTTGCCGATCGAGCAAAAAAGTTACTCAGTTTGGAGATGCCGTATGGGTTTATTCCCAGATACGCGGTCAAAGCGAACAATCATTTGGAGGTTGTACGACTGTTTGCTGAGACGGGGTTGCACTTTGACGCCAGCTCGAGCTACGAAGCAGTGGAGCTGCTGGAACAAGGAATATCGGGCGAGAAAATTAGTTTGTCGAGTCAGCAGCCAGCTCACAATTTGGCAGAGTTGCTCCAAGCTGGGGTACTGTACGTGGCGACATCGCTTCATCAACTGGCGCTTTTTCTTGAGTCTGGGGGGCACCCCGATACGGTTGGGCTACGCGTTAATCCTGGTGTCGGGGCGGGGCACAACAATCGCACCACCACTGGCGGGACACAGAGCAGCTTTGGACTGTGGCAGTCGTATGTTCCAGAGGCCGTTGCGCACGCTGCCAAAGCCGGCGTAAAAATTGACCGCCTCCATGTGCACATTGGCTCGGGCGCCGACCCGTCGATGTGGGGCAAGACGATCGAAACAGCGCTGGGGATTGCAGAAATGTTGCCCGACGTAATGAGCCTCGACATAGGCGGCGGCTACAAAATACATCGCTACGGCGACGAGCAAGAGTCAGACATGGCAGCAATTGGGGTTGAATTTGCCTGCCAGCTACAGGGGTTTGCGCACAAAACGGGACGAAAACTGCGGCTAGAGGTTGAGCCAGGAACATGGCTGGTGGGTCATGCGGGCGTGCTGCTTGCCGAGGTAGTCGACATGGTTGATACCGGTGAGAGCGGCCATACATTTTTGCGGCTCAACACGGGCATGAACGACATTGCTCGGCCCGGTATGTACGGTGCGCAGCACCGGCTGGCGGTGCTCAGTGACGTGGCAGAGACGACTGAGTACGTGGTAGTGGGACACAACTGCGAAACAGGCGACATACTTACTCCGGCGCCGGGCGACCCCGAACGTATTGTGCCGCGGGAACTACAAAAAGCCAGCATAGGAGACGTGGTCGCCATATACGACACCGGTGCGTACTGTCGTACCATGAGCCACAAGGGCTACAATAGTTTTCCGAGCGCTGTGGAAACGTTTGTTTAGTGTGTGAGTGGTATATACGGCCGGCGTTTTTCCTGGTACAATTGTGACATACGCTAACAGGGAGCTTTGGTGAAAAAAACGACTACAAAAACCAACCAGCGGGTACGGCAGGCTACGACCGCCCGTGCGCAAACAAGCCATGGCGCAGCGCGGCTACGACCGTTGCAGCGTTTGGCGCTGTTTTTTTTCAACCGGCCGCGGTTTACAGCGGTAGTGGCGATATGTCTTATGGTTTTTGGGGTGCTCAGTTATACGACACTGCTCAAGCGCGAAGGGTTTCCGGCCATTAACATTCCCTATGCGATTGGCCAGGGCACGTTTTTTGTGAACGACGCCGGCAAGGTTGACCGTGAGGTCGCCAAGCCACTGAGCGATTTTTTGCTTAAACAGCCGCAGGTTAAGACGGTGCAGACGACAAGTTTGGGCAATTTTGTTACCTTTTATGTCCAGTATGCCGAAAAAACCGACGCCGTAGCAGCCAGCAAATCACTGCAAACGACCCTGGCAAAAAACGGTGTGTTGCCACCAGCGGCCAAGGTCCAGCTTGAGCCTGCGCGGTTTGGGTTTACCGACAGAGGTGACGACGCTGTGGTGTCGTTTTTTGCGCCAAACCAGCCGAACCTGAGCGAAACCGAGCTTGTTGCGGCGGCCGAAAAAGCGGTGCAGTTTCTAAAAAAACAAAACCTACCTCTGCTGAAAGACGCGTCAATTATTAGCCCGGTGCAGCAAGCCGCCAACCCCGTAACTGGGGTAACTGAACAAACCCAGACAAAGTTTGAGCGCTACGGCGAGCGGGCAAATGGCACAACAGTGTTTTACAACTCGATCCCACTGGGTCTCACGATTGTACCCGGCGGAGACGTGGTCAAGTACGGTGATGAGATTGCTGGCGCGCTGCAAGCCTATAACGACCAGCAGGGCAAAGACGGCTATCAACTGCGACTGAGCGCAAGCTATGCGCCGAGCATACGACAGCAAATATCCGAGCTGCAAAAAACGCTGCTCGAGGGTTTGCTTGCTGTGTTGGTTGTTGGTTCACTAGTAATTGCGGTACGGGCATCGCTACTAATAGTGGTTTCGATGGTTTTGGTGCTGCTCGCCACGCTCGGTTTGCTTGAGCTAATCGGCTACACGCTCAACACCATTACGCTGTTTTCGCTGGTGCTCGCACTGTCGCTGATAGTAGACGACACAATTATTATGGTCGAGGCGCTCGACGCACAGCGCAAAAAGAAAAAAGATCAAAACGACATAGTCGCGACATCGGTCGGCAAAGTCGGACGCGCCATGCTGGCAGCCACGTCAACCGCGGCTCTAAGCTTTGCGCCGTTGTTGTTTGTTGGCGGAGTGCTCGGCGGGTTTATTCGGGCTATACCGGTGACGATTATTTCGGCACTGGTGATTAGTCTGCTAGTGGCGCTGCTGCTTATACCGTTTTTGGCGCGCTTTATTATGCTGGGGCGCACGCACATTGGGTCGCACGCAGAGCATGAGGTGGCGGCGGCGTTTGAGGCGGCAGTTGCGCGGCGACTGTCGGCACCCATGCTGTGGGCCGAGCACAGCAAAAAGAAACTAGCGCTGGTGTGTAGTGCAGCCTTGCTCGTGAGTTTTCTGTTTATTGGCGCTGGCGGCTATGTGTTTCAAAAAGTGACGTTTAACATCTTCCCCCCGTCGAAAGACACGAACCAGCTAATGATGACGCTTCAGTTCCCGGCCGGGACCGACCTGGCAGAAGCGGCGGCGATTAGCGGGGAAGCACAGCAGACCGTTAGTCGTGTGCTCGGCCCAGACTTTCGACATGCGGCGAACTACGGCAGTGCCAACGCCCAGTCGGCTCAGTACTACATAGAGCTCACAGATTATAACGAACGCAAAACGACTGCCCCGCAGTATATTGACCAGCTCGAAACGGCTTTTGCCGATTTTAAACCCGCAAATGTCAGCGTGCGGAGTATAGATGCGGGACCGCCCGGCGCAGATTTTAACGCTCGTGTGCGGTCTGGCGATAATCGGACGGGGGCGGAGTCGCTGGCGACAGACATTGTTGCGTTTTTGAAACGAGCAGATATTACTCGTCCAGACAAAAGCCGGGTGGTAATCGACAGCGTGCGCGTCGATAACACCGACGCCTACGTGCGGGCAGACGGCGACGCGTATGTTGGTGTAACGGCGAGCTTTGTCGACACCGACACAACTGCACTAGTTACCCTTACCAAAGCCGCTGTCGAAAAAGAATTTACCCCCGAAAAAGTCGCCAGTTACGGGCTTGCCAAAGACGCGCTGAGCTTTAGTTTTGGTCAAGAAGACGAAAACCAAGAGAGCTTTAAGGCCCTGGCCGTGGCTTTTCCGCTTGTGCTACTGGTAATTTACGTGGTGTTGGCAACGCAGTTCCGTAGTCTGCTGCAGCCGCTGCTTATTTTTATGGCAATTCCGTTTAGTTTTTTTGGGATTGCACTGGGGTTGTGGCTGACCGACAATCCGTTTAGCTTTTTTGCCATGCTTGGGTTTTTTGCGCTGATTGGGCTGAGTATTAAAAACACTATTTTGCTAACTGACTACGCCAACCAAGCGCGACGGAGCGGTAAAAACCCTGTCGACGCCGCACACGACGCTTTGGCCGAGCGGTTTCGTCCGCTGGTGGCGACAAGCCTGACGGCGGTGGTGTCGCTAATACCGCTGGCTCTGACAAGCCCGTTTTGGCAGGGATTGGCGGTGGTGCTTATTTTTGGTCTGCTCTCGAGCACGCTACTAGTGGTTACGGTGTTCCCGTACTACTATTTGATGGGTGAATACATACGAGGTGGTGTGCGACGGTTGGTGCGACGTCTAAAGCATAAGGGTAGAAACGGTAATGGCAGCAAATAGCGCATGGTCGGTGTTGAGCCGCATACTAAAGGGGCAGCCGGCATTTGTCGGAGACGCCAACTCGTATAGTGCTCAGAGTTCGACGGCGGAAGAACACGGTGGTCACGCCAGCCACGACCCGTACTTGCAGCCTTCGGGCAAAAAGGTTTACCCCGACGTACGGGTGGTCAAAGCAGATTACCACCGAGGGGGCGGCCACGCCGAAATGCATGTCGACATCGAAAACCTCTCGCACTTTGAGGTTGAACTCGACAACATACGGGTGCTTGGGGTTAAAACCGAGCTCGACACAAGATTGCAGCCTCACACCGGCCGAGAGTTTCGCGTCTACCAGGGGCACGATGTGCGCCAGCAGCCTCAGGGCAAGGCAGAGTTACAGTACAAAATCGTTGGGAACGGCGACTATTTTATGCACCCGCACGACTACATAACACGGCGTGAGTCAGATGGCGGCTACATTGTGACCGATTTACGGCCAAACACCAGTCTTATACGAGATGTCTAACGAATGTTTTTAAGGTGAATAAGAGGAGGAAGTATGTCGGAGCACAAACGTAAAAAAACAGAGGCAGAACCTGTCGATTATAGCGCAGAAACCAGTGACACTAGAGTGCTGAAAGAGCGAGCAAAAAATGCGCATCCTGGGTTTTTTCTGCGCGGTGCAAACTGGATTCTTTCGCGCTTTTTTCTGACGAGAAACAAGTACCAAAACTGGACAGCCAGTCGTCGGGTGATTGTGGGTTGGATTCTCTGGATTGTGTTGCTTCCTATTATTCCGCTTGTCGCAATTGTGTTATGGTACGTTAACGATCCCGAGGGTTTCAAAAAAAGTCCGTGGGCAAAAGCGTTGGTCGGGGTGTTTTTGGCTTGGGCAGTTGGTTTTGGCGTTGTTGCGACAAACCCATCCCAGCTCGATGTAAACGGCAAATATTCACCACGTCAAACGGTGCCAAACGGTGAGGTTGCGGGCAAAGCCGACACGATAAACACGCCGTCTGAAGCCGCGAAACAAAAGGTTCAAACGCAAACGGTGAGCAAAGACAGCAAGGGTCGCAAGTTCGAAAACTGTACTGCTGCATTTGAGGCAGGGGTTTTTAACATAAAGCGCTCAAACCCAAGCTACGAACGTCGTCTCGACCGAGACAACGACGGGATTGCGTGCGAGAAATAGCCATGGATCTTAAGCAAGTTCTTCTCGACCAACTTTCGGGTGCCGCTGCCCAAAAACTTGGTGCCCGCAACGGTCTCGACACCAACCAAACGGGCTCTGCGGTTGACTCGGCGCTCACCGCGATTTTGAGTGGTTTGCAGCAAAATGTTGGTTCAAAAAAGCAGGCCAAAAAACTCGACGAGGCAGTTGCAAAAGACCATAGCGGCGCTATTTTGGAAGATTTGGTAGGGGCAATTGACAGTAACAGGACAGCCTCGGAGGGTGGTAAGATTCTCGAGCATATTTTTGGCCGCAAAACAGGCACGGTTACCGACAAGGTTGCCGAAAACGCTGGCGTGAGTACGAGCGCAGCGGGCGACATACTCGCGACACTTGCGCCGATTGTGCTTGGCCAGTTGGGCAAAACCAAACAGTCTGGCAGGCTCGACGCAGGCGGTGTCGCCGACCAAATATTGCGGCAAAAACTACCTAATAACACCATAACATCGGTCGTAACTGGTTTGCTTGACCAAAACAAAGACGGCCAAGTCGTTGACGACCTTGTTCGCATGGGTACCAGCCTTTTTCGTAAATAACCCGAACCCGACGTAAACGTCTGGTTCTTAAGGGGAGGGCTCGCCCTCCCCGCATATGAAACTGAAATAAATTCAGTTTCATATGCTCCCCGCCCCTGAAGGCTGCGCTATCGCTTGCTGGTCGCCTTCGGCTCCTAGAGTGGTGGATATGTCGGGTTGAGGTTAAATAATAACAGAGTCTTAGTTAAAGAGAAAAGTAATGGGTTTGACAAAAAGTAATGGGTTTGCTAATGTACATTGTATGTACACTGCAACCATTACTTCTCAGGGTCAGCTTACGCTTCCGGCCCCTATACGCAAAGCACTGGGGCTGACGAAGTCGCAGAAGGTTAGTATTCAGTTTGATCCAAAGCGACGTACTGCAACTATTGTCAAGCCACTGTCTTTCGATGAAATTGCCGCAAATGCCA
>CAYZZH010000002.1:30867-64252 GCA_964483005.1 uncultured Candidatus Saccharibacteria bacterium | reverse complement strand
GAGACGGTAAAACCGTAGATGAGACCACAGCCGGAGGCTGTGGATTCGGGGGATTGAAAGTCGGGGCTTTTCCACGCAGATGATCGCCGAGTCAAAACTAGCCAGAACTGACAAAGCATATCTGGATATACTGCGAAGGTTCTGGCTAGTTTTGGCCGGTGAGGACTGGGTGGAAAAGGCGAATTTTGGTTTCTGAGTGGTGTATAGCAGAGGGGTTCAAGTCAGCCTATCTGGATAGTCTGCGAAGGTTTCGGGGTATTTCAGCCGATGAGGGCTGTCTGAAAGTTCGCTAGTCTGGGTTGTTTGGGTATAATCCCCATACAGCCACAAAACCAATCGGCAACAGCAACCATGTCGCGGTAAACACGCTTGTATGTTGCGTCGTTTGACCAAACACAAACAAAAATGGAATAAACAGCAGTGATGTCAGGCTGCTCACCACCGACGCGGCACTTGTGCGCAAACGCGACGGTAATTCGTCGTGTAAACGCCCCTGATATATCGTGCTCAGCGCAACAAAAACCATCATAACCATACACTGCCCGAGCGCCATCAGCCACACATGTGACACAGTCAGCACAGCCAGGGCCGCTACGCCCAAACCAGCCACCGCCCACAGCAAACGCGTTTTCCCTGCAATACGACCGGCCAGTAAACCACCCAAGCCAGAACTACCAAGCAGCGCAGCGTTGAGCGGGCCATACCACACCAGGCCGAGCGACAACGCCAGTGGCCACCATTGGTCAACCGCGTTAAAAATCGCCACGATAATCCCCGCGGCCAAAAGTGGTACAACAGCCAAAAGCGCAGTACGCCCATACAACACACGTAACGTTTCTCTAACGTGCGCAAGCAAGCGCGTTTCTACAGCGCGACCATGCACCGACGGTTCTCGCACAAACCATGCCACCACCCAGGCCAACACACCGCTCGCCGCTGTCAGGTAAAACACTGGACGCATTCCAAACTGCGTCGCCAAGATCGCGCCAGCCAGAGAGCTAAGCGCCCACGCAACCCCCTTCCAAGCCTGCACGCGCCCAAAGTATCGCTCAAAACCCTTTCTGTTCCCCTGCGTTTCAAGCAGTGTGTCGTAAACCAGACTATCGAACAACCCCGATGTTGCTGCCAAAAAAACTGCCGCAACAGCCTCTCCGACATATATTTGCCACGGTGCGTGAGCCATCCCAAACAACAGAGACATGCCGCACATACACGCCGCAGCAAGCTTGAGCACAAACGTGCGACTATAGCGATCTGCCACAATACCAAGTGGTATTTCGGTGAGCAGCATTCCTAGACTTCCAACCATAACCGCTATGGTCATCTCGGTTTTTGACAGCCCAATTTCGGTGAGAAACGGGAAAAAGACCGCATACGAAAACCCCAGCCCTAGACAAAAGCTTGTGACATAGAGCGGGCGCAAACGACGACGCAATGTTTGGTTGGTAAGCAAGGGGGCGCGCTGCGACACGGGCTAGTCGTCCACGCTGGTTGAGGTTGAGAGGTGCCAAAGACCGCAGTACCGGCACCGATACGCGTGAGGGCGCTGCCCGTACCAGTACTGGCTGGTTGTCGCGGTTGCCTGTGCCTGCCGCTGAGTGTCAAAGGTAATTTTTTGGGCACACGGTAGTTTCGGCTCGTTGCCTGTTTGTGTATCTGTTGCTTTTCGCTTCATTTTATTACTATACCACATTTACTACTTAGGGAGGACTGTCCTCCCAAAGCTTCCAAAGGGTGGTTAGTCGTCTTTTAGGGGGTGCTTGGCGCATTCGACGAGAGCGGCTTCGTGGCGACGAAGGTGCAGTAGCCCGTCGCCGTCAAGTGCGGGAAGGTCGGCAGGGTTGGTGCCACACAGCACTCGGCCACCGTGCGGTAACTGGTAGCTCACATCGTGACGGCCAAAGTTAAGCACCACAAACACGTGTTCTTCGCCCAGCCGGCGCGAAAACACAAAAACCTGCTCGTGCGGCTCGCCAAACGTTTCGTAGTCGCCCCGCCGAAGTACAGCGTGCTGTCGACGCAAACGCAACAGTTGCCGGTACAGTGCCAAAAACGAAGCGTTTTGCTGGAGCTGCGTGGCAACATTTGTACGTTTGATCCCGCCAGCCAGCGGCAGCCATGGCTCAGCGGCGCTAAAGCCAGCGTGCACACTTGTGTCCCACTGCATGGGAGTGCGCTCTGGGTCACGCCCTGCCCCCACGCCTGGCTGAATTTGGTTCAGCGGGTCTCTTTCTTGCTCGGGCAAAATTTCGCCGTTCACCATGCCGAGTTCGTCGCCGTAGTAAATGACTGGTATGCCCGGCAGGCACAGCTGCATGAGGGCAATTACGCGCGCCTGCGACACACCGCTGCGCGTCGCTAGCCGAGGTTGGTCGTGGTTACCAAAACAGTACACCGGAACATGTTCGGCCGGGTTGAGCATGCCCTGAAACTCCGTCACAAAGTTGCGGTATGCCTCAGCCGTAAACGGCAGCCCCATGCCTTCAAAGTTAAACGGCATGCTCACCCGCGGGTTTATGCCATAAAAGCCGAGGTATTGCTCGCGGGTGCTGTAGATTTCGTCGGGGTAATCCTCAAAAATCATTATACGTTCTGGGTATTGCTGCACCACGTCGGTCATTTCGCGCAAATACGTAAACAACTTATCGCCAAAACGACTATAGCGGTGCAGCAAGCCCCAATACGGATCTCGTGGTGGTTCTGCCGTAAACTTTGGGTTTGGCGGGTCGTCGCGTAGCTCTGGGTCTTTGGCGATCCAGCGCACGGCATCGGCCCGTATGCCGTCGACCCCCAGGCCAAACCAAAAGTGCAGCACCTGCTGCATTTCTTGTCGCACCGCCGGATTGTCCCAGTTAAGATCTGGCTGCTCTTTGAGAAACGTGTGTAGGTAATACTGCCCGGTCGTTTCGTCCCACTGCCACGCCGACCCACCAAATATACTGAGCCAGTTGTTGGGTGGTGAGCCGTCGGGTTTGGGGTCGCGCCAGACGTAGTAGTTTCGCTTGTCGTTATCGCGTGACGACCGTGATATTTTGAACCACGTGTGTTCGTGTGAGGTATGGTTTGGCACAAAGTCGATCATAACCTTGATGTCACGCGCATGCGCCTGGGCGAGCAGCTCGCGAAAGTCATCGAGCGTGCCAAACAGTGGGTCTATGTCGCAGTAGTCGCTTACATCGTACCCAAAATCTGCCATAGGACTTGGGAAAAACGGCGAAAACCATATGGCGTCTACCCCAAGACTGTCTAGCTGACTGCTGAGGTAATCGAGCCGGCTGGTGGCACCGCGCAGGTCGCCAACCCCGTCACCGTTGCTGTCTTGAAAGCTACGGGGGTATATTTGGTAGATTGCATTGACGTCGCGCCAACTTTTTTGTGACTTTACGCTCATGCTTATCAGTATACCCAAAAAACCCAGCTTTCCGAACACCTAAAACGACTTGGGAAGCTTTGGGAGGACAGTCCTCCTGGGTTGGGAAATGTGTTGTAATATGTTTTGGCGCCTTTGATTTTGCCTTGTTTTGACCATTGACTCGCCTGGTGTCGTAGCCTACGCTAAAGAGATGCTCGACTCAGACCTGTTTGACAAAGCCAAAAATGCTGCCGAAAGCGCCGCCCGTCGTTTGCTGGCACCCAAACAAGCCTACCCGACGGCCGCAGAGTTGCAACCTGCCCGGGAGTACATAGAGGCCTACTGGAGCAAACTCACTCGTCACCACCCACAGGACGACGAAAGTCTGCTGGGCGTCCCCAAACCCTACCTTATTCCCAGCTACGACGAAACCGCCAGCTTTGACTACAACGAACTGTACTACTGGGACAGCTACTTTATGGTTCAGGGCCTACTCGACGAGACTCACCGCGAGCTTGTGATTGGTATTTTGGAAGACCTACTGTCACTGTACGGACGTTTTGGCGTTATCCCAAACGCGTCGCGCACCTATCTGACTGGTCGGTCACAGCCGCCGTTTTTGACCAGCTTTATCTTTGATGTGTACCACGCTTACGACATGGGGAAACCCTGGCTCAAGCAAGCCATCGCCGTTGCCGAAGACGAATACCGCACCGTTTGGCTCGGCACCAAAAAACCCAATGAACGACTCGTACACAAAGGCCTGAGCCGCTACTACGACATTAACTACCTGCACGACCTTGCCGAAGCGGAAAGCGGCTGGGACATGACCCCCCGTTTTGGGCGCAAAGCCCTGCACTTTTTGCCGGTTGATCTCAACGCTCTTCTATACAAATACGAAACAGATTTTGCCAAAGCCGCGCAACTTTTTGGTGACGACGCCGCCGCACAGACCTGGAAAAAAGCCGCCGACCGCCGCAAACGCACTATTAACGATCTTATGTGGGAACAAACCCGCGGCCTGTATTACGACTACGACTACCGCAAACAGCGTCGTGGTAACGTGAGCAGTCTGGCGGCATTTTTCCCTATGTGGGCAGGGATGGTCAGCGAAAACAGAGCCGCCGCCCTCGTCAAAGCCCTGAGGCGTTTCGAAAACAAAGGCGGGCTCGCCACCACCGAGGCACTACCGCTCGGTCAGTTTGTGCTGGGTAGCACCCCAACGCAGTGGGCGTTTCCAAATGGCTGGGCACCGCTGCATTTTATTGTGGTTGAGGGGTTACGGCGCTACGGTTATCACCTAGAAGCAAATCGTATTGCCATGAAATGGCTGCGGACAAACCTAGACTGGTTTACTGTGCACGGCGTGTTTCTCGAAAAATACAATGTGGTCAACCCCGATAAACCACCGCAAAAAGGTGTCTACCCAAGCCAGACCGGGTTTGGCTGGACAAACGCGGTGTTTGAGCGGTTTTGCCGCGATTTTGTCGATACGGATACGCAGTAGTAGACTCGCCGTCGCATAACCCTACCGTCAGCGGAAAATTGTGTCATCGTGCGTCCATTGGCTCGCGTAAACGGGTTACTTTTCTTGGTCGCCGTGCCCGGTGTCGGTGTTGCTCCCAAGCTGGCGCTGCGATTGTTTGTTGTCGCGGTTGTATAAGACATCGTGCAAAATCCCCATTACCGCGCGGGCCTGTTCGTAACTCATCCCTACCCGGGCCGTCACCAGAGGCGGACTGTTGGCTCCAGCAGTTTGCGCAAAGTTCATAATAACGCCTTGCTTGTTCGAAACAATCTCTACCCCATCGCTGTACACCACGCGCGGATCGAGCACCATAAACAGTGCAGAGGCACGCTGTTTGAGTTCCTCGCGGTCATCGTGATCGGCACTGTCAAACTCGTGATGATCGTGGTCACACTGGTAACCAGCAAGTTGCCATAGCTCGTCAGCAAAGTCGTCGCCCAGCTCAAAGTGGTTGATAAGCAGTAGCAGTATATCTTCGCTGGGTCGGTCTTTGCCAGCCTCAATGTTCGACAGCTGCACTTCGTCGATCTCGACAGCGCCCGAAACCTCCGCCACACTTTCACGCTGTTTTTCGCGCAGATGACGAAGTTTTTTACCAAGCTTTTGGTACGGTACGCGTTGTGTATCACCCATAGCTTTTCTATTTTACCTCTGTTATCTGTATTGTGCAAGGTCTGAGTGATACATACCACTCACAAACTAACATTCACCTTTTCCACGCGAGCCCTCACCGGCCAAAACCAGCCAAGACTTTCGCACTATATCTAGATATGCCTTGTCAGTCTTGACTGCTTTTGACTCGGCGATCATCTACGTGGAAAACCGAATTTTAGTTTGTGAGTGGTATAGTACAACCATGCTACGTATAGCTCAAAACGTATCGCTCGCCCAGCACTCAACCATGCGGCTTGGGGGTCAGGCGGCGTATCTCACCGAAATCCACACCCGCGACGAGCTAAAAGAAGCCGTGCAGTGGGCACAAGACCAGGCCGTCCCGCTACTGGTGATCGGTGGTGGCAGCAACATTGTGTGGCGCGACGAAGGCTTCCCGGGACTAGTAGCGGTGAACCGTATATTAGGCTACGAAGATTACGTCGAAACAGCCGACAGCCACTACCTAACGGTCGGCGCAGGCGAAATCTGGGATAGTGTGGTCGCGCGTAGCGTTGCCGCTGGCCTGACTGGCATAGAAGCGCTTAGCCTTATCCCCGGCACAGCCGGAGCCACACCGGTCCAAAACGTGGGTGCTTACGGCCAAGAAATCTCCCAAGTACTCAGCAGTGTCGAAGTGTACGACACCACCACTGGCAAACTAACCAACGTACCCTCTGAAGCCTGTGGCTTTGGGTACCGCAAAAGTTTGTTTCAGCGTGAGTACCGTGGTCGTTTTTACATTACTGCCATCACCCTGCACCTGATGGTCGCTAACCCATACCCGCCGTTTTACGGCGCCGTCGAGCAGTACCTTGCCCAAAACCCCGTGTCGGGACCGGTGACACCTCGAGTCTTACGTGACGCCGTCGTCGCAATACGCCAAGCTAAGCTGCCCGACCCAGCCGTCGTCGCCAACACCGGCTCGTTTTTTGGCAACCCCATTGTCAGTGCCGAACATTTTGCTACACTTCGCGACCAGTACGGCTCTATGCCGAGCTGGCACCAAGATGATGGAACGGTCAAAATCCCTGCTGCCTGGCTACTCGAGCAAGCAGGCTACAAAAACCTGCACGATCCCATAACTGGCATGGCGACCTGGTCCACCCAGCCGCTGGTACTTGTCAACGAACACGCCCGCTCTACCGCCGACCTACTGGCTTTTCGCGACCAAATTGTTGCCGCGGTACAAGCCAAGTTTGAGATTACCCTGCAGCAAGAACCCGAGCTCCTCCCACACTAAGAAACAACTCCAACCACTTTGGGAGTCACTTAGGGAGGACTGTCCTCCCATAGTGGTTTTTATGGTGTAGTATGTTTTTATCGGTGCGGGTGTTTTAGAAACAATTCCAAATCTTATGCCACATAGCGCTTCTGTAGAGTAGTACAGAATGTCAAATCTTTCTTGACCCGGCTTTTGTAGCGTACTAGCAGTACGGTACAAAAACGGAAAGCAAGAAAATTTGACAGAGATGTGCTGCTATACAGGGGTGGGATGTGGTATAAGATTTGGAATCGTTTCTTAGGGTGTCACCGGTGGCGAAAGACCGAGTTGCTTGAGCGTTTTGGCGTCTTTCGGGGGTTGGACGGTGAGTGTCGTGGGGTAGGTAAGATCGATGGTAATTTCTTGTTCCTGTGTCGTAGCGATTACTTTTACCACGCGCTGGGTCTTTTTGTCGATCCAGCAGGTAAAGCTCGGAACGGCCGCTGCTTCGTTGTAGCTATGTTTGAGCCCGAGCTTTTCTTCGGCTTTTTTGTTAATGGCGGCGAGCTTAGTTTCGTTGACTTTGACCGGATATTTCCAAATATTTTTGCCGTCGACTGTGTCGCTTACCACTTTTGTTTTATCAAACTCAAACACACCGCTTTCTCTATACATTTTGCTCAGTTCGTCGCGAAGTTTTGGGGGATAGTTGCCGACCAGCAGCTCGCCTTGCGTTTGGTTGACGTTTGCGCTCATAGAAAAGGGGTCAAACCACGCCGCTTCTTGCGCAGACGTCAGCCGCACCCAGACATTGGTCAGCGGTTTGTAAAAGTTTCTGGCAGCGTCAGTCCCACCAGACAGATCGCTAAACCCAATTTTGGCATATTCGGCGTAATTCCCTGTCGTGACCGTTGCGATTTGCATGGTCTTTTTGCCATCAACCTCATAGCTAGAAAACTGCATGGTTTTTGGGCTAGCAGGGTCGCTCAAGTCGATCTGCGCGTCGCTGGTTGTTACGGAATAGCCGGTGTCAATCGTATAGCGCTGCCTAATATACTTAGTTCGCATATGGTTTGTGACGGCTTGATAAAACGTATCGGTTGCATTTGGGCTTAAATTACCACGTAGCACATATCCGGCCGCGGCCAACAGCATAAGTCCCAGCGCCAGACCAGCCAAAAGCCACGGCTTTTTAGACGGAACTGGCGTGGTTACCGGTGCCGGCTTGAGCGGTGGACTTACGGGCATTTCGTCGGGCAAGAGTATTCTTTCAGACACCGAACTGGTGGTGATTGGCTGCTCTGGCAGCTGGGTTGTAGCTAGCGCCTGCGGTGTTTGTGATGGTAGGTCTTGCGGTTGTGGGTCTTGTGGTGTATTCATGTGTATAGTATACGATATAGTAAGCCGCTTGCTTACAAAATAACCCGCTTCCACTTTTTTCAACCGGAGAGTTGCTAGGTGAAACAAAGGCAAGAAAGTGTCTATGCGCTTTTCCCTAGCAAGCACCTGGAGGAAAAAGTGGATGCGGGTTAGCTTACAACATTACCCCAAAGGGGCTTAAGACACATGAACCCAAACGAACAGCATAGCCAAGTAACGCCCCTAGCAGTACAACCACAACCCA
Organism: uncultured Candidatus Saccharibacteria bacterium; assembly: GCA_964483005.1. GTDB lineage: Bacteria > Patescibacteriota > Saccharimonadia > Saccharimonadales > UBA4665 > JAGXIT01. Next base: position 55,893 of record CAYZZH010000002.1, on the reverse strand, counting down.
CTGCTAGCGCCCAGCCACAGCCCGCCAACCCTGCGCCCGCGGCAGCACCCTACATGCGTTCCCAGGTAAGCCATATTGCCGGTCGCACAACTCTTAGCCCGCACTACGCTGGTATGCTCGAATGGGGTGCAGACAACCGCATACGCTTTTACTACATCGACGCTGCTGGCAACCCCTTGCAAACGCTGTTCGATGTCGCCCCGCAGGAAATAAAAAAGTTTATCGTCACCCCTGGTGTCGGCACCGTTAAACTACACAACGGCACACAGTACTATCTAGAGTTCGATGGTTCTATGCGAGGTGTCTGGTCTGGTTCGACCGCCGCAAGCACACTGGGCATATTTGGCATGATTGCTGGCTATTTTGCGGTCAAAAAATCGGCCGAATCACCCAAAGAGCAGGAAATACTGTGGTGGAAGTCAAACCTCGCGCGCTACGGCGTTGGCGGCGGCAACAACGGCATGAAAAGTGAACTACTTTTTAACAAAATCCTGTATGGCGTCTTTGCCGTCGTAGCAGTCTTTCTCCTCTTGCTGTACCTAACGCGCTAAAGTGCTGCCGAACATGGGTTTCGTAGATGTTGTGAAATGATAAGCCTAGCCTTGCTTTTTTACCCCAGAAAACGGTAGTATTTATACAGAATAAGTGATTGACGCGGACAGAGACTTTGCTACCTGTCCGTTTCGCATTTACCGCTAGAGGAGCGCCCAGCGTCATGACAGCAGCACTAGTACCCCACGACAGGCTCAGAGAAAAATGTGCGGTTTTTGGGGTGTTCGGTGCCGACCGTGGGCTCGAAGCCGCCCGGCTGACGTTTTACGGCCTGTGCGCCTTGCAGCACAGGGGGCAAGAAAGCTCGGGCATTGCCACCAGCGACGGCCACAACCTACAAAAACACGCCGACTTTGGCCTCGTAACCACCGTGTACCGTGAGGAAGACCTCGTAAAACTCCCCGGGCACATCGCCATCGGGCACAACCGCTACTCGACATCTGGCGGGGCTGACCAGTGTTTTAACCAACCGTTTCTCGACGACAAACACGACTTTGCGTTTGCCCACAACGGCAACATCCCCGACACAACCAAACTCGAAACGTTCCTAAAAACACACCATATATCGACCCGCAAACTCAACGACTCGGGCATGATGGCCGCCGCTATCGCCTGCCACCTCGAGCAAGGCCTGGCACTCCCCGCCGCCATTGCTGCGTGCTATCCGCTGTTTACGGGCGTGTTTTCGGCCGTCGCCATGAACCAAGACATGTTGGTCGCGTTTCGAGACCCGCACGGCATACGGCCGCTTAGTCTTGGCACGCTCGAAGACGGCAGCACTGTTGTTGCCAGTGAAACGTGCGCTCTCGACACCATTGGCGCACGGTTTGAGCGCGAAATCGCTCCAGGTGAAATGGTCGTCGTCACCACAGATGGCGTTCAGTCCACGCAAGTCGCCCCAGGCGAACAAAAGCTCGATATTTTTGAGTTTGTCTACTTTGCCCGACCCGACAGCATTATACTCGGCAAAAGCGTCAACGAAGTCCGGATGAACTTGGGTCGCATAATGGCCGAAGAATGCCCCGTCGACGCCGATGTTGTTATTCCCGTTCCCGATTCGTCTATCCCAGCGGCGCTGGGCTACGCCGAAGCCAGCGGCATTCCGTTTGAAATGAACCTTATCAAAAACAGATACATTCACCGCACCTTTATTCGCCCCACCGTCGAACTCCGCGAACATGACCTCAAAATGAAACTCAACCCACTCGTCGACGCCATAAAAGGTCGCCGCGTTGTGCTGGTAGACGACTCGATCGTCCGCGGCACCACCATGCGCAAAACCGTGGCCATGTTGCGCGATGCAGGCGCTACCGAAGTCCACCTGCTTATTAGCTCGCCGCCCGTACTATACCCCGACTACTACGGCATAAACACCCCAACGCAAACCGAACTAATCGCCGCCAAAATGACCGTCCCAGAAGTGCGCGAGTACGTGGGAGCAGATTCGCTCTATTTTCTCAGCTACGATGGGATGATTGCTGCCACTACCTTGCCCGAACATGTTTTTTCCGCCTCGTGCTTTACCGGCATATACCCTACCCCGATCGGCAAGCGAGCCCAAGAAATCACCCACATTAACATTAACGATCGACTGGTGCCAGAACCGGCCGCCACTGCATGAGCGACACGCGTATTGCCATTTTTGCCTCTGGCAGCGGCAGCACGGCCGAGGCGTTTCTGCGCAGCGTCTACGCCCAAAAATACCCGCTTCAGAGCACGCTTATTGTTACCAATAACCCCAACGCATTGGTACTACAGCGCGCCGAGCAGCTTAACGCCGAACTCGGACTCGGCCTCGTAACCGCAGTGGTAAACAGTCACACCCAGGCGGCGGCCCACCCGATAATACGCGGCGAACAAACCGAAGAAGAACAGCGCGCGATAGTTTCGCTGCTAGCACAACACCGTACCGATCTTGTACTGCTGCTCGGCTATATGAAACGCATTGGTCAGACCATACTCGAGCCTTACGGATGGCTGCCGCACTACACCAGCGTGTACCAGGCGCGCATGCTCAACACTCACCCCGGTCTGCTGCCCGCTACAGTCGGCACGCATGGCCGCGGTACGCAAGAATTTACCCTCACGCAGGGCATGGCAGAAGCGGGCCAGACACTACACGCTGTCGCGGCCGAGTACGACACCGGGCCAACTGTCGCTGAACATCGCGTCCCGGTGCAGCCAAACGACACGCCAGACAGTCTTTTTGCCCGTGTTCAGGCAGCCGAAAAGCAATACCTCGCCGCCGATGTCATGGCGTTTGTAACAGCTCAAAAGGAGTACCAAAATAGCCATGAGTAGGCCGCTAAACCAACTACTCTACAACGGTCAACGCACCACAAACTACCGACTGTCCACTGTCAACGTTGTCCGTTGGTACGTTGACCGTTTGTGGTGCGTTGACCGTTACAAGTTGACAGTAACAACTGCGCAAAGCCAGAACCGCACGCAAACTAATTTCACCTAGGTAAAGGGAGGTTAAACTATGGCAACAGTACTTATCGTAGGGAGTGGCGGTCGCGAACATGCACTGGCATGGGGTATGGCACAATCGCCGCAGGTCGAAAAGGTTTATGTTTCTCTAGGCAACGCCGGCACAGCTAACGAACCAAAATGCGAAAATGTCGCATTTTCTAACGACGAAGCAATCGTCGATTTTTGCAAAAAAGTCGCAATTAGTCTCGTTGTTATCGGTCCCGAAGCTCCGCTTGTCTCTGGGCTAAGCGACAGACTACGCGCTGCTAGCGTACCGGTCTTTGGTGCCAGCCAGGCCGCCGCGCGGCTCGAAGGCAGCAAAGCGTTTGCCACCGAGTTTATGCAAAAACACGGCATTACTATACCGGCGTCACAGATTGTTTGTTCGGCCAAAGAAGCCGAAGCGGCCGTGGCAGCCTTTGGCGGGCCAGAAAAAAGCGTGATAAAAGCCGATGGTCTAGCTGGCGGGAAGGGTGTGTTTTTGCCCGACGACGACGCCGAGGCGGCAGATGCAATCAAACAAATTACCTCTGGGACAGTCGACGACGACGGCAGCACATTTGTGGTCCAAGTCCGTAACCACGGCCCCGAAGTGTCGGTTTTTGTACTAAGTGATGGCGAAAACTACCAGGTTATACCGCTTGCATCGCAAGATCATAAACGGCTGCTGCCGGGTGACACTGGCCCAAACACCGGCGGCATGGGTGTGTACGCACCGCTGCCCGACTGGATGCTTTCGGCTGACCAGTGGAGCAAAATTGCGACAATAGCGCAAAAAAGCATTGCGGGCATGGCTACAGATGGGACGCCCTACGAAGGCGTCTTGTACCTGGGAATTATGCTCGCCGAAGAGCTCGGCGGCGACCCGCTGGTTATAGAGTACAACGCCCGCTGGGGCGACCCAGAAACAGAGGTTATTATCCCGCTTTTGCACGGTAACGGAGTTGATATCTACGAGCTATTGTATGCGACGGCCACCGGCAATGTGAGTACCATTGCCCTGCCCAGCACGCTCCACGGCGCCGCGCTCACCATTTGTCTTGCCGCCCAGGGCTACCCCGCAGCGCCAGTCACGGGCGCAACCATACAAGGTCTTGACGAAACCTACCGAGACGTCTCTGTCTTTCACGGTGGGACCAAGCTCGACGAGTCAGGTAACGTCATCAGCTCTGGCGGCCGCGTACTTTTCGTCACTGGCCTTGGCGTAAACTTAGCAGCCGCTTCCGAAGCCGCAAACAGCGCCATCGGCAACGACAACATTCACTTCGCCAACATGCAGTACCGCCCCGACATCGCCCACCGCGCCCTCAAACCCTAGGTCAACAGAAATTCATAACCCCTGGCACCGCCCCTCCCACATCGCAGACCGTTACGACGCCTAAAGACATGCCGTAGCCCGGAAATAAGTCGTACAGGCGTATGACTTATTTCCGGGGTTACCGGGGTTTTGTGCGTTATTGATAAAACTAAAGTTGTTGACTTTAACTTTATTTTTTGGTATAGTGTGGCGTATGGATACAGTAACATACACGGCAAAAATCTCACCGCAAGGCCAGATAACCATCCCTAAAAAGCTGCGTGAGCGATTGCGCGCCACAAAGGGCGTGTCGTTACTCTATTTGCAGTACGCCGGCAAAAACACAATTGCGGTAGATGCAACCCCAGCACATGTAAAGTATTACGGCATAGCCGCACCCACTCCCTCGGGCCGTAGCGCCAGTACAGTGCTGCAGAACTTAAAAACTGCTGAATCCGACAAACTTACCGAACGACAAAACCTATTCATTTCATGATTTCGTACGACGCCAATGTCCTTATATACTTTTTTGAGTCTCACCCAGAATTTGGTAGGAGTGCACAACGCGTTCTAGCGGAAGGCGCCCAACAAGGCGTCGTATTGTCGACAGTCATCTGGCAAGAAGTACTAACCGGCTTTTTAATTGCTAATCCAAAGGTCGTACCAAACATAAAAGCCTCGCTTGAGGCACTCGACCGAACGACATATCTTCCAGTCACAACCCAGATTGCTGCCCTTGCTAGCGAACTTTCAGCCGAAACAAACACTAAAATAAAGGGTGCCGATGCACTTCATGTCGCTACTGCTATCGCAAACAATGCTCGTGTTTTTTACACCAACGACAAGCAGCTGATTGCGCTAAATACCGTGCGACATATGGCCATACGGCCCCTGTTGTGAGGGTTATATACTACCAGGAAACTAACGTTCGGTTTTTCGGGGGCAGATGATGCCCGAGTCAAAACCAGTCAAGACTGACGAGTCTTCCGCCGCGGCGGATGATGGGAAAGTCTTGGTTGGTTTTGGCCGGTGAGGACTGGCTGGAGGTTCGGCAGTCTAGGGTTTTTGGTTTAGCCGCGAGGTGTGACTACCCCCTGTTTGGTGGCAACAATAACGACCAGGCTAAAAAAGAGGGCAAGACACACAACAAACCGTTTACGCAGGTTGCAATGAGGATAGAGAAACAGGTACAGCATACCAGTAAAAAACTGTACAAACGATATAAGCGCAACGACGTCACCAATGTTTTCGAGCGTTTTGCTCGTTGCTTGCTGGGGACTGGGAGTTCGTGAGGCTACAAAGGCTAGTACCCACACGCTCGCCAGCTGCAACCACGCCACAACGAGCGGTCCGCGCTCGGCCGACTTGTACCACGGCTGATTGTCTTTGCGCTTTGTACGTTCTGACATGCGTTGATTGTACCATTTTGAATGTCGGAGATAGATGTGGGTCAGGGATGTTGGAAGCTGGGAATGCGGCCGCAGGCCGCTAGAAAACAATCCTTCGTAGCTCCAGCGAAGAAGGATACCGCTAAGTGGGGCCATGCGGAAGCTCGTGGCTGAAGGTGTTGTCATGTTTTACAACTCGCCCGGTAGGGTCGGCAGACACTTAGCGCAGCGATCGTGGCTGCCGGTTGTAAAACTGAGCAACACTTCACCAAGAGCTGGAGCCTTGGCCGAGCTCTTTTGCTTACTTTTCTTGCGGCAAGAAAAGTAAGTCGCCTGCCGGGGCGAAACCCGGCATTTCTCAATCGGCTGCCAGGCGAAAACCCCATATTTTAAACTAGCACGTGCAAGGTTTGCAGGTACAGGTTTTGCCGCATTTGCATGTTTTACTGGGGTGAGTTTTGTCGCATTTGCAGATGCAGGCTTTTTTGTCGTCGCAGGTTCCGCAGTCGTTGCAGCCACTACAGTCTTGGCAATTTTTGCAGTCGGTGCATGACGCACTCGCGTCACTCGGTAGTGGGAATTGGCGGGAAAAGGCGATAACTTCGTCGTGGATGGCTGCGAGTTTGGCGTCGTCGTCTCGGGCGTCAATGGCTTGTTTCATCCACTCGGCAATTTTACCCATGTGGTCTTCGGTAAGCCCGCGGGTGGTAATGGCTGGTGTGCCAAGACGAATGCCGCTTGGGCGAAACGGTGGCAGCGGGTCGTTTGGTACAGAGTTTTTGTTGAGGTTTAAGCCCACTTTGTCGAGTGCTTTTTCGGCCACGCCACCATCTATGCCAAAGCTACGCTGGACATCGGCCAAAATAAGGTGGTTTTTGGTGCCACCCGCGACCAGTTTGAAGCCGCGTTTTTTGAGCTCTTCGGCCAAGACGTGCGCGTTTTTGACGATTTGCTTGGCATATGTTTTAAACTCTGGCTTAAGCGCCTCGCCAAACGCCACCGCTTTGGCAGCAATGGTGTGCATGTGTGGGCCGCCTTGCGTACCAGGGAAAATGGCGCGGTCGATAAGCGTTGGGATGTTTTTGATGGTTTTTTCGGGCGCTTTCAGCGGGTTGCCAACCGTGCCCTTGCTAAGAATGAGCCCACCACGTGGGCCACGCAATGTTTTGTGCGTGGTCGTAGTTATAACGTGAAAGCCGTAGTCAAATGGGTTTTTGGCCTCGCCGGCGACAATTAGGCCGGCAATGTGCGCCATGTCTGCCATAAGCAAGCAGTCGGGGCCAACCTCTTTGGCAATGGCGGCAAATTTAGCGTAGTCAAGCTCGCCTGGGTAGGCGCTAAAGCCCGCGAGAATAATTTTTGGTTTGTGTTTGAGGGCAAGCTCACGCAGCTCGTCGTAATCTATTTCGCCGGTCTCGATGTCTTTAACCTTGTAACCGACAAACTGGTAAATGTGCGCCGAGCGTGTCATGGGGTTGCCGTGGCTAAGGTGGCCGCCGTGGCCGAGGTCCATACCGAGCACGGTGTCGCCTGGCTCGAGCCACGCGTAGTACACTGCCTCGTTGGCGGGCACGCCAGAGTGCGGCTGAACGTTTGCGTGGTCGGCTTTAAACAGTTTTTTGGCACGGTCGATGGCAAGTTCTTCGAGCGGATCGGTGCAATCCTGGCCGCCGTAGTAGCGACGACGCGGGTAACCTTCGCTGTATTTGTTGGTAAAAATGCTGCCATTTGCCTTTAAAACATTGCTCGACACGTAATTTTCGCTGGGGATGAGTTCGAGCCCCTCGTGCTCACGCTGTTCTTCTGCTGCAATTAGATCAGCTACTGCGGTATCTACCATCGCTTCCCTCCTACCTCATTTAGTACTTAGGTATATAGTGTACCCTCTGTTTGACTCGCGCGATATAGTAATTTTGTCTGCAGAGTTTTGAGAAGCCGCGGCCCCGCAACTACGCGGGTACATGCATAGCTTGACCGCCCGACTGCCTTGCGTTGCTGGAAAAACACGCAACTAGGCCACAGCTAACTGCTGGACCACCTGCCCTTTCCGCCACACTGTCATCCCGACCGAAGTGGAGGGATCCCGTCGAGTGCATTTCTAACGGGATCTTTCGACGGAGTTTACCCTGAGCGAGGTCGAAGGGCTCAAGATGACACCTCGATAGTGCACGTGGTTCAGTAGGGGTTGATCGTTGCATATACCACCCATGGTATACTAGGGGCACTATGACGACACAAACAAACGAACGGATTGGCGACTTTGTGGCGCGCGTGCGTCAAGAACGCGGCATGACCCAGGCAGAACTCGCGGCTCGGCTCGGTACCAGCCAATCGGCCATAAACCGAATAGAAAAAGGGCGGCAAAACCTAAGCCTAGAAACCCTTGGCCGCCTGAGCGAAGCGCTTAACAAACAAATTATTTCGCTCGGCAGTGGCAGTGTAAACTTGCGTATCGAGGGCGGGCATGAGCTGAGCGGCGCCATACGACTAAAAACCAGCAAAAACGCAGCCGTGGGTCTGCTGTGCGCGAGCTTGCTCAACTATGGCACGACAAAGTTTGTCAAATTCCCCCGTATCGAAGAGGTTTTTCGTATTTTGGAAGTACTCGAGAGCATTGGCGTGAGTGCAAAATGGTCAAACGGCAGTGACCTCGAACTGCGCCGTCCCGCCAAACTCAGGCTCGACAAAATCAACAAAGAAGCCGCCCGCAAAACCCGCACGGTAATTATGCTTATGGGTTCGCTGCTACACGAGTTTAACGAGTTTAAGATCCCGTATGCGGGTGGGTGCAAGCTGGGCGAACGTACCATCGAACCACATCTGTTTGCGCTGCAAGAGTTTGGCTTGCATGCCAAGGCCCGCGCCGGCAATTACCACGTGTCGGTCGCGCCAAAACCAGCTGGTCGTTTTGCCTTGTACGAAATGGGCGACACCGTCACCGAAAACGCGCTTATGGCTGCCGCTGGCCGAGACGAAGACACGACCATCGAGTTTGCCAGCGCCAACTACATGGTGCAAGATGTGTGCTTTTTTTTGCAAAAACTAGGGGTAAAAATCGATGGCGTGGGCACAAGTACGCTGCGGGTGCGCGGCGTTACCCATGTGCAAAAAAACGTTACGTACGCACCGGCCGAAGACCCGATTGAGGCAATGTTTTTTATCTCGGCAGCAATCACCACCAATTCGGCAATCACCATCGAGCGTGTGCCCCTGGCGTTTGTGACGCTCGAGCTTTTAAAACTGAAAAAAATGGGCCTACGCTACGACATTACCGAACGCTACTTTGCCGAAAATGGTAAAACCGAGCTAGGTGACGTGCACATTTACAAACACAATGGCGGTCTACGCGCCCTCACCGACAAGCTGCATTCGCTGCCCTACCCTGGCGTTAACACCGACAACCTGCCATATTTTGTACCAATTGCCGCTACGGCCAAAGGTCGCACGCTTATTCACGACTGGATGTACGAAAACCGAGCTATTTACTACACCGAGGTGTCGAAAATTGGCGCCACCGTTGAACTCGCGGACCCACACCGCGTGTACATAACCGGCCCAACCAAATTTACACGCGCCGATGTGTTTTGCCCACCGGCGCTGCGGCCGGCCAGCTTGCTGCTAATCGGCATGCTTGCCGCCGACGGCGTGTCGACACTGCGCAATATTTACACCATACAGCGCGGCTACGAAGACCTTGCCCAGCGGCTCAACAGCCTCGGCGCCCACATCGAAGTGTTCCAAGACCTATAGCTTTGCTCTCGCCTGTGGCTACTCCTCTAAACTATAGGGCGTCGCGCAGGTGGCAAAGCCGCCATACGTTGCACGAAAGTGTCAATCACACTTCCTATTTATGCCAAAGTGTGAGAAACTCTCTATATGGACTTAGACGTATTACAAAACAAAGACCGCGCTACGGGTAAGAAAATCAATAGCTCAAAACCCGAAGAAAAGGTCCGTCAAGAATACGAAAAAATATTACATGAAGATTACGAATACCCATACGCTCAAATGGATATCGAGGTATACGTCCAACGAGGCGAAAAACATTCGTCAAAAAATAAAGAGCGAGCAGATATTGTAGTTTATAAAACAACAAACTCTGAAAAGCGCGAACAAAACGCCGACATACTCGGGATTGTGGAAACAAAAAAACCAACCCGCAAAGAGGGCGTAAAACAATTGATGAGCTATATGTCCGCTTCATCTGCGTACTGGGGAGTATGGACGAATGGCGAAGAGATCGAGTACATATATCGTCATCCTCAAACTGGAGAGATAAAACGAGACTACGTTTATCAAATTCCAAAAAATGGCGAATCGTTTGAAGATATAGGAAAAATATCGAAGAAGAACCTAAAGCCGGCCAATAACCTAAAAACAGTTTTTCGTCGTCTGCTAAGCACTTTATACACTAACACGAATATTAGTCGTCGAGAAAAACTTGGCAACGAGATGATTCGTTTGATTTTCTGTAAAATTTGGGATGAAAAATATGGGGACACTGACTCCTTACCAAAGTTTCGAGTAGGTTTTGAGGAAAACCCGAAAGAAGTTACTAAGCGTATTGAATATTTATTTGGTGAGGTTAAAAATCAACTGGTTGCAGACGGTGTGTTTGATGAAAACGAGGAAATCAAGCTGGATGATAAATCAATCGCGTATGTTGTAGGTGAGTTAGAACAATATAGTTTATTGAAGACGAATAAGGATGTCGTTGGCGATGCATTTGAAGTATTTGCCGAAAGCAAGCTCGTTGGCGAGAAGGGTGAGTTCTTTACTCCAAGAGAGGTGGTCAAAACTGCGGTTCAAATAGTTGATCCTCGTCCGGGACAAACTATCGTTGACCCTGCTTGTGGTAGCGGCGGCTTTCTTATCTATGCCCTTGAACATATTTGGGAACATATGAATACTGATCCAAAATATCGCGGGATGGATGAATCGACGCTTTCGTTAGAAAAAAGCGAACTAGCAAGGAAGACTTTTTTTGGCATAGACAAGGAAATGGACTTGGTAAAAATATCTAAAGCCTATATGGCTATCATTGGAGATGGCAGGAGTGGTATAGCACAGCAAAACACGCTTCATACAGCAGAAGATTTCGAAGGAAGAGGACGAGATCTCTTCGTTAACGATAAAAATAACACCTTTAAGCAATTCGATGTGGTTTTGAGTAACCCCCCCTTTGGTAATAAAATTAAAGTTCTAAAAGAGGATTCCCGCCATTTCGAACTTGGTCATGTATGGAAAAAGGATGGTGATCAATTTGTTGCCACTAAACAGTCGCGCGAAACTGAACCACAAGTATTATTTGTTGAAAGATGTTTGCAGCTGCTAAAGGATGGCGGAAAACTGGCTATTATTATTCCCGAAACATACTTCCACGCACCAAAAGTTAAGTATGTGTTAGATTATATGAAAAAGAGCAATAACTTCATTGCCCTGATTGACCTTGCTCACAACACTTTTCGACCTTATAACAATGCAAAGACAGTACTACTTATATTAGAGAAAAATCGTCCGCAACAAGATAATATTTTAATGGCTGTCGCAGAAGAGATTGGACACGATCATAATGGGAGGCCGGTTTTTCGCTATGATGCCGACAAGAATGAGTTCTCGAAGGATATATGGGATGACACCATTACAATTCGCAAAGAGCTGAAGGATCCGGCGAATCCTGATAATAAAAATACTTTCCTGGTAAAAGCCAGCGAAATAAAGAATGGTGTTTACGTTCCACGCTACTATTGGAACCAAAAAGTCGAAACTCTGCGTAAAAAGGCTGAAGATAACGGACTTGAGTTTGTCCAGATAAAAGATTTGATCGACGAGGGAATATTAGAAGACTATAGTGGTCACGGTTCACCATCAAGCAAGTATAAAGGCAAGGGTGACGTCCCTTATGTTCGTGTAGCCGATATTGTAAACTGGGCAGTTTATAAAAATCCTACTGCCCTCGTACCGACTAGCACCTACCATGAGGTTAAGGGTAACGGGATTGATTTACGGGAAGAGGATGTTTTATTTGTGCGTAGGGGCAGTTACCGGATTGGAAGTGTGGCGATGGTTTCTCCATACGATAGAGATGTATTGCTCACTCGCGAGATACAGGTACTGCGGATTATCAATTCCGACAATAAATACGGGATCGACCCCTACTACCTATTGTATTTACTCTCCCATGATATAACACAAAGACAATTGCCTGAAAAAATTATGATAGACACCACCTTACCCAATATTGCCCGAAGATGGGAAGACCTTTATCTACCAATAGCAAAGGACAAAAAAGTACGCGAAGCTATAAGTCGTAGGGTAAAGGGTGTTATCCAAAATCGCTGGAAATCCCAAGCAGGTATTAGGGAGCTTATGGATGACTTTGGACAACTTACTACATAATTTGCGATACAAGACCGACAGACCCAACGCCCTTTTCAACTTCCAAAAAATACGACGGGCGAAATCTCAAAAAAGATAATCAAAGGGTTTGGTTTTTGTCGAGGTAAGTTCGAGTGCAGTTGTAAAATTCCACCAACATAAAAGAGGGGCTCGCCTCTATTTTATACTGGTGCGGGTAGGGAGAATCGAACTCCCATCTCGAGTTTGGAAAACTCGCATACTAACCATTGTACTATACCCGCTTGTCTTGGCGCCCCGGGCAGGATTCGAACCTGCGACCTTAGGCTTAGAAGTCCTCTGCTCTATCCAGCTGAGCTACCAGGGCCAATGTAGTACTAGTATACGCTATGTGCGGTTGGTTGATGCGGGCTGGATAGAGCAGAGCTGCAGATAATTTGCGCTCAGGGCTGTCCAGCTGAGCTACCAGGGCCAATGTAGTACTAGTATACGCTATGTGCGGTTGGTTGATGCGGGCTGGATAGAGCAGAGCTGCAGATAATTTGCGCTCAGGGCTGTCCAGCTGAGCTACCAGGGCGTACGCTACAGATTATAGCAGAGACACAAACGCTGTCGCTCGTGCGTTTGGATAATTGTGGGTGAGGATGTACGCTGTAGCTATGGCTTCTCGGGCAAAAAAACAAGGTTTTGTTGAACGGCTGGTGGCGTGGCTCGATGCGCTGCAGCAACGCCACAAGGTGTTGGCGTTCCCGTACGCGGTGGTAAAAAAGTATGGTGACGACGAGGGTGGGTACCAGGCCGCGCTCATTGCCTACTACGGGTTTTTGTCGCTGTTCCCGCTGCTTATCGTGGCGACGGCGCTAGTGCAAATACTGGCACAAAACGACGCAAGCTTACGCGAAACCCTCTTGCAAAACATTACCAGCTACTTTCCTTCGCTGGGACAAACCCTTGCCGACAGTATTAACACCCCCAGCCGCAATGGCTGGGCGCTTTTGCTCGGTACAGTTGTCGCCTTTTACGGCGCAAAGGGGGTAGCCGACGCCGTTCAGCATGCGCTGCACCATGTGTGGGCCGTGCCGCGACACCGTCGCGCCGGGCTCCCCAAAGCCATGATCCGCAGCTTTAGCATAATTATCTACGCGGGGCTAGGGTTAATACTCGCAGCCAGCTTGACGAGCTGGGCTTCGGGCGGTAACCACGCGTGGGCTGTACGAATTGGGTTATGGCTATGTGGGTTTAGCGTGCTGACTGCGGTGTTTTGGGGCGTATTTACGTTTGGCTCATCGGCCCGTAAACGACCGTTTGCAACCATACCTGGTGCTGTGTTTGCAAGCGTAGCGTTTATACTTTTACAGGGGTTGGGAACATATATTATTGCTCATCAGTTAAAGGGGCAGACCGGCTTAAACGCTCAGTTTGCCGCAGTCCTTACCCTGCTTTTTTGGTTGTATTTGCAAGCCCAAGTATTGCTCTATGCTCTTGAAATAAACGTGGTGCGGGTGCACAAACTCTGGCCACGCAGCATTACCCCAAAGCCACCACTTGCCGCCGACAAAAAAGCCTACGACCTCTACCGCAAGCGCGAAACATTTATCGACGACACCCCTGTGCGCTAGCTATTTTACTAGATGCCTTACGGCTGCAAAAAGTGAGTTGGCTACAAAGTCTGGTTGGATTTCGGGAGGACAGTCAGAGAGTGTTGAGGTACGCACAAGTATAGTACGGAGGCCAGCAGTCTGGCCCGCCTGGATGTCTGTTGGCCTGTCGCCAACCATGTAGGTTTCGGCCGGGTCGAGGTTGTAGTCGCGGATAGCCTGCTCGAGCATGCCGGGTTTGGGTTTGCGGCAGCTGCAGCCGTCGTCGGAACCGTGCGGGCACAGATAGCATTTGAGTACTTGGACGCCACTTGGTCGCAAACGGTCTAGGATTGCCTCGTGTATGTGCCAGTACTGCGCTTCGTCCATCAGCCCTTGTGCAATGGCGGTTTGGTTGGTAACAAAAACTACTGCGTAGCCGTGCTCTGCCAGGTACTTAAGCGCGTCGAGCGTGTCTGGCCATAGCTGAATTTTATCGATGCTGTCGATAGAGTAGTCGGGCGGTTCTGCGGCAACTGTTCCATCTCTGTCAAGTAAGACTATTTTCATGCATATATAGTACCAAGTCTTGTTGTTACCCGTAAACGTTGTATTTTTACGACAATTGGCGTATAATGACCTCTGTTTTCTGCTCTATTTGCAGCTAACCAAAACTTCAATCCAAGGAGCGGATAGCGACTGAATGAAGTTTTGAGAGGAGCAATCGGCTAAGGTTGCAGCTCGACAAAAGAAGCTACGCTTGTTTTGTCGTAGCGGAAACCGTTGCCGCATTGTGACGAGGCGGATGTAGCTCAGTTGGTTAGAGCGCCAGTTTGTGGCACTGGAGGCCGTGGGTTCAATTCCCATCATTCGCCCCATAATAAAAAAACCGAGACATGTCTCGGTTTTTTTGTGGGTAATACCTACGCACTCTTCCTCCCCCTAAAGCTCAGCTGTGTGCGGTTTATAGGGTGGTGTTTTGGGGGCGGCGGGTGCTGCCAAAGGCGGTGAAGAAAGCGAGCCCCATAACAGTTATGCTCATTGCAATAACAAGCAAGAGGCCGCTACCTGTGTCGGCGAGTTTACGTGGAGTGACCGTGGTGTCGCCAAGCACTTGTGGCACAGTGTTTTTCTTGTTTACAAAGGTACAGTGTACGGTTGCACCAGGCGAAACCTCGAGTACAAGTTTAGTGCCATCGCGCATCATTTTTGCACCAGTACACGTAATGTCGCTTAGCGTCCAGCCAGCCAGCGCCGCTTCGCTTATCACATACTCACCAGGGACCACGCCGCTAAAGGTGCGTGAGGCAAGCGCTGCATTTACGCCGTCGTCGGTTAGGCTAAAGGTTGTGTTGTCTTGGCCATCAGTCAGATCGGTTGTAAAGCTAAAGGGCTGGCCAAAGTTTGGCTGTGTGTCTTTGGTAATGGTAACTGTGGCACGCTGTGTGTTGGTAAATGTACAGTGCATATTGGCACCGACTTCGAGCCAGACCTCAAGTACGCCGCTGTCGTCAACACTCCAGTAGTCGTTGTCGCCGCAGTCAATGTCGGTAAGATCCCAACCAGGCGTCGCGGTTTCGACCACACGGTACCAGCCGCTACTGAGTTCGGTGTCTTTGGTGTTTGACAAGGTAGCATCGGTGTCGTCGTCGAGCACAAAACTGTTGCCAACCGGGGTGTCTGACCCGTCATCTTCCATGGTGCTTAGTGCGAGCAGATCGATAGGATCTTTTGCCAACGGTGATCGGTCTGCAGCAGCATGTCGCTCTTTGTTGACTGGAGTCAAAGTAAAGGTAAAGTCTTGCGGGCCGTTAGGCTGAGCGTTTTTCTGTACCGTCAGCATAGCGTGACGCTCGTTGTAAAAGCTACACACAATACGTTGCCCCATTTCGACAGCAACATCGGTAGTCGTCCCTTCGCCCTCGTTCCAATACCCATCAAACTGAGCGGTGCGCATCCCCTCAAACTCTTCACTGTCGTCCCAGCACATATACCAGCTGTCGTAATGTGCCATATCGGTGTCGGTACCAGCCGTCTCTGAAACAGTGCGCGTGCCGGTTGGCACGCGAACCCACTCGGTTGTGCCAGCGTCGCCTACGTTTTCTGCCTTGACGGTGCCGTCAACTAGCAGATTAAAGACGCCGTCATCATCACTAGGGTAGAGCTCTTTGACAACCTTTATAAAACCGGTGTCACGAGTGTTGGTGTAGGTGCAGACCACTGCTTCGCCTGGGGCAACACTAATCTCTATAGTTTCGTTTTGCTCGACTGAGCGTTCGCCAGAACAACTAACGCTGGTCAGATGGTAGTTTTCCCATTGGTGTTCGCTGACGCTATAGGTACCAGCCGCAACTGTTTGCGTAGTTCCCGTCGCAAAGTCTGCGTCTGTGCCGTAGTCCCACTGCCAGTTGTCTACGTTGTAGTAGTCGACTGTACCGTCACCATTGCTATCGACATTTTTTTTGACAGTTATAGTGCCACGCCCTTGGTTGCCAAATTTGACTGCTTCGTTGGTTTCACCAGACTGGTCTATGACAACCTGCTGGCATGCGTTGTTAGCAGGATAGGTTTGTACCCAGCCGGTTTGCTGTGTTTCACACACCCAGTACGTGCCTGGAGCGAGGTTGGTAAACTGGTAGTTGCCGTCGGCGTTAGTTTGTACAGCGTCGCCAACCTGAACGTTGCCGTTTGCGGTTGTTTTGTAGAGGGTGATCGTCCAGCCGCTCAGTCGTTCGTCGCCACGGTCTTGCTGGCCATTGCCGTTGTGGTCGTTAAACTTGTAGCCGCTAATGCTGCCGTTTTGGAAGTTGCCAAAGTTTTGGTCGGTCACCGTTTGTCCGGCAGCAAGTGCAACTGGGCTAAGTGGGCTATAGATTTGTGTCCAGCCAGCCTTAAGCGTTTCGGTAACACTGTAGTTCCCAGGCAAGAGGTTGCCAAAGCTATACGTGCCGTCAGCCGCAGTGGTGCCAGTAAGGCCAGTGTCGACACCGTTGTTAAAAAGATGTATCACCCAATCACTCGAGCCACCCAACTGAGAGCCATCAGCGTTAACCTCAAACTTGGTACCGCTAAGCGAACCGAGCTTTGTGTTGGTGTAGGTGCAAGTTGTTTCTTGGCCAGCAGTTAGCTGCACGCTGACCTGCGAACCAGATACGGTGTAGTTGTTTGTGTCGCATGTAAGACCCGTCATAGCCCAGCCTGGCGTTGACGTTTCGGTCACTGCGTACGCGCCTGGCATAAGACCAGTGAAGACTTTTTCGTTACTTAGGGTTGCGTCGCTGTCGTCGTCGAGGCTAAAGCCGCTGAGGCCGGTGCCGGTGGTAGTAAACGCAAAGTCTTGGGCGTCGTTTGGTAGCGCGTCTTTCACTATTTTGAGCTTGGCGAGTTTGGTGTTAGTAATGGTGCAGGTTAGGGTCGGTACACCATTTACTTTTGGTGTCGAACCGTTGATTGTCAAATATGCGCAAGTGTTGCCAGTTTGCGTCCAGCCAGCTGGCACTGTTTCTGTGACCGCGTATGTACCTTGGGCAACGTTGTAGGTTACCGACTGAGCGGTTGTGAGCGAGCGAGTTGCGGTGCCAGCAATAGCCCCAGAGCCACTTGCGGTGATCGAAAATGCCGTTGGGTCGTTGACTGGGTTAGTTACTTTGTTGACAACAATATTGCCTCGCTGGCGGTTTGTGTATGTACAACTCACGTTTGCACCAGGAGCGAGTGTGATGGTGGCTGTCGCGCCACTCACCTGTGTGCCGCCACCTGTACAGCTTACGTTACTCAGGTCCCAGCCAGTGGTTGCCTGTTCGGTCACGCTGTAGCTGCCTGGCAACAGGTTGGTAAATGTTTTGGTGCTAGCTAGGGCTGCGTCGCTGTCGTCGTCGAGGCTAAAGCCGCTAAGCCCAGTGCCGGTGGTAGTAAACGCAAAGTCTTGCGGGCCATTTGGCACGGCATCTTTCACGATGGTAATCGAGCCTTTTTGCACCGAGTTTACAAATGTACAAGTGGCATTGCTCGCTGGTTTGCCTGCAGCTACGGTGGCAACCATTTGGCCACCAGCGGTGTTAAGGGTACTCGTCGACACAACGCATGATGTGCCGGTGCCACTGGTAAAGAGGTAGCCAGCGGGGCCTGTTTCGGTCACGGTGAATTGGCCGTTGGGATTGACGTTTGGTATGGTGAGCGAACTCGCCCCGACAGGAATGCTGTAGGTTGACTGACCGTTAACGGCAGGTGACACAGTAAAACTAAAGTCGCTGGGCAGCGCAGTACCACTGGCCACAGTTTTTTGTAGAGTTAGACTTGGTAGGGCGAGTATTTGGTTGACGGGAACGGGAACGTTTTCTTGACCGCCTTGTACCGTACGCAAGCTCAGCGACGAACCGGTGTACTCAGAAGCGTCGAGACCAAGCCGACCGCAGAGCAGCACGTTAACTGTCACGCCGGCCGGTACGTTGAGTAGCGTGACGTTGTAGTGACGAAAACTATCGCTGCTCGAAACCGCGGTCGTTGAGGTGTTGTTGCCGCTATACGCACCGCTCACTGTTGCGGTGACGCTTGTTCCGGTGGTTGTCTGGAAACTGGTTGCAGCAGATAGGGAGGTGCCTGGATAGTTCATTTGGTTGAGGTTAGTGGCGGTTTTGGCGTTTGCGAGCGTCGTGGTGGTGACCTCGAGGTCGGTAAACCCGCGTTGCGAGCTGCCGACCTGTGCGTAGTCGTACACTGGAGTCACAAAAAGATCACCGGTTGTCCCAGATGTGTTGGTGACCTGGAAGAGTGCCGGTATGCAAGCACCCTCTGGATACGCGCCGACATTGCCGTTTTTGAACTGACCGGTGCCGGTTGGCTGGCCCGCGACACTACTGTAGCTGCCAGACATGACAAATCCGGTCGAACTCACACTCGACGAGACGACTGCCGCCGATGCCGTCGAGACAAACGGCGAAACAGCACTGAGACTGTAGGCTACAAAAAACAGCAGCGCGGCCATGGCGTTTTTGATACGGGGCGACCATTTTGTAAACTTGTGTGTACGCGTCATACGGGGACTACTCCTTAGATACCGAGGTATCGTTAGCTAATAATTGTGAGCCCACCGTTTGCTTTTGTTTTTACTCTACAAGTTTATTTGCTTTTTGTCAATTTAGATTATAAGGACCTTAAGATTCTGGCTGAGACACACCCTCCTCTTGTTTGCATGTATCAGTTCTTATTGATACGCCGTTAACTGAGAACGATCTGTGATAAATCTTACAAAAAGTAAGTTTTACCACATAATTGACAGATGTAAATGCTTATGGTTCACATTACTTGTTGCAAAATTATCCCGACTGCAAGCGGCACCAGCAGGTTGTCGAAACCTAGAGAGGCTATGTTTTCGAGCGCAGTGGCCAGAACCGCCGTCACCACTACATATTGCCACGCCAACCCAAAGTCAGAAAACTGACTATACCCGGTAAGTATACCGAGCGAAATCACCAAAAACGTCGCGCTACCCACCAGGCTTTTGGTGCGGCCAAACAAATGATACTTGTTTTGCGTACCATAGCGCCCGCCGACAATAGCCGCCAACCCGTCTGCCCACGCCATTTGCAAAATTGCAGCAGCGTACACGCCTTTTGAGGTGGTGAGGCAAGTGAGCAACCCAACGCTGAGCGCAAAAAAGATTTCACCGTACGTTGGGCGCTGTACACTACCGATCGCCTTGAAAACTCCCAGGTGCATGCTCGCCAGCACCACCACAAAAAACGCCAAGCTTAAGAGCCGTATTTCGGTCCAGTCAAGAAAATACGGCCAAAACGCTACAAACGTCCCCACCGTAATGTGCACAAACTTACGCCCCACTTCACCCTTGAGCCAGTATCGTCGCCACCCCCACTCACTCACGAGTAATAGCGCCAGCACCACCCCCACCGCCAAACCCATGTTTGTTAGATTCATTATCCCCTATTGTACGCTCGCCCTATAAAGCCGGTCAAACAAGAGACCGCTTCCCAAATAAATCCTCCGCCCATAACGCACTATTTCTGTTACAAACAAACTTTTTGCTTCGCGCTGTAACACCGTTACAGCTTGTCACAATAAAGTCTGTTTGGAACAAAAATCATCACGTTCTGGACTGGAGGCTTTTTTGGGAAGAGGTCTAAGTTGCAGCAACACGCCACAGTGCTTTGGCCGCACCATTTTCGGAGCCTGTGTGCCAGCGAAAACTAGAGCGTTGGAATCACAAACGGTTGAGAAACGGTGTTACGAACAGCTTGAGCAACACGACTACCTCGGGCAGTGTTTTGCATGACCGTTGTAAGGGCCAGGGCTATCAAAGCAGCGCTAAGCACTGTGGTGACGGCAGAGCTCACGCCTGTGTCTACCAAAGTAGCGGCTGGTTTTTGCACGGTTGGTTGCGCCGTGGTTTGGGTGCCGAGCACGTTACCGCCGCTAGGTGGGTTGGGTGGGGTGACTGGGCAAGCTACTGCGCTATCGACAGCGAGACCGTAGGTGTGGCTGGTTGTGCCATCGGTAAACGTCGCGTCGTCTGCAGCAACATAGGCGATTAGGTTGCCTGCTGCGTCAAGCTCCCACGTGACCTCAGTGGTGTCGGTCGGGACTACCCATTGTGCGTTGCCCGCACCACAAGGATCGTTGACCGCAGGTTCGGCAGGAATTTCGATGGTAGTTGGTTGCGTTTCGCCACCACACATGCTGAGCGGAGGTTCGACTTTGTCCCCGTTATCCCAGGCAACTACATATGAACGACCATGCTGATCGTTAAACCACGAACCAATCCCCTGAAAGTCGCGAATCGCGTTGACGCTAACATTTATAGGGTTTTGGCCCGTTTGCAACCGTTCGTCTTGTCCGGGCGTACCCACGTATTTACAGACATACACTTTGCTGTAGTCTGCGTCTGGGTCGGTGCTGTAAGCGCGTGCGCCCGCTGCAGGAACCAGTGGTAGCACGACGGCCGCAGCAGCAAAAACACCCGCGACCATTTTGCGTGAGATTAATCGTGAAACCATATAGTTAACTCCTTGGCTTGGCCAATATTTCCCACCACTTATCGTGTAGTGTGGTGCCGCCTACTGCTTGCCTGTCGTACTTGCAAGCACGCGCCCCACGTTTGACTTTTTGCCACACATGTTTTGTCTTGTTTGATAGATTATCATATTTTTGTTTTTAATGCAACTATACTGTTCTGCTTATACTTTCTGCGTTGGTATGGAGTACTCTTTGAGAACTCGACGGTTTTGTCGAGTTCGGAGTATACTAGATAAATATTGGCATCGGGGTGTAGCGCAGCTTGGTAGCGCGCAGCGTTCGGGACGCTGAGGTCGCCGGTTCAAATCCAGTCACCCCGACCAAGACAACGCCACCAGCGAAAATTGGCGGTCTTGTCTTGGTTAGTGTGAGCTGTATGCAGAAACGGTGTTCGCCGGGTCGTAAACGAGGAGCGCAGGCAGAAAAGTGCTTGCTCGTTTCTGCCGAGCACCGCAGGGAAGAGTGCGTCTGAAAAGACGCGCGATAATCCAGTCACCCCGATTGCCACCCCGACCACTAGTAAAACAGATTGTTTTTCGATATAATCAGCTTCGTTCAACACGAACGATCGGGGAGTGGCGCAGTCCGGTAGCGCACGCGGTTTGGGACCGCGGGGTCGCAGGTTCAAATCCTGTCTCCCCGACCAAGCAAAAAGTCCACGTAGGTGGACTTTTTGCTTGTTACGGCTACCCACAGTTTTTGCTTTCCCCAGGCAATTAGTCTTGAGGTGTGTTTGTGATGGGTTCTGGGGCATGCCAGTGGTGGGTGAGGTAGGTTTGGGCCATAAAGGTGAGGCAGGCGGCGGCGCTTAGGCAAGCAAAGCCAAAAACGATAAGTTGTGACTGCATCGTGCCGGCACGAAAACGTGTCGCGTACACCAGGGCGAGCGGTGCCACGGTAAGCGCCATTTTTACCCAAAACAGCACGCGGGCGGTGAGGGCTTTGCGGCGACGGGGCGGTATGCGCTCTAGCGGCTTGCGGGCCACCACTGGCACGGCTTTTTCGGTCGCAACCTGCGCAACGGTAGCAGCTGTTTTGGTCGCGGCCGGAACGTACCGCATAAACACCACATACACCACCAGTGCCACCACCCCAAGTGCCACCACCGTAAACATCGCTGTCGCCACAACCGAAGGTTCGTACACCGTCACTTCGACCGGCTGCGGCTGAACCGGCTGCGGTTTTGTGGTCGGAAACACTGCCTTACCGAGTTCCGACTCAAAAAACCTCGGCACATACAAAGCCAACAGCAAAAACCACTCTACAAACACCGTAAAATACCCTGCCCTGGCCAGTAGCCTTACCGTAAACGAACGATAGCGCGCTTGCCTCTTTTTCACACTTCCCGCACCTCACGAATATGTTTGGCGGAGGTGGCGCGGCCGGTAGTAGTATTGACCTCGACGAGTAGAGCGTTGAACTGCATGCGGCCGGTGGTTTCGAGCACGTTGCGGGTTTGATAGCCGTCGCGCCAGCGCGGGATTATGGAGTCAAATGCCACCCCGAGCGACGAGTCCAGCGAACCGCACATACCCACGTCGGTCATGTGAGCCGTACCTTTCGGCAGCACCTGCGCGTCGGCAGTGGGCACATGCCAGTGGTCGCCCACCACCACCGAAACGCGGCCGTCTAGGTAGTGGCCAAACACGAGCTTCTCACTACTAAAGTCGCCGTGCAGGTTTACCACATTTGCCACGTACGAGTCACGCGGTACGGCAGCCAAGATTTCATCGATTTTTTTGAGGGGGTTTTCTGTTTCTACCTCTGCTTGTTTGCCGACAATGCTGCCCAGTAGACTCACCACCAACACTGCACCGTTTGGCGTGTCGACCAGCTTGTAGCCAGGCCCAGGGCAGTCGACCATGTTTGCTGGGCCAACAACCGGCTGAGCGGGGTCCTCGAGCAACGAAGCTAAACTCGACAGAGACGGCGTGTGGTTCCCGCCTGAAAACGCCTGCACACCGGCTCGCTGCAACCGTGCCATGTCGTGTGGGCTCATGCCTTTGCCATCTGTCACGTTTTCGGCCTGGGCCACCACAAAATCCACGCCCTCAGTTTGCACTAGGCCAGGCAGCACTCGCTCAACCGCCTGCATGCCCATTTCAGCCATAACATCACCCACATACAGTATGTTCATACACCAATTGTACCAGAGAAAATAAAGTGAAACCGCTATCCGCTGACCCACATGCTTTCTATCCCGTTGTTGTCCCGACCCCCGTGTCGCAGCACAGGGCAGGCTCTATCGGGAACCGGCGGTGTGGCTTCGCCCGACGTAGATTGAACGGTCAACAAACAACGGTCAACGAGCAACAAACTATACAACGGTCAACTGGGCAACGGGCTTACCTCGGGTGCGTTGGAAGTTGCTGTGTTGGCCGTTTGTTGTTTGTTGACTGTGGATCAGCTGCTCTGTTACTAGACTATCCCAGTCATGCTAACGCGTTGGAGTACGGGTGGTTGGGGTGGTGGTTTTGTTGCTGGCGGGAGCTGACCGGGGGGCTTCGGCCGGTTTTTCGGGTGCTTTTATAATGGGCGCAATGTTTATAATTTGGTTGGCCGACTCACGGTAAATAATGGCACGTTTGGGGAATATGACGAGGTAATCACCCTTTTCGATGTTTTTGTAAAACTCGGCGTTGGCTGTTTTAAGCTTGGCTGGGTCCTCGACTCGTGCCACAGTGGGCGCTTCGGTCTCGTCAACCCGCAGCACTTTTTTTAGCTGAGCTAGTACACGCTGCGTTTCAGCACTGTTTTGGGCTTTTTGCGCCTGCGCTGGGTTACTTTTAACGTCTTGGTACTTTTGATAAAACACAAATGTCCCGACGAGCCCCAGGAGCGCCAGGGCCACCAGTGCCACAGTCAAGGCTTTTTTGCCCTTCATTTTACCCGGGATCGCCAAACGACCCCTGTTTGGTTTCACTTCATTCTCAGCTTCGTCTTTGACGGTTATCTCTGCCATACGTCCTCCACTTTTCCTTACAACTATACTACAAAACCCTTACGGATACACGTTAATTTGTGCCTGAGTGAGCGTCGGGTCTCGCGTGCCGTCACCGCTAAATATACAAGCCCGCACCAGCACATCATTTATCTGAGCAGCTGCAGGGATTGCAGCCTCGGCAGTGTAAAACATGGTACCCGTAGTGTGTGAACCAGCGCTTGTCGCAAGAGTAGTCCAGCCTGCATCGCCGGTCGCGATGGCAACATTTCCTCCTGTGTGATATTGCAGCCGTATGGTTGTGGTTGTTGCAATAGTACCCCCCAAACGGCCCTGCAAGCGTAGTTTTGTCATGCCCTTCAAGTTCGTCATCACCCGATAGTTCGGATCAGACACACAGTTTAGCGTATTGGCGGCCAGGTTTGTTGCGATAGCGGAAGCTGCAGTCGCAGCATCTTTGAGCGAAACATTCCTTCCGTAGCCCGCCAAGCAGTCCATCCATGTGTTATTTTCGTAACAACGAAACCGTTGCGATGTTGTGTTGTAGTATATGCCACCGTTTATGCCTGTTGGGTCGATGGCACCGCTTACGCCGTCAAGCACAAGTAACACATCGGCGGCATCATCAACCAGTGTTCCCACCTGGACGGCATTTGCGCTGGTGTCGATGGTAAACATGGGCAAGCTGCCGGCATCCTGGACTACAAATGAGCTGGCGCTGTCAGCAGTATTTTTGAAAAGTAGCGTGCCGTTATCGTTCACGGTGAGGACGGCGACACCGGCGTCTTGGACAGTGAAATCGCCCGTGCTATCGAGGTTAATGTTGAAATTGTTGGCGCCCGCGGCAATAGTGGTGGTGGCATCGAGCGACATGGCGTCTTTGAACTCGGCAAAATCGAGCGTGTCGGCGGCGACATCGGCGGCGACAATGGTGGCGTCGGTGATTTCGCTGCTTTCGATGCTACTGCCCAGTTTCGACACATTGCTGCTGAGTGCACTGTCGCTCACGGTGCTGGTTGCGCCGATGGTGAGTGTGTCGGAAACATTGGCGTCAGTAAGCACGCCGGTGTAGCTGAGGCTGCCGAGTGCCAGTGTGCCGCTACTGAGGGTGCCAGTGTTGTCGCCGTCAAATATGTAGGATTCGACCGTTGCTTCAGTCAGATTATCATCGGCGGCGCAGGCCCAAACATCGGTCGTTTCATTCCATTTGAGTATCTCCCCATTGGCACAGCCTTGCAGGAGCGTCACCCCGCTGGCGAGCACTTCTAGGCCGGAGCCAGAGCTGGTGGTCGCAGATAATGCATCGGCCGAAGCAGCAGCTTTGACGGTGATGTCGTTTGCGTTTACGGTAATGCCATTGCCTGCGCCAATGTCGAGCGTGACCGTGCCGCCCAGGCTGACGCTGCCGCC
>CAYZZH010000002.1:0-30767 GCA_964483005.1 uncultured Candidatus Saccharibacteria bacterium | reverse complement strand
GTGTCGGTGCTGCTGTCGGCGACAGGGCTGGTCCCAGCGCTGGTGGTGATGGTTTCAAACGAGTTCACCGTGCCGCCCGTGGCATCGGCGGCACAGGCCCAAGCCGTGCCGTTCCACTTCATAACCTGGTTGCTACTGCAGCCGTTTTGGGCGATGTTGCTGAACATGATGGTAGCACTAGCGAGGTCGGTGCCGGTTATGGTAGCGTCGGTAATCTCACCAGACTCAATGGTTTGGCCAAGCTTCGTCACGGTACTACTGAGTGCGCCGTCTGCCACCGAACCACTGCTGGAAATGGTCAGCGCATCGTTGATCTGCGCGTCGCCGAGCGTACCGGTGTAGCTCAGACTACCAAGCGCGAGCGTACCGCTGCTAAGCGTGCCCGTGTTGTCGCCGTCAAAAATGTAAGCCTCGACGTTGGCTTCGGTAAGCACGGTGTCGTTGTCTGTGCCACACACCCAAGCGCTGCCGTTAAATTTTATAACCTCCCCGTTTGCGCACGAGTTGCTCGCCAGTTTTGCAAACGTGACGCTCGCGTTGTCGAGCTCGCTGGTGCTAATGCTGGTGCCGAGCGTGCTGGAAATAACGTTGCTACCACTAATGCTTATGCCCGTGCCAGCGGTGTACGTTGTGTCGGTGTCGGCGGCGCATTCCCACAGCGAAGATGTGCTGTTCCACTTGGCAAGCTGCCCGTCGCTACAGCTGAGCCCAGCGAGCACGTCAGTGTTCACGTAGGCGCTCAGGTCAACCGTGGTGGCATCTCCGCTCAGACTCAGCGTGTTTCCTGAAAGACTCAGATCTTGGATTTCGTTTGTGGTGCTGCCGTCGACTTCGCTGGTCAAATAGCCATTGTTGTTTGCGTAGGCGTCGACCTGGGCTTCGGTGAGCACGGTGTCGTTTGCGCAAACCCACGCAGAACTGGTGCTATTCCATTTAGCCACTTGGGTATTGGCGCAACTGAGTCCAGCCAAAACATCGGTATTGTCGAGGTAGCCGCTGAGGTCAACCGTGCTGGCGTTGCCAGAAATGCTGAGGGTGTTGCCAGACTTGCCGATGCTCTGGGCATCGGTGTTGTCCATTAGCCCAGACAGATCAATGGTATTCGCGTTGCCGCTAATGCTAAGCACCTGCGTACCGGTGTTGTAGCTGAGTGCCTGGGAGTCGGTGTTGTCGAGGTAGCCTGCCAGACTGACCGAGTTCCCGTTTAAAATGCTCAGGTTGTTGCTACTCAGACTCAGGGTTTGAGCGTCTGTGTTGGTGTCGGTGTCGGCCGCGCAGGCCCAGGCGCTGCCGTTCCATTTGGCAACTTGAGCGTTGCTACAGCTGAGACCGGCGAGGACGTCGGTGTTAATGCTGGCGATATCGACACCAGTGCCCCCCGAGATGTTCAGAGTGGTACCAGAAAGGCTCAGGTTTTGGCTGTCGGTGTTTATGGGAGCGAGGTTAAGGCTGTTACCGCCAGTGATGGTTAGGGTTGAGCCAGCGAGACTGAGGGTTTGAGCGTCGGTGTTGTCGAGGTAGCTCGCAAGGTCGACAGTGCTAGCGTTGCCACTTATGCTAAGGGTGTTGCCGGTTTTGGAGATGCTTTGACTATCGGCGTCGGCTGCACAGGCCCAAGCCGTGCCGTTCCATTTGGCAACTTGGCTGCTCGTACAAGACAGCGAGGCAAGCACGTCGGTGTTGTCGAGCAGACTGCCGAGGTCAACGTTGTTGCCGTTCGATATCGTGAGCACATGGGTGCCGGCATTCCAGGTCAGGTTCTGGCTGTCGGTCCCGGCCGACGGTGTTAGACAGGCCCAAGCCGTGCCGTTCCACTGCGGTAGTTGCCCGGCGCTACAGCTCAAACTCGCCAGTACATCGGTGTTGTCGAGGTACGCCGCCAAGCTCACCGAACCGCCATTTACCAGAGAAAGCGTGTTGCCAGCAAGTGACAGTGACTGGCTGTCGGTGTTGTCGAGGTAGCCCGCTAGCGAAACTGAGTTGCCGTTTAGTATGGTAAGGTTGTCGCCTGCCAAACTAAGCGTTTGTGCGTCAGAACTCGCAGCGGGCGATGCACAGGCCCAGACACTGCCGTTCCACTGCGCAAGTTGGCCCGCACTACAGCTCAAGCCTGCCAACACATCGGTGTTTATGCTGGCAAGATTTACCGTGTTGCCGCCGCTAATGGTAAGGTTGCTACCGGTGAGCGATACTGTTTGGTTGTCGGTGTTTATGGGCGCAAGGTTTATGGTGTTACCGCCGGTTATGGTGAGCGCCGATCCGCTTAAGCCAAGCGACTGGCTGTTTGTGTTTTTTAGATAGCTAGTAAGGTCGACGGCACTGGTTGCGCCGGCAAGACTGCTCAGGTCGACGGTGTTGCCCGCTGTAATCGTCAGCAGTCGTCCTGCCCCATCCCACGCAAGTGTTTGCGGCGCCGTGCTCCCCTGAGCAGGCAGGTATGAGCGCAGCTCGCCACTCGCCTGCAGCTGCTGAAGGCCAGTTGCAACTGTTTGTGCGGCAGGTGATCGCCCCGTTGCCAAGTGTGTGTCGCTGCCCTGGCCAAGACGACGCAGGTTACTAACCGGGTTGCCAAAACGAGGGAAAAACGTAAAAAACAGCAAAAAAACAAGCACCGCCGTCGGTACCATGCGCGTAAAAATATGGCGGCGCGGTGAGTCTTTTTGCTCTCGGTTGTTTTGTGCTTCCATATTGGCGCCTGCGCGGGGCAAATGTTTCCTTTTTGTCTGCTGTCTAAAATTATACGCTTATGGCTATTTTTTGCAATCTAAAAACAGAGGTAGCAAATTGTAGAATTTACATCAAATTATACACTCGTCCCTAAGGACTACCGCGCAAAAACAATATTCATGGCAACCATTTTTGTCTGGTTTGGCAACAACTGCGTCGCTGGAGCATCCGTCAAAAAGCCACTTTCGGTCGGCTCAACACACAAAAAAGCTTCGGGCGATTCACTCCACACGGCAAAATAGGGCAGTCCCTCGCCGGTCACCGTCCACGTCCCCTGTGCAGTTTTGAGCACTGCGGTCGCACCCACACTATCGATCTTGCGCGTCGCTAGCAGCTCGGCAGCCGACGGTCGGTATTTTTGGCCGTCAATTATCACCTCCGCGCGCTCGGCAGAGTCACCAGGCGTAACCGGAAAATACGGGTGAAACGCTGGGTTTATGGCACATGGCTCAACGCCGATATTTCGGACTGTGAGGGTTTCGCGCAAGCCGTTTTCGCGCAGCTCGATTTTGATTTCCATGGCGCAACCGGCGTAGACTGGTGGCAGGTTTTCCGCCTGGGATAGGGGTTTGTCCAGAGAGAGCTTCACCTGGGATTCAGTGTGCTCGTCGACCGTCCAGGTGCAGTTGCGCGCAAACCCATGCTGGTTTAGCCCGACCGTCTCGCCCGGCCCAAATATGGGTGCGCACACGGGCACCCCGCCGCGGTTCTTCCCATTTGCCATATCACGCCGCGGGAATAGTAGCTCCGTGCCATCGGCTGCCGTCCACGACTCCACAAATGCCCCCTCAGGGCTCACAACTGCTCTAGCGCCAGTTTTATGAGTAAGTTCAATCATAGGTAGTGTCTACTACTTGGCGAATTCTATGGCGCGGGTTTCGCGGATAACGTTGACTTTGATGGTGCCGGGGTAGTTCATGCTACTCTCGATTTTTGTGGCAATATCGCGCGCGAGGCGTATGGCGCTAAGGTCGTCGATTTGCTGTGGTTTTACAAAAACCCGCACCTCGCGACCCGCACTAATCGCGTACGATTTTTCGATCCCGGTAAAACCGTTGGCAATGTTTTCAAGCTCTTTCATGCGCTCGGCAAAGTTTTCGGCCGAAATGTTGCGCGCACCTGGTCGAGCCGCCGAAACGGCGTCGCACACCCGCACAATAACTGCCTCGAGACTGGTTGCTTCCATGTCGTCGTGGTGCTGCTCGGCAGCCAACGCAACCGCTTCGGGCGCGCCGTATTTGCGCAGCATTTCGCCACTTATGTGGTGGTGTTTGCCTTCCATTTTGTGGGTAAGTGCTTTGCCAATGTCATGAAAGAGTGTGGCGTATTTGGTAGTTTTGACATCTGCGCCCAGTTCTTCGGCCAACATGCCAGCCATGTGTGCCATTTCGGTGCTATGTTTGAGCACGTTTTGGCCATAGCTGGTGCGGTACTTGAGCTCGCCCAGCATGTGCAGTAGCTCTTTGGGTACGCCGAGTACGCCAACTTCACGGGCAGCGTCTTCACCCGCACGCACCACGTCTTTTTCGACCTGTTTTTGGGCTTTTTCGACAACCTCTTCGATACGACCAGGGTGCACACGACCATCTTTAAGCAGCATTTCGAGCGCCTGGCGCGCCACCTCACGGCGCACTGGGTCAAAGCAGCTGAGCACAATGTAGCCAGGTGTATCATCAACCATAATGTCGACGCCCGTTGCCCGCTGCAGCGCCTGAATGTTACGCCCCTCTTTGCCAATAATACGGCCTTTCATTTCCTCGTCTTCGAGCTTAACACTCGTAAGCGTGCGTTCGGCCGTTACCTCGCTAGCCATGCGTTCCATGGCGGTAACAATCAGCAGACCAGCGGCTTCTTCGGCGTTTTCACGCGCTTCGTTTTGCAGTTTTGCGACGAGACTTGTTAGGTCGTTTTTAATATCTCGCTCGGTCATTTGCAAAAGTTTTTCGGCGGCTTCGGCTTTGCCGAGTTTGGCGATTTTTTCGAGTTTTTCTTGCTGGCGCCCGCGTATGTCGCGTATTTCGTTTTTTAGGCTTTCGATTTCGTCTTCGCTGGCGCGAAGTTTTTCGGTGCGCGTGTCGAGGTCGTCGAGCTTGCGGTCAAGCGCTGTTTCGCGCTGGACCAGTCGAGATTCTAGGTCTTTTAGTTCGCCCCGGCGCGATTGTTCTTCTTTGCGGGCGTCGTCGAGCACTCGTTTAGACTCTGTACGTGCCTCGTCAACCAGTTTGGCGGCCTCTTTTTTGGCGCGCGATAGTTCTTTGTCGGCTTTGTTTTCGGCCTCAGCTGACTTTTTTTTGTTAAGATACGTGCTACCGCCAAAACCAGCGGCCAAAGCTACGGCAGCAAGCACAATAGATAGTGGATCCATGTTTTCCCTTCTGATCGGGCCGTTACGCCTGCGACATCGCTCTCACTTCTCTAGTCGTGTCAGCAACACCCGAAAATCACGTGTATAAAATTGACAAAAACGGTCTTCCCACAAAAACTCACCAGGAGTACCGCTAGTATCATACGACGCCAGCCACACCAACGTCAAACAACAACCTCTCAAACCACCCATCACACCGACTCGCAGACGGGGCGGGAGTAAGCTTCAAACAGTACGGTAACCCAGTCCACATAATCACCCCTGTCGGGAGCCGAAGGCGACCAGCAAGCGGTAGCGCAGCCTTCAGCGGCGGGGAGCCGAGTCAAGCGGATTTATTCCGGTTGACTCGCCGGGGCGGGCGGGCCCGCCCCTTGATTATTCAGCAGCGTGGTGCGCCAAGTGGTCGACAGTGCGTCAATGGCAGTACACACCTTGGCAACCGCAGCCCCATCCCCCGTCTCGACATCGTACGCAACATAGCCCACGTCGCCCCGAGTTTTCAGGCTCATCCCGGCCACGTTCAGGCCCGCCTGACTAATACACTCAGAAATAGCCGCAATCACACCCGGCACGTTTTCGTGCACATTGGTAATGCGAAAACGTCCAGAAAAAACCAGCCCCAACGGCATTTCGGGCAGGTTAACCGACCCAACCGTGTTGCCAGTGGCCAGAAAATCAAGCAGCCGCGCCGACGTTTCCTGGGCAATTGCCACCTGCGATTCTCGGGTCGAGCCACCAATGTGCGGGGTCAAAATAACCGTTTCGTAGTTTTGCAGCGGGTGAGTAAACGCATCACCCTTTTTGCCCGGTTCACTGGTGTAGACATCGACAGCCGCGCCGGCAATATGTCCACTGCTCAGCGCCTCGGCAAGGGCGTCGTAATCGACCACTTCACCCCGCGAGGCGTTTATAAGAAACGAGCCGGGTTTCATGTGAGCAAGCGCTGCGGCGTCTAGTAACGACCGAGAAGTTTCGTTTAACGAAACATGCAAACTCACCACATCGGCCTGCTCGAGCAACGCTTTCAGCGTACTACAGCGGCGCGCCCGACCATAGGTCGGCACTTTTTGGTCGGGGTCTACGTACAGCACATTCATGTCGAGCGCTTTGGCCAGCACCGAAACCTGACTGCCAATAGCGCCGTAGCCGACAATACCGATCGTCTTGCCGCGCACTTCTACCCCAATATCGTCGTCTTTTGTCCAAACGCCAGCGTGCATGGCGTGGTCGTAGCGCGGAATTTGCCGAAACAGATTTATCACGTTTGCCATCACTAGTTCGGCAACCGAGCGAGTGTTGCTGTAGCGGTCGTTAAACACGGCGATACCGCGGCGCGAGGCCGCCTCAAGATCAACTTTGTCGGTCCCGACACAGTAGCAGCCAATGGCGCGCAGATCACGCCCGGCCGCAATCAAGGCTGCGCTGACGCTCGGTTTCGAACGAACGCCAAGCGCTACCGTACCGCTTGCGACCAACTTGCTAAGTTCGGCTTCGCTAATCGAGCCGTCGAACAAGCCAACCGCATAGCCGGCCTCTTTGCACGCTGCACCGGCGCTGCTATGAATTGTTTTCAGTAATTGCACGTAAGGTTGTGGTTGTTTCATATTTTTATTATATACCTGTCTTCATCACGACCCGCAAAAATAATGACAAAAAGATACCGAGTCATATACCGAGTCATGCTAAAAATGGCCAAAAACCCACCCCTGTTATTTCCCCATCCAAAAAAATCTGCAAAATCCCCATCTGTTAGAGGACAGTCCTCCAACAGATGGGGCAAAAACAGTTTTTGGGGAGGGTGGGGTTAGGTGAGGGTGGCGCGAACGAGGACTCTTTGGTCGAGCTGGGTTGTACCAGGCACAACACGTCCGGTGCAGGTAATAATGTTAAGCCCGGGCTTTGCCGGGTCGGCTGGCGTCATCATGGCTGTCATGTCAACCTCGCCGACCGGCACCGTTTGGACCGTGGCAACTTTGTACGTAAACTGAGTGCCATCGCCTCGCGTAACAACTAGTTCGTCACCTGGCACAAGTTTTGCGACG
This sequence comes from uncultured Candidatus Saccharibacteria bacterium, assembly GCA_964483005.1. GTDB lineage: Bacteria > Patescibacteriota > Saccharimonadia > Saccharimonadales > UBA4665 > JAGXIT01. The sequence continues at coordinate 23,633 of CAYZZH010000002.1, read as the reverse complement.
TCGTGAAAAACTCCTCTGGTCTTCCCTATGCCCGAATGCCCATCGACAAGCATTGCGCCAGGCTGACCAGGTTGCGCCGAGGCATTGTACCAACCAGCATCGTAAATGTTGACCGGCGCCTGCAGCTCGTTTTTTTCGTCGACCGCCATGGGTAGCACCCGAGCGTGCACCCGAAGCTTGGGGATGTCGAGATGCCGAGGTAGCTGCGGAGCAACCGTGTAGGCGCGGACAGCTCGAGGAGATGGCTGACTAGTACTCGGCACGCCGTGTGTCATGCCCGCACCGCTCTGCGCGGCTGTTTGCTGTTTTTGAATTGTTTTGACTTGGGCGGCCACCTGACGATTGGCCCGCAAGCCGCTAAACCCAACATACAAACCAAACCCAAAAAGCACTACCGCCATACTGTACATCAGAGCAGTCCGTACCGTGAGGCGACGCGCGGGTGGTGGCACGACCTCAGGCGTAGACTGCGCCGCAATGGTTTGAGTCGCAGCACTTGCCTGCGCGCCAACTGGTGCTGTTTCTGCTGCGTTGGAGTAGGCGTGGGGAGGTGCTAGGTTTGGGTGACTGGGCGTAGGTGTTTTGACTGCTGCAGTGTAAGGAAGATGTGTCGGCGAGCGACTAATCGTTGCAGCTGCAAATGTCGGCACAGTCGTAACTGGCACTTGCTGCCCAGAAACGCGCGCAGCACGCGCAACCACCCCATCCATAGACAGCGGTCGGGCAACTGAAGGCTGCGGACGAACTGGGCGCGTCTGGAGCACTGTTTGGCGCCGTACCGGTGCAGCCGTTGCCACCCGTCGAACTGAGACAAACTCCATTGTTGTGCCGCCACTAAAGCTGCCGCTAAAAAGAGAGCTGTCGAGAGATATACTGTGTGCCATATGTGTTTTTGGCCAACTGGCCGATGTACGTCTTTATTTGTGTATTGGGTACGTTTTGTACCGAACTTTTATATGGTTTTGATGTTGGCGTACTACGCACTACTATACGCAGTTCGTTGTAAAAAGCAAGACCATTTTACGCTGTTACGCAGCATAGACAGGTGAAGAGGTTGACTGTATATATACCACTAAAAACTAGAATTCGGCTTCTCCACGTGAGCCCTCACCGGCGAACCCAGCCAAGACTTTCGCACCATATCTCGATATAGCTTGTCAGTCTTGACTGGTTTTGACTCGGCGTTCATCTGAGCGAAAAAACCGAAGGTTAGTTTTTTAGTGGCATACAAGGTCTTCCCAAAAAGCCTGCCGTGTAGAAAGTGACGATTCTTCTAAAAAGAGCTCTCGTACATAATCATAAACCCTCGGCAGTTCGCACCGAAGGTTTATGTAATTAGTGTCGATTGATTTTAGTGCTTGTTGCGGCGCAACGCAAAGCCAAGCTTGCCCTGCCGATAGCGCGCGCCAACCATCAGTGCACCGGCCGCAGCCGTCATGAGGCCAATTGTTAGCAGCGGATTTGCAGTGAGCAGTGCCAAGCCAGTGTCGGGTGTGGTGGGTGCGTTTTGCACCGTAAGCGTCACATCGTTGCCATCGCCACCCTTGTAGCTCACCTTAAACACAATCCCATTTTGCGTAAAAGTCGCCCCCTCTGCCAGGTCCTTAAACGTCCCATCAACCGGCAGCGAACCCTGGTTGTCAATAATAGTAAACACCTGCCCTTGGCTCGGCGTATAGCCGTTGAAGCGAGAAGTTGCGAGAGTTGCCGTTGGAGTCGTACCAAAACTTACGGTATAACCTGTGGTAGTGGTTTTGTTTGTAACCTTTAGTTGATCGTAGCCCGTGCATGGTTCTGCACCACCTAGCTCAAATTGATACTCGCCGTAGAGAGACAAGGTGTCCGACGAAATACAGCCTGGGCTGTGCCCCGGCGCAATCACCCCACCAACCCCTACATACAGTACTTTTGTTGCAACCCCAACACCTTTTAGCACTGCACCCATAGCAACATTAACATTTGCTCGTACGCCATCAAATGTAAGTATTTCGTTCGCGTTTACCGTCAGGTTTTCGTCTGGTTTGCTATCGGTAACCGCAGGGACTTCGTGTTTCGCAACAACCTGTGCGCCACTACCGGTTGTAGAGTTGTCGACGGTCGCATTGTTGACGAAAGCGCCTGTTGAAGTACTCGATGCCTTGAGACCACTGCCTGCACCCTCGATTGTGCCTGTAACGGTAAGTGTCTGGTTTGCCGCAACACTATATACAATGTCACCGCCTCCTAGCGTAATCTTGCCAGTCAGCGTTGTTGTAGTGTGTGCCTGAAGAGACATGCTATCTCCGCATGCACTGCCTTGTGTCGTGCCTCCACCAGTAAAGGTAATGTCACCAGCATATGTACCTCCGGGTAAGCTTATGCCGCCGCCCGAGTTCACCGTGACCCCAGACTCAGTACCCGTCATGGTATACCAGCTATTTGCAGCTACCGTTACTTGCCCCACTGGCTTGATTGCAAACTCGAATTCTGGTGCACCGCCACCCATACAGGCTTGAGGAACGTTGTCTAAGACGAAGCTTGTGGGCGATAGGGTGATATTTTTTGTGGTTGCCCGAAAGATGGATGTTGCATTTTTTAGCGTCAGACTGCCGGTCGCCGTAACATCACCGACGGCTATTGCTGGCCCTGAGGTGGCAGTAAAGACTGCGCCATCCCCAAAAGCTAGTGTATCGACTGCATAAGAAGTAATCCCGGTCCCTCCACCAGATGAATCTTTCACAATACCGCCAAGTAGCGTTCCTTGGGGTAAGTCGTTTACCAACACAGCATTTGAAACTCCGCTAATATATGGCAGCCGAATCGTGTCGCCAGCGAGCGGGGCGGCGCTGCCGCAGTTGGACCAGTTGGCGGCGGTGCTAAATTTGTTGTCTCCGGCATTGCCTGTCCAGGTACAGGTTTGTGCTGCGGCGTACACCACGCTGGTAAAACCCACCGTAAGCACCGACGAAAGTGCCACCACCGCTGCCGATGTGGCCGAAAAAACACGTGCCATTCTTCTCATATTTGTCCTTTGTTTTTATATAATGCTACCTATCTGTATACACGTTTGTCCAAAAAAACACAAGCACTTTTACGATACCCACCCCCCTCTGCAGCACGACAAGAAGCCCCGCAAATTTTACAGAGGGACTTCTTGTCGTGTGTGGGGCGATATACGGGGCTATGCTTGCCTATGCTTTGTGCCACAAAATCATGTTTGTAAACTTTTCTGGGTGCGCTTGCTGGTACATAGTAGCAATAAATACCAACGCCGAGAGCGTTATCCCAATAGACCCTACAATTATAGCCGCCGTTGCTAGCCCCCGTGCTTTCGTTTTGAGACCACGTATACCGATAACAATTGCAGCCACCCCGCAACTTGCCCCAACTATAGGAACAAACCCCGCCGGTATCGAAACAATCCCTAGCACCAACCCAACCCCCGCCAGAGTGGTGCTTTGCGTGTCGTTGGCAACCGCATACGATGGTATGGGCGCTTGTTGCTGAGAGTAAGGCGCGGGCGGCGCCGGTGCGTAAGCAGACGGTGGTGGAGCAGGTGCAAAGCCGGTGACGGGTGCAGCCGGAGCAGCTGGTTGAGGTGGTGTGACTACTGGTGTTTGAGCAGCGGCAATAACTGGGGCAGCGACCGGCGGAGCGCCGACGACTGGCGCAGGTGATGGCGCAGGAGCTACTGGGGCAGTAACGTTTGGCGACTGCGAGGCGCCAAGCGCCTGTCCACAGTTGCCGCAAAACGCGGCTCCTGGCTCAATTTCGTTGGCACAGCGGGTACATTGCATAGCTTTTTCCTTATGGTTAATCGTTTAGCAGCATTTAAGCACGATTGCCGCATTTTTGACAATACAAAAACTTGTGAGCATTTGGCTGACCGCAAGTACGGCAAAAAGTGTTTTCGCCAACGGCACTCAACCCATACTGCTGATCGCGCGTTTTTGCCACCGCCGCCATAACAAAAAGCACCCCTGTGAGACCCGAAGCAATCATAAACGACACAATCATAAACAGCGGTCGCTGACTAAACAGCCCAAAGTCATACATCCCATGTACCCCAATCGCAAGCAGCATTGCCCACCACACCGACACCAGCGGCCTGCCGGCTAGTTTGGCTCGAGCTGCAAAATACCCCACAAGAGCTGTTGTAGCCGCGTGAAAAAACGGCGTCAAAATAAGTCTCCCAACCCCTACCTGCGCCCCGTTCATTACCGTATACAAAATGTTTTCTGGCAAACCAAAGCCCATCCCTGCAATCGCGAAATACAGTATGCCGTCGGTGTGCTCGTTAAAATACCGCTTTTTGTACAAAAAAAGCGCCAGTGGCACAAACTTGCAGAGTTCCTCTATAATCCCCACCAGCATCGCCTGCCACAGCAGCATGCCCATACCGAGCGAAGCTCCCTCGGGCGTTCCAATTTCTCGCGACACCAAAAGCATTTCGAGACCCATTGCCGGTGCGATTCCCAGGGCGCCAAACCCAAGCGCTATCCACAGTGCGCTAGCTGGCTCACGCTCGCCGCGATCTTTTGACACAAAATACCACGCCATAAACACCGCTAACCCAACAAAAAGTAAAATTGTTACTAACATATGCCCCAGTATATACCCAAATAACTCAGACTACCGAACTTCTAGGCAGATGATCGCCGAGGTGAAATAGACTGCAACTGACAAAGCCTATCTGGATACGCTGCGAAAGTTTCAGTCTATTTCAACCGGTGAGGGCTGGCTAGAAGTTCGGTAGTCTGAGTTATTTGGGTATATACCACTCACAAACTGAAAAATCCTAAATCCTAATTTCTAAACACCCCCCTCCATTTCACTCCTTGTAACAATCTGATTACAGACTGTTACAAAGGGTAATTACGGAAAAACACATAAAGAAATCCTAAGCACGAATGTCTAAATACTAAACAAATCCAAATATCTTAAATCCCAATGTCTCAAACCGCGGCCGAAGGCCGCGAGAGGATATGTCCTTCGTAGCGCTAGCGAAGAAGGATATAGCTAGTGTGGGCCATGCGTAAGCTCCCGGCTAGCACGTTGTCGGCTTTGACAACTTCCGAGAGGCGGCGTGACTTGTTTGACGAGCAGTCTATATGCCGGTGGCATATAGACTGGGAGGAGTTGTCACGTCGGTTGTCAAAACGAACAACAGGGTACCGAGAGGTGGAGCCCTGGCCTGGTTTTAGGTCAAGGACCTTTTGGCAGCAAAAGGTCCTTGACGCCTGTGGGGGCGAAACCCCACTTTTTCTAACTAAAGAGTTTCCAGCAGTAAAGCACAAAAAAGCACTCCGGGCAAAGTGATGCTTGTCGCCATGAAACGCTTATTTTTTCTGAGGAGTTATGTGCACCGGTGCGCCGTACTCTGGCAACACAACTCGGTCATCAACCCCCTGCGCCACCCGTGCAAGACCCTCGGCAATCCACTCATCTCCCACTGCCCCCACAATCGGCACACCAAGCCCCTGTGCCAACGCATTTGCCACCGTCAAACCTATGCGAAGCCCCGTAAAACTCCCCGGCCCCCGCAGCACCACCAGCCCCTCTATGTCGTGCCAGTCTTTCCCCTGGCTATCAAGCAACTGTTTCATCTTGCCATGCAGCGTTTCGGCCAGCTCTCGGTGCGCCAGCCAGGTTTCGTACACCAGCTGCCGACCATCGTCATACAGGCCAATCTCTGCCTCGGGCTTATCGGTCCGTAGTGTCAAGACGATCATGTGTGGTCCCCAAACAAATACGCCAAATCTGGCGAATAGCGGCACACAATAGCGCGGCCTTCGTCTTTCGTTCGTTGTAGCTCTATGGTTACGCGTTTTGCCGGAAGTACGTTTTGCACCATTTCGCTCCATTCTAGCACTACCACTGTTTGTTGATCTTGTATATACTCGGTCAGTTCGTCGGCAATCAACCCCGGTTCGTCCAAACGGTACAGGTCAAAATGCAGTATACGCAGCTTTGGCGCGTCGTACTGCCGGCTAATGGTAAACGTTGGGCTGGCCACCACGTCGCTACTGCCGGCCCCACGAGCCAGTCCGCGCACCAGTGTCGTCTTACCACCGCCCAGGTCGCTCACTAGTTCAATTACTTCGCCGCCACGCAGCCTAGCCCCGACGGACGCGCCGAAAGATTCGGTGTCGTCCGACCCGCTGGAATGCGTGCGCCATATCTCTCCTGTAGGCATATGCTCCATATCCTAACGCACCCAGTGCAACCACCGCAAGCGCTGCTGGGTGCACGCCCGTTGGTTTTGCAACCGGCACGGTTTGGCTGGCGTTGGTACTTGCCAGTTCTTTGGTAGTCTTTTTGACGGTCTTGGCGGGCTTTTTCGTGCTGGCACCTTTTACGCTAGCGGTTTTTGCAGTGCTCGCAGCTGGCTTTTTGACACTCGCTGTTTTGCCCGCAGTGGCTAAGAGTTTTGTGACCGCAGTGGCTGGTTTGGCAATAGGTTGCGCAATAATGTTTGTCGCCGCCGGTGTTGGCTTGGTTGTCCAGTACCAAACACCCTGCGCAAGCGCCCACGCTTGGCCATCGGGAGCGCTATCGTACGGGTCAGATTGTGTCACCACTACCCCTTGCGCATCGAGTAAGGTGGCTTGGCCGCTCGTGTTGCTCATACTTAGACCTGTTTCGCTCGCATACAGCGCCCGAAAACTTTTGGCCGGTATAACGAGCCCCGCGGGGAGCACGTAGCTGTGCTTGGTGCTTAACCCAGTTTGCAGGGTAAAACCGGCCAGGCCAAATGCGCGGTCATTGGGGTTATACAGCTCTATAAACTCGTCGGTCGCGTCGGTGCCGGTGCCGCTTGGGTTGGCCAAAAGCTCGGTAATCAGTGGCGACATAAGCCCGGTGTTTTCGGCTGGGATGGCCTGTTCGTCAGGGGTGGGCACAACCTCGTTTATGTTTTCGATAATCGCCAAAGGTTCCACTGGGCTTTGCCCCCATTCGACCACTTCGGCAACGGTGCCAGCCGCCAGCGACGCTAGTGTTAGGGTGCAGCCTGCTAAGCTCCCAACCCGCCATGGGTGCGCGCCACCCGCGTTGTGGTACCACACCGGTGTGGGTATGGCTGTTTCTTTGCGTAGGTCAAGCTGGGCGGTCGTGGTGCCGCTGGCGGCTGGCTTTGCCCAGTTCACGCTATCGACCGTGGTCAATGTGCTGCTCATACCGTCGCTCGCCAAATGCCGCACCACAAACGTCCCCTTGGTGTCGGCCAGCGAAACAGAAAGCTTGGTCGTAAGTACTGCGTCGCACGTAGCGCCACCATCGCTCGTTAGCAGCAGTGCCTGACCGGCGCGGAGTGGTCGTGGTGGCAACTGCTGGGTTGGCACAATCGAACCCGGGTTCGCCGTATCGCTGCCAGTGTACCCCACCCAGTATTCGCTTAGGTCTGCAATGTCGGTTGTTGCCTGCAAGACAATTAGTTCGTCGCCCGTGATTTTTATTTCTCGTACGGCGAGCGAGGGAATAGACTGGGCAAAAGCTGGGCCTGTTGCTCGCGCCAGTGGCAGGGCAAGGCCGCAACATAGCACTACACTTGCCAAAATGGCTGTTCCCACCCTTACAACTCGCGTAAGGTTTTGCATAATTATCCACAGTCTATGCCTCGTCAAACCAGCCATGCAAGCAGCAGCACAATAAAATGTGTTTCTTTTTTACAACACATGTCGCAGCTCTACCATGCTTTCACTTCTCCTGGTAAACTCCTTCGACGGCGCTCAGGGTAAACACTCAACTATGCCACGGTCAACAAACGGCCAACACAGCAACTCCCAACGCGCCCGAGGTAAGCCCGTTGCCTAGTTGACTGTTGCATAGTTTGTTGCTCGTTGACCGTTGCTAGTAGACAGTTCGAACCACGTCGGGCTAAACCACACCGCCAGGAGGGATCCATGGAAATAAGACCGCTTCCCAAATAAATCCTCCGTCCATAACGCACTATTTCTGCCCCAAAGCAGTCTTTTTGCTTCGCGCTGTAACACCGTTACAGCTTGTCACAATAAAGTCTGTTTGGAACAAAAATCATCACGTTCTGGACTGGAGGCTTATTTGGGAAGAGGTCTATAGAGTATACTTAAATAGCTATGCTTAAACTGAGCGGTACCATGATAGGTCGACCCGTTATGAGCCTGCGCACAGGCCAGCCGGTGGCTACAACGACGGCCGCTATTTGCAATCCCAACAACCTCAAAATAGAGGGGTTTTACTGCACCGACAAGTTTAGCAAAAAAGAGCTGGTGCTTTTGTACCAAGACATTCGCGATGTTATCCCCCAAGGCGTGGTGGTAAACGACCACGACGTACTGGTAGAACCAAGCGAGCTGGTACGTCTAAAAAAGGTTATGGATATTGGCTTTGAACTGATTGGCAAGCAGGTCGTCACCCTCAGCCGGCAGCGGCTGGGTAAAGTCACCGACTTTGCTGTTGAGGTCGAAACCATGTACGTACAAAAATTGTATGTGTCCCAGGGGCTGCTTAGGGGGCTAACGCGCGGCAACCTTACCATAGACCGCAACCAAATAAACGAAACGACCAGCCGCAAGATTATCGTCAACGACCCCCTAAACAACGCCGCCATCCACGCCGCCGCCCCCGCGTAAGCATAGGCATTTTTCTTTGTTTCTTTCATGTGCTATCTTCTGCTAATGAGCGAGGTTGAAACTAACCCCCCCGATTACATTGCCTAGGTGGTGAGCCAGACCTTCTCATCCCGCGCATGTACTTTGTGTTCAGGCAAGATGCAGACACAGGGGCCGCCTTTGAGTTCCATATACCAAATCAGATATCGAGGCAGCGATACCGTTGCAACCACAAACACTCCCCCGTGAGCTAGCTGACAAAAAAGTGCCCGAAACACTTCAAGAGCATATAGCAAGCTGTGCAGCTGAAAACAACGCAGGAGCATTCCGTATCCGTACACTTGGAGAGATGACTGTTGCTAGCCTCACACTACAGCCGCTCCCACCCTACGATAAAGTTGATAGTTCCATCGTAAACCTCCGCGAAAAACTGCAGGCAAAAAACCGGCAACGTTTACCTTTTTACAGGGGTAGGTACGACTTATTCTGGAAGCTCATAGAACTATCTGAGGCGCAATACCTACACGGTGTACCCGCCGAAGTCTATGCCAAGTCGTCTTACCCAGAAGCCCCTGCGCGCTTCTCGCTGTACTACGATTACAATCATTATGTCCCCACTACTATTGTCGCACCGGCATTTGAAACAACACTTCGTCGGGTCGAACAAGAGCCCAAAACCGCTAATGCCCTCACTAAGGGTGCCCAGGGATACGTAAAAGAATACGACCGCGCAGCAGGCGACTGGGATATTGGACAAGTACGCATCGCCCAATACGGTATATTTAGTAACGGTTATGATTTTGCTTACGGCCACCGCGGAATGCCCAGCATCCAAAATGAGGTTGATCTAGCTTCACTTCCGAATTTCCGCATACAATCAAACGATGTTTACCGAGCTTCGATCCATAACTCCGGCATCGCATCATACGAGGAAATCTTCGCAATGCTTGCGGTCGGTATGATCAATCGTCTGGCCCTCCACGAACTCTCACCCGGCCTCATCAAATAACAGCTCAATCATCATTCTCTGCCGCTATGGCGGCTTTGATGTCGCTGTAAGTGAACCCTTGGCGGGCGAGGTAGGCGATGAGTTTTTGGGGGTCTTGGTAGCGGGTTTGTCGGCGTTTTTTGGCTACCAGGTCGCGTAGCACCTGTTGCTCGTCGGTTTCGTCTTCTCTGAGGACTGTTGTAACTATGTCGTCACTAATGTACTTTTGTTTGAGCTCTAGCTGCAGCTTGCGCGCACTGGTCGAGCGCAGTAACCGACGGTTTGCCACCCACCGACGCGCAAACTCCAGGTCATCGACCAGCCCCAGTTCGCGCAATTTTGGGAGGACAGTCCTCCCAAAGTCGTCGACATAGCCTTTGCGGCGCCAATAGTCGCGCAGCTCGCCCTCGCTGCGCATGCGCCGGGCAATGTAGTCGAGGGTCAGCCCGTAGGCTTTGTCGTCCTGGGATGCTCGTTTCCACTCTGTTAGTTCCTGCTGGGACAGTTCTTGGCCTACCACCAGGCCCGCCCTTAGAAGCCCATCTGCACTTAAGCTAAACGCGTACTTGCCATCGACAAAAACCGAATACCGACCCTCCCGTTTCACCTGCGCTTTTATAGCCGTCAGACGCATCTACAAAACTCCATCGGCTTGCAGGCGTTGTATAGCTGTGGGGAGCTCAGTTATACCCGAAGCACCACCCAAATGTCCACCATTTGCTATGTACACCATGTGCCCGTTGAGCTGCCGTGCGGCGTCCTCGGCAAACTCAACTGGACAGTACGGGTCGTCACGACTGTGCACAAAATAAACGTGACCACACTTTTGCCTCAGAGTGTCCCACGCAAAACCATGTGCCGGAAACAGCGCATTAAACTGATCTCCCTCAAAACCGTGCGTAACTGCTTGGGCTGGGGTTGGGTTGACCAAAAAGGCAGCCACCAAAACCACTGCACGCACACGCGGGCACCGTTGGTCAGCCAACAGGTTCAAAATAGCTGTCGTGCCAGACGAGTGCCCCACTAGTATATTGTCTGTAAAATCCCAGTTTTGCGTAAAAAGAAACTCGTTGTACGTCCGTGCGTTTGGCCGATGATTGCCGGGCAGTTCTGGGTGTAGTACGGTGTAGCCGCGTTTTTCAAACTGCGCACGTAGCCACGGCTGCCAGGCGTGGCTTGGGTGGCCGTCGGTGCCGTGCAAAATAGCTGCGCGTTTCACTGGGCTACTCTTTTGTGGCGGCTTCGCGGACTTTGGTGGCAATTTCGGCCTGTACTTTGGGGTTGTCTTGCAGGTAGGTTTTGGCGGCTTCGCGGCCTTGGCCGATTTTTTCGCTGCCGTAGGCAAACCACGCACCCGCTTTCTCGACAATGTTGTGCGTAACGGCCAGGTCCAAAATGTCGCCAGCGACAGAAATGCCTTGGTTGTACATAATGTCAAACTCGGCTTCGCGAAACGGCGGCGCAATTTTGTTTTTGACCACTTTTACCCGGGCGCGGTTACCGACCACGCTGTCGCCAACTTTGATCTGGGAAATACGGCGTATGTCCATGCGCACGCTGGCGTAAAATTTGAGGGCGTTGCCCCCGGTAGTCGTTTCGGGGTTGCCAAACATTACCCCTATTTTCATACGTATTTGGTTTATGAAAATAACGGTCGTTTTACTACGGCTAATCACGCCGGTCAGTTTACGCAGCGCCTGGCTCATTAGCCGAGCCTGCAAGCCCATATGACTGTCGCCCATGTCACCTTCGATCTCGGCGCGTGGCACCAGAGCAGCCACCGAGTCGACAACTATAAGGTCTACTGCGTTGCTGCGCACCAGCGTTTCGGTGATTTCTAGGGCCTGTTCGCCGTTGTCGGGCTGGCTGAGCAGCAAGTTTTCGACATCTACCCCAATACGCTTGGCGTACGCCGGGTCTAGCGCGTGCTCAGCGTCGATAAACGCCGCCGTACCGCCCCGTTTTTGCACTTCGGCAATAGCATGCAGCGTAAGGGTAGTTTTACCGCTCGATTCTGGCCCGTATATTTCGACAATCCGCCCCTTTGGAATACCTCCGCCCAGCGCGAGGTCTAGGCCAATACTCCCCGTTGGCGTACATTCAACCTCCACACCTTGGGTCTCACCGAGCTTCATAATAGACCCCTTACCAAACTGCTTTTCGATGGTTTCGAGCGCCAGGCCGAGCGCCTTCGAACGCCCCTCGCCCTCTTGCTTCTCCTGTTTTGTGTTGTCAACCTTGTCGCTGGTTGCTTTTGCCATATGCCTCTACCGTTCCTTTCGTCTACGGTCGCCTCGACGACGACCTGAACCTAAGTAATGTTGTACCGATGAGCCTACGCCCCCACGCCACAAAATGCAAACTCAAAACCATTTTGGGAGGACAGTCCTCCCAAAATGATTTTTACCCTAATAACCGTTTGCGAGTTCGTGCTTTAAAATGTCTATCATCTTCTTGTTTTCTTCGTAGTCGGCAACAAATTGTTCGTACGCGACTGGCCCATCAAACAGCTCAAGCATGCGTTTGGGGCGCAACCACGACTCCTCCGTACGTTGTAAATAATACGGCAAACTCGAGTACTCATAGTCGCGCCACTGCCGCGGGTTGAGATGTATGTAGCGAGTAATATGCAGCAGGTAGGCGTCGTCGGTGATCATCGATGCGCGAAAACGCGACTCAAAAACAGAGCCGCTGCGACGATATTTTTTGTTGAAATACCGACTATAGCTCGTCATAATGCTTTGCATAAGACGCGTGAGGCCGAGCGGCTCACGTTGATAGACCAGCAAATGAAAATGGTTGGGCATAAGGCAAAACGCCAGTAGGTCGACCCGGTTGTAAAAGTTGGGGTACGACACACCATACGGGTCTTTGACTTCGTGCGGCGACAAATAGCGCGCAAACAATGTGAAAAAATACAAATAATCTTGCTCGTCAAAAAATATGCGGTGACGGCTATTACCACGCGCATACACGTGGTAAAACGAATCTGGCGCGTCTTGGCGAGCGGTATTGCGGCGGGGCATGGGTATATTATACCATATTATTTTTTTGGGAGGACTGTCCTCCCAAAATAGGTTGTACGGGGGTTTGGGTGTATTTTGCTTGTGGTTTTCGCTATACTTGAAAGCAATGCGTATATCAGATAGTTTGGTGGAGAAACTGCTGACGGCGACCGGCACAATTAGTGAGGAGCGCCTGGAGTCTCTGCGCAAACAAATTAAGAGCGAAAAAAAGCCGCTCCAAGACATCGTAATCACCACAAACACGCTAAGCGAAAAAGAGCTGACACAGTTATATGCAGCTGAAATTGACGTGCCGTTTGTAGAGCTCAACGCTCGGGAATTAACACCGGCGACCTTGCAGCTGGTACCCGAACGTGTCGCTCGCCAGTACCGGGCTATTGCCTTTGATATCGGCGAGGGCGATGTTGTGTTTATTGCCATGGAAGACCCCGACGACGTCCCGGCGATTAGCTATTTGCAAAAACAGCTTGGACGACCTATTCGCCTGCACATCGCAACCAGCAGCAACATTCAGGCCGCTCTCGACCAGTACGATGGTGATGGCAGCAGTGTTGGGACACAAATAGAAAAGGTTATCGCCATTCAGGAAAAAGACGACGCCGACGAAATCGTCGACAAGGCCGACGTGGCCGAAGATTCGCCGATTGCCCAAACGGTTAACCTTATTATTGACTACGCGGTCAAAAACAGCGCCAGCGACATACACATCGAGCCGCGCGAAAACTACGTGCTGGTGCGCTACCGTGTCGACGGCATTTTGCGTGAGGTCAACAAACTGCCGCGCAAGGTACTCGGCGCGCTGGTTTCGCGCATAAAAATCCTCGCCAATCTTAAAATAGATGAGCATCGGGCACCGCAAGACGGCCGGTTTAAGATTGTCGTGAGCAACCACGTGTACGCTCTGCGTGTTTCGACGCTGCCCATTGTGGACGGCGAAAAGGTGGTTATGCGCATACTCGACGAGTCGAGCCGGCCGGCGACGCTTGAGGAGCTAGGCTACTGGGGGTACGCGCTCGAGGCGGTTCAGCAGGCAATTGTGCAACCGCACGGCATGGTACTGGTGACGGGGCCGACTGGTTCGGGCAAATCGACCAGTCTTTTTAGTGTGTTGAGCATGCTGAACAGTCCGGGCGTAAACATTAGCACCGTGGAAGACCCGGTAGAGTACCGCGTGGCGGGCGCTAACCAAACCCAGGTAAACCCGCTCGCTGGCATGACGTTTAGTAGTGGTTTGCGCGCGTTGCTTCGACAAGATCCCAACATAATTATGGTCGGCGAAATTCGCGACGGCGAAACGGCCGATCTAGCGGTGCAAGCGGCGCTGACCGGCCACCTGGTGTTTAGCACGCTCCACACCAACAACGCCGCAACCTGCCTGCCCCGCCTACTCGATATGAACATTGAACCGTTTCTTATTGCGAGCACGGTACGGATTGTTATTGGTCAGCGTTTGGTGCGCCGCTTGTGCCCTGACTGCAAAGAACCCTACGTTCCAGACGGTCCACACCTAGAAAAACTCGCCAAGATTTTTCAGCTAAAAGGTGCCGAAACCATGCGCGGCCTGCACGAGCTCGAGGCTTCGGCGCTTAAGGGCGGTATAGGCGCGGTTAACGCTAGCAAAACCAACAAAGCCTCGACGGCAGAACTGAGCACTACGGCGGCGGCGATTGCTCGGCTTTGGCGCCCACGAGAAGAAGGGTGTGATACCTGTAACCATACCGGGTATCGGGGGCGCATGGGCATTTATGAGGTGCTTCGCAACACCGACACGATTCAGCAGCTAATCGTCACCAGTGCCACGAGCGACAAGCTGCAGGCGCAGTCTATCCAAGATGGTATGCTGACTATGCAGCTCGATGGGCTTATTAAGGCGCTGCGCGGCCAGACTTCGGTCGAAGAGATTTTGCGAGTTACTGCCGAAAAGGCTTAGTACCCCTACCTACGGCAAAATTGCTTACTGCCTAAACGTTTGTCGGGCAAACTAGCCAAGACTTTTGCGCTGTCTAGCGCGGTAGATGGTTTTGCTTATATGGGGTCTCTCCTCCACCGGGCGATAAAGAATGCCGAGTTTCGCCCCCACCGGGCGACCTACTTTTCTTGCCGCAAGAAACCGGGGTCCCCACGAAGAGAGGACTCTTCGTGGGGTGGAGTGTAGGCAAAAGAGCTCGGCCAAGGCTCCACCTCTCGGTAGCCTGTTGTTCGTTTTGACAACCGACGTGACAACTCACTACGGGTGGTATTGCCACCGGCAATACCACCCTCCGTTCAAACAAGTCACGCCGCGCTAGCGAAGTTGTCAAAGCCGACAACATGCTAGCCGGGAGCTTACGCATGGCCCACACTAGCGGTATCCTTCTTCGCTGAAGCTACGAAGGACGTGTCCTCTCGCGGCCTACGGCCGCGGTTTGAGACATTGTGATTTAAGATATTTGGATTTGTTTAGTATTTAGAAATTAGGATTTAGCTAGGTTTGGCGTTTCGGGGAGTTTCGCGGTACCATACAGTAGGAAAGCATATGCGCTATGTTATTTAGTTATAAAGCACTCAGCAAAAACAACACCGACGTTTCTGGCACCATCGAAGCAGCCGATCACGACGCGGCCATGGCGGCGCTCAACAACCAGGGGTTACGGCCGCTTTTGGTCAACGAAACCAAAGCCAAGCGAGGCTTTGGGTTTGGCAACCGTATTAAAAGCAGCGAAATGGTTATTTTTACCCGCCAGCTTTCAACCATGATTTCGGCCGGCGTACCGATTGCTCGCGGGCTCGCCACCCTGCAAGAAAGCGCCGTCAGCCCGTACTTTCGCGAAGTACTCGGCAAAGTCACCAAAGACATCGAGGGCGGAACGCAGCTGGGCGACGCCTTTGCCAAGTTCCCCGCGGTGTTTGACGACGTGTACGTCAACATGGTGCGGGCCGGCGAAGAAGGCGGGATCTTAGACAACATACTCAAGCGCCTCGCTCTGCAGGTCGAACAAAACGCCAGTATTCGCAAAAAGGTCAAAGGCGCCATGACCTACCCAATTGTGATCTTAAGCATTACGGTTGTGGCGTTTTTTGGGATTATGTTTATACTCATGCCCAAAATATCCAAAATTTTGCTCGACCTGGGCGGTCCAAACGCAAAACTACCCATTTACACCCAGGTGTTGCTAGACATTAGCCACTTTAGTCGCAAATACGCGTTTATTATTATCCCGGCCAGTGTTGGGTTGGTGTGGGGCGTGCGAACTTATATAAAAACGCCTCGTGGCAAGTACCAGTTTCACGCACTTATGCTGCGGACACCGGTGGTAAAAACCATTATTACCAAGGTTGCCATTGCGCGGTTTTCGCGCACGTTTGCCTCGCTAATGTCGGCGGGCGTGGGTGTGCTCGACGCGCTGCATGTTACGGGCGGCGCTATTGGCAACAAGGTGATCGAAAAAGAACTCGCCGCGGCAGCAGTGGAGGTCAAAAACGGTCGGCAGCTGTCGGAGGTGATTGCCGCTAGCCCGCATTTTCCCAAAATTGTCTCACAAATGCTCGCCGTTGGTGAAGAAACCGGTACGACCGACACAGTGCTGCTAAAAGTTGCCGACTTTTATGAAGAAGAGGTCGCCACCGCCATCGACAGTCTTGCCTCGGTGATCGAACCTATAATGATACTGTTTCTCGGGGGCGGCGTCGGGCTGATTGCGGCCAGCGTTATGGGTCCAATTGCCAGCTTGAGTAACAATGTAGGCAACAATTAATACCCATAGTGTTGTACAGAACACATCGTATCGTTCGTTTCGGCTTGACGGCGAACCACTTACGGTTATAATCATGAGTAGACTTACGGCATAGATCCGGCAAGCACTATAATAAACTACGAAGGAGGGTGGGTCCTTATGACTTCACTAAACAAAAAAGGCTTCACGATCGTCGAACTTTTGATCGTGATCGTTGTGATCGGTATTTTGGCAACGCTTGTTATTGTTACGTTTACCGGTATACAGCAAAAGGGTCGCAACAGTCAGCGCCAAACTGACATTAACGCGCTAAACAGCCATATTGAAGCGTTTTACGCCCAGTCTGGCAGCTATCCAACGATTGACCAGCTCAAAGATAGCACCTGGCGAACAACAAACATGAAGGGTCTCGACCCAGAAACCCTAGTTGATCCAAAAGGCGCAGTGCTCTCAGACACAGCGGCAGCCGCCAATGAGTACAACTACAGCTACGTCGCAACACGCAGTAGTGATAGCTCTGCTTGTAGTAGCACCAGCCTTGCAAATGACCCCGGCTGTGACACCTACACGCTACAGGCAAACCTTGAGGGTGGTACACAACCAAACGCATACACCAAAAAGAGCAACTAACCAGCTGGGTTCGCTCACCAAACAAGACTTCGCCTCGGCGAAGTCTTGTTTTATTCATTTCATATAAGCCCCGCTTATGCGTAGTGGTATATAATAACCACTAGCATGAAACGGGCGTCAGCATCACTTCGTAGTCAACGTGGCTTTAGCGCCGTCGACTTTTTGGTGGCGAGCGTGGTGTTTGCTATACTCGTTAGCGGTATTACCAACGCCTATATCTCAATTCGCAAATCATACCGTGTGGCCCGGCAGCTCAACGAAATTTACACCGTGCTCAGCGCCTGCCCAGAGATAGACCGCGCGCTCGAGTTTAACTCGCTCACCAGTACCTCTAACTGCTACCCAAACAACAGTTTTGGGGTTGAAAACGGCGGTACCGGCACTATTTCGTACAGCCCCGCGCTAACCGTGACAAACACTAATGCCCTCAGCGCAAGCGACCCACTACGTACCATACCCGACTCGAAAGTTATTGCGATAGATGTCGGCTACCCCCACGAACCCGCCGCACCGCCCCTGCAACTACGGCTTTTAATTACCCGAAACGGAGTGGGACAGCTATGAGCACCACCCGGCTGAGTCACGATCAGCGCGGTCTTAGCCTGGTTGAACTGGTCGTTGTTATGGTGCTGACGCTGGCGTTTTCTGGCATGGTGATATCTTTTGCGCTCGACTACTGGGGGAGCGCAACATCGCTCAAAAACGATAGCGAAACGTTCGTCACCAGACAAAACTTGGGCGATGTCTTGCGCGACCGGCTCAATGTTGCTTCGGGCTTGATTACCCAAAATAGCCTCCCCGACCTCAACACGCACCTCGCCGAAGTCGGTGATGTTTCGGGCACACACTGGGTGGTGCAGCACGCCATACCAAAAACAATCCCTTTGCCGCCGCCGAACCAGTTTTTGCCGGTCATATACTACACCGCGCCGAGTGTAACGAGTGCAAAAGTGCCCATTATGAACGGCGCGCAACCGTTTTATGACGAGTTTATTTTGTATCTCGAAGGCTCGACCAAAAAACTCTACCTACGCAACCTCGTCAACCCTGGCGCGTCAGCCAACCGACTGCGCACAACTTGCCCGCCCGCCACGGCCACCACCATATGTCCCAGCGACAAACTCGTGGCCAGCGATGTCACCTCTGTTACGACACGCTACTTTTCGCGCTCGGGTAACCTTATAGACTGGACATCGATGACCGATCCGTTGACTGGGGCATACATTGGTCCCGACTTTCCTTCGGTTGAGGTTGTAGAACTAACGATTAACCTCGGCCGAAAAGCCATTATAAAAGGTGCGCAAGACACCGGTAACCAAACAATAGTGCGCGTTGCGCTGAGGAACGGGTAAACCATGAGACACACCGCACACGCAAAACAGCGCGGCTCTATACTGGTTACGATACTTATGATTACGTTTTTTCTGACGAGCGTGCTGTTTGGGCTACTTTTGCTGGCAAATGCCAACCTGTACCGAGCCCGTGGGCGTATTATGATGCTCCAGGCCCAGTACTCTGCCGAGTCTGGGGCAGACGCCGCCATTGCCGTCCTCAACAGTGGCAACACCAGTTTTGCCGGCGACGCCACCGAGGTGACCGTGCTAAACGGTACACAGTACCGCTCTACCTACACTTCTACCGTGCAGCCGGGTGCAGACGAAAAAGAGCGTGTCGTTGTAGCCACCGGCCGTGTCTATAGCCCGAAGACTTCCACCACGCCGCGCTACACCCGTACCATTCGTGTAAGCGCGCAGCGCACCTCGACCAGCTTTGCTTCGTCTATCGTGAGTCGTAACATTGTCGATGTTGCAAGCGGTGTCAAACGCCTGACTGCCAAAGACATTTACGCCAATGGTTACATATACCTCAACAAAAACACCACCGAGCTTGTCGCCGAAAACATTGCTGTCGCCGGCAAAAACACTTCGGCAAGCAACTGCTCTGTTGGCGGGGCCGGTGTTTTGCTGAAACCACTGACCTTTAGTAACCCCGCCCAAAACAAAACCAACATAACGCTGGCTTTTAACAACTGCATTACTCCCCCTGGCAACACCCCGAACGCCGATTTCAACGTTATGAGCAACCAGACCAATGTTTCCCCCATTCAGTCAACCTACATTCCCTGGACTCAGTACATGGACAGCAGCTACCAAAGCGCCCCTGGCGGCTGCAACGACTGGACCTCGGGCGCTTCACCGCGCAGCATACCCAGCGTTGGCAACACCAAAAAAACGCACTACCCCAACTCGGGCAGCAACACCATAAACACATGTGGCGTCAACGGTAGCCTGAACCTTGGCAGCGACACCTACATCATCCGCGACCATGTGCACCTGCGGGCAAACCTGTGCAGTAGCACCTCGTGTATGCCTACCTTTACCAACCCCGACGCTGCCATAAAATACGTGTTTGTCGAGGGCACCCTAAGCTTTAATGCGGTCAAAACGACAGCCGGCAGCGGACCAATCGTCTTTATTACCTACGGCGCCGACCCCGCGTCGAAAGCCGGTTCGTGCCCACACGGCGGTTCGCTCTACCTCGGGCAATCTGGCAGCAGCGACACAAACGCACCCATGATCTATTTTATGGCCATGAACGGTCTATGCATAGACAAAACCAAGTTTGACGCTTCCCCCGCACTCGGTGGCATAAGCGGCAAAAACATCTACGTCGCGTCCAACCCCGGTACGCCCCGTGACCTTGCGCTCGACCCATCCTTCCCTGTCAACCTCATCCCGGTTGACCTTGCCTGGCGCCAAGTTGCCTACGAACGCCTGTAGCACTGTACGCGGCCTTGAACGGTCGACGAGCCACAAACTATGCAACGACCAACTGGACAACGGTCTTAGCTCGGGTGCGTTGAAAGTTGCTGTGTTGACCGTTTGTTGTTTGTTGGCTGTGACGTAGTTGCGTGTTTTTCCACTAGCGGGACCTCTCAGCCAAGCTAAGGGCAGGTTTTTCGACGAAGTTTACGTACGCGAAGTCGAAGAGACCAGATAAACGGTGTATACATGACAAGCTATGCTATGATATCTACCACTAAGAAACTAAACTTCGGCTTCTCCACCCAGCCCTCACCGGCCAAAACCAGCCAAGACTTTCGCACCATATCTCGATATGCCTTGTCAGTCTTGGCTGGTTTTGACTCGACGATCATCTACGTGGAAAAACCGAATTTTAATTTCTTAGTGGTATACTAACTAGGTTATGCTAAAAGAGTGTGGGCACTATGAAAAAATCCGGTAAAACCACCCCGTCGTACTTGTTTGAGGACAAGCCTGTCTTTGGCCTCGATATCGGTCACGGTACCGTACGCGTTATGCAGCTGCAGCCGGGAAAACATCGCCCCAAGGTTATTGGCTACGGCGAAATGGCCTTTGACCAAAGCTGCGTGGTAGACGGCGTTATTATCAAACACCAAGAACTGGCGGCGTCGGTTCAAAAACTATTCCAGCACAGCCTAATCGGCGACATTACCACCCGGCGCGTGGTGCTTTCGGTACCGACTTCACGAGCTTTTGTGCGCTCGGCCGAGCTACCAGAACTGAGCGAAACAGAGCTTAAGCAGGCTGTCGGCACAGAGGTCGAGCAATACATACCCGCCGCAGCCGAAAGCCTGTACGTCGACTACAGCAGCGTGCAGACAAAAGATAATAAATGGGCCGTGTTTATTGTAGCAATGCCGCGCAAAGTCGTCGATTCGTACTTGCTACTCTGCGAACTGCTGGGCCTTGAGCCGGTGGTTGTACAAACTTCGAGCAGCGCCGGTGCGCATCTTTTTGCCCGAGACGAGCAAAGTAACCTGCCCTCCGTACTCGTCGACTTTGGCAGCCACAGCGCCGACATAACGGTGTACGACAAAAACCCCACCGTAAGCGGCACCGTTGCGTGCGGCGGCGACCAAATTACCAAACTTATCCAAGACGCGCTAGACGTAACCGAGCGCGAAGCCGTGATTGTCAAAACCAAATACGGTCTCGGCTACAGCAAAAAACAAAAACAAATTGAGGCCGCGCTCGCGCCAACCCTGGACCAACTTATCAAAGAAATTCAGCGCAGCGTTCGCTACTACGACGAACGTTCCCGCAGCAAACATAAAATCTCGCAAGTCGTTATTATGGGCGGCGGCGCAAACATGCCCGGTCTTGCAGACCACCTTACCAGCGCCCTACGCATACCGGCACGCGCCCTTGACCCCTCAAACTTTGTCAGTTTCGGCAGGCTGCAGCCAATACACCTTAACGAAAAAATGTCGTACGTCACCGTCACCGGCCTGGCGTTTGTCAACCCACGGGAGGCTTTATAGTGATAAACCTCTTGCCGCCCGAGCTCAAAACCGCCTACCGTTTTGGCCGTATCAACCGGCACCTCGTGCACTGGATTGTTGCGCTGACGTTTGGGATTATTGGGGCGGTACTTGTTACCGCTGTCGGCTACTTTTACCTGCATCAATCCGCCAAAAGCTACGCCAAACAGGTCGAAACAACCAACCAACAACTGGTTGCACAAAACCTCACTGGCGTCCAGTCGCAAATAAAAGACATATCAAACAACCTTAAACTTGCCGTCGACGTCCTTTCCAAACAGATCCTTTTTTCTAACCTGCTCGATCAGCTCGGTAAAACCATGCCGACCAACACGCTGCTGACGGGACTGTCGATTTCTCAGTCCCAAGGCGCGGTCGATATTTCTGCCCTAGCCAAAGATTACGCAGCTGCCGCCCAGATTCAGGTTAACTTGCAAGATCCTGCCAACCAAATCTTTAGCAAAGCCGACACCATCAACATCAACTGCGCCACCACCAGCGACTACCCATGCAGCGTCCAAATTCGCGCTCTTTTTGACGCCAACAACCCCTACATGTTTACCGGAGATGCCAAAAAATGAGCCTCAAACCCAAACATGTCACCATTGTACTCGCGGCACTCACTACCCTGCTTAGTTTTGCCCTGGTCGGCAGCGGATTTTTGGCAAACCAACTGTTGATGCAAAAGTCTCAGGCGCTGGGTAAGCTAAAAGCACAAAGTCAGGTTGCCTCTGACCTACAGATTACCCTCAACAAAGACAAGGCAGATATTGTGCGCTACAAAGATCTCAACGAAATCGCAAAGTCGGTTGTGCCAAAAGACAAAAATCAGGCACAAACCGTTGGCGAGATTATCAAAATGGCACAGGCTAGTGGCATTAACAAAATCAGCTCTATCACATTTCCCGCCTCCGCCCTTGGTGGCACGGGTAGCGGTGCAAGCACCAAAGCCGTCGGCGGGCTTACGCAGGTAACACCGGTCAAGGGCATTCCCGGCGTATACGTTTTACCTATTACCATTACGCAAGACACCACGAACGCCGTGACGTATCAGCAGTTTCTCGCCTTTTTGCGCAAACTCGAAAACAACCGCCGCACCTCGCAGGTCAGCGCCATTACCATTCGCCCCGACGCCAAAGATCCTAACGCCATTTCTTTCACCTTAACCGTCAACGAGTACATAAAACCATGAGCAAAAAGACATCTCTCTCGCTATCTTCGGTCAAAAAAAGCCTAGCGGGCGTGCTTACCCGTCTCGGCACGTACAAAGGGTTCTTGTTTTTCCTTGTGTTGACGGGACTCTACGCTTTTATTATTGTGCGAATCAACATGCTCAGTTCCGCGGCGCCAAGTCAGGCCGATATTACGGCTGCCCAGCAGAGTATTACTCATCCTAAAATTTCCGATGCAACCGTGCGAAAGCTACAGAGTCTCGAAGACAACAGCGTTCGCGTCCAAGCCCTGTTTAACGAAGCGCGTCAAAGCCCGTTCCAGGAGTAGCCATAGAGAGACTCACAGCACACGGCCGCGACCTGTGGGCCGCCGAAGTGTTATCTGTAGTGGTTCTAGCGAGGGAGGTACTAGAAAGACTATGGATTAGGGGCGTCCGGCTTGGGAGAGTCGAGCAACTGCGCCTGGTCTTTTGCGCGCTGCTCTTTCATGCGCTGAAATTCCAAAAACTCTTGGTACTCACGCGTGTCTACCGCAATCCGTGCCTGGTGCTGCGAGCCCAGCGTCGTCGGCAAGCGACCGGCCTCAAGCGCTGCCAAAAAGTTTTCGTGTGTTTCTATTACCTCTTTGGCGGCCTTGTGCGGCTCTGCCATCACCGTAAAAACGTAGTTGTTTTGCTCGCCCGGTGTCTCAATGGTTATTTCACCGTAGCCAAAAATAGTCCCAAAAAAATCTTGCCGCACCGAAACATCGTTCACATGTGCCAGACTCAGCTGCGAAACTTTACCGGCAAAAAGCGTTGGCTGCAGCAGCTGGTACAGGGCGTCTTCGCTAAGCACAAGCTTTTCCTGCGATTTTAGATAGACCAGTATCATCGAAAAAAGCAAAACTAGCACTGCAAAAATACCCGTCATAAAAAGTGCCAGCTGACGGTTTACCATTGACTCGCTCCCCTGAGTCAGCGCAACCACCACGCCAAAAAGCGCAACAATGGTACACATAGCTAAAAACAAGACCGACGCATACGCAAACCAATGATGCCGATAAATCGAAATCACCTGCTCATCGTCGCCCATAGGTAGTTTTTGGTGGCAAACAAGGTTATCCGTTTCGCTCACTCGAGACTGTACAGCCATAGTAGGTATTATAGCAGCTTTGGTCGGGAAGGCGGTGCTCCCGCATTAGCTCATATAAATTGTCATCCCAGCCAAACTGGTTAGCTCATTAGCC
>CAYZZH010000001.1:7988-98753 GCA_964483005.1 uncultured Candidatus Saccharibacteria bacterium | reverse complement strand
GAGCAGTCGGCTCATAACTGATTGGTCGTAGGTTCGAACCCTACCGCCCCCACCAGACCCTACACATATCTGCCGCTTTTATACGTCGATAAACAGTAGTCTTTCCCAAGAACCTACGATCTGTCTGCGCTGCAGGCAGTAGTTTTCAAACCCTACCGCCCCACCACTCACTTTCTGTCATTATGTCGTTAGTTGGCGTCACGTCGCACAAAAAGCACCCAGGCACTCGCACCCGTTGCCACAATCCAACCTAGCACAATCAGCATATACTTTTCAGGGCTAAAAGACTCCGGACCAGGGCCGGTGCCGTTACCGAGCACACCTTGTAACGCGCGAAACGGCAGATAGCCAGCGTTGCTTTTAAGCAAAAGAGTCAGCAACTGTTCGGCAATGTTTATCCCAAACAGATACAGCACAATGGCCCCCACCTGATTACGCACCAAAAAGCCGACGATCAGCGCAAACATCCCAACCCCCCACACATAGACACCGGCTCGGGGCAAAATTTCGCTCCATACAATTGACTGAGCGCCCAAACTGTCGCCACTAGCTGCAACACCCGCTACAGCACTTGCCACACCGAGCATGCTTATGGTAAGCGCACCAACCATCATACACAGCGACGCCACAATAACCTTCGCCCAAAAAACCGTTGTTCGCCGACGTACCAGTGTGAGCGTGTAATAAATAGTGTTATGCCGGTACTCTTGCGTTATTTGCAGCAGCACAATAAGACCAAGCAAAAACCCCGTGCCCATAAGTGTCGAACTAATAACATCTGCCACGAATGTTGCCCCAAGCTGTGTGTGTTTATAACCCATCACCCAGCCATCCATAAACAACACAAGCAGCACCGCAAACCCAAAAATAACGTAGGTTGAACGCAGCGTCACGATTTTACGCAGTTCCGAACGAAGCGCAGCGATCATTTTTTGACTCCTTTGGTTTCAAACTCATTTGCGTTAGCGGTCAGTTCCAAAAACGCTTCTTCCAGCGACGCATTTTGGCTAGCGAGCTCTAGCACCGGCAGTTTAGCCGCAAAAAGCAGCTGGCCAACCTCATCGGTCGATGTGCCGGTTACCTTACAGCCGTCGTCTTGCACGGTAAACTTTAGCTGCGCTTTTTCACATGCTTTTTCGAGCTTTGCCAAGTTTGTCGTGCGCACAAACACACCAGCGTGTGCGCTCCCACTCACCAAACTTTTGATAGATGTTTCGGTGATAAGCTTGCCTTTTCCAATCACAACAACATCGTCGGCCATTTGCGCCATTTCACTTAGCAGGTGGCTCGAAACAAACACCGCATTGCCCTTGTCGGCGTAATCTTTAATAAACTGGCGCAACCACGCAATACCCTCCGGGTCGAGACCATTGGCGGGCTCGTCCAGTATAAGGTACTTTGGTTGACCCAAAATAGCCGCCGCAATCCCAAGCCGCTGGCTCATACCCAGACTAAATTTGCCCGGACCTTTTTTGGCCACGTCACGCAGCCCCACAAGCTCAAGTACTTCTTCGACACGTGTCAGTGGTGTTCCGCCCGCATCTGCCAAAACCCGCAAGTGGTTCCGCGCCGAACGGGTCGGATGAAACGCCTTTGCCTCTAGTAGTACCCCGACGGTTTGGGCGGGATGTTCGTGTTCGTACAGGGGTTTTTCGTCAAAGAGCGTTTGGCCGTCGCCATGGTCTAGACCAAGCATTAGGCGCATGGTTGTCGATTTGCCGGCACACCATTTGGTCCCAAAAACCCCGTGACCTTTCCAGGCTCTACGCGAAAACTCAAGTTATCGACTGCCCGTTTGTTTTTGTATTGTTTCGTTACGTTTTGCACGGTAATCATGCCCCCATAATACAACTTCCCTAACGCTTAGCAAATCAATACTTAACCTCAACCCGACATAAGCACCACTGTAAGGAGCCGAAGACGACCAGCAAGCGATAGCGCAGCATTCAGAGGTGGGGAGCTCGCCGCGGCGAGCGGGGAGGGCGAGCCCTCCTCTTAAGAACCAGACGTTTACGTCGGGTTCGGGTTAGTTGCGCCCTGCCATTTTTGGCATAAGCGCGATATACTGTAAGATATGACCAGTAGCACCCCCTTTACCAAAACAAACGATAACCTTTGGGTGCACGCCGAAGCCCCCGACGAACACGAAATCAAACTGCTGTGCTCGCAGTATGGCTTAACCGAGCGCTTTGTACGCGACGCGCTCGACCAAGACGAGATCCCCAGGGTCGAAACCAGAGGCGTCTACACCTACGTCATCACCCGCTTTGCGTACAAAGCGACCGAAAACAGCATCAAAACCGCGCCCATCCTTTTCGCCATCAACCATCAGCGACTCGTTACCGTTAGCCTCCAAAAACTACCGAGTTTGTCAGAGGTACTGCCCGAAGATGCCAGTGATGGCGATGGAGGTGACCCGGTGCATCTTATGCTGCTGATTTTGCTTAAAATAGATGCCGACTACGACTGGTTTATCCACGAATCGAGCAAGCAAATTCGCCACCTGCTCGAGAGAATCGGCTCTCGCCAGGTCGGCACCCGCTCTTTCTTGCGTTTTGTACGCATAGAAGACGACATGAATGACTTTATTAGCTCGCTTATACCCACCAACGTCACGCTCCAACACTTGGTAAACGACAGCAAACAACCCGCTTTTGCTACACACCACGACCTAGTCAACACCGTTATGCTTAACAACAAACAGTCCATCCAAACCTGCGAGTCAAACCTAAAATCGCTCGCCTCCATTCGCCGCACGTACACACTCATCAACTCGAGCAGGCTAGACCGCACCATCAAAATCCTCACTATGGTTAGCGTATTTATCTCCATCCCCACCATGTTTTTCAGCATGTACGGCATGAACATCGGCCTGCCATTCGCCCAAAACCCCCGCATGTTTACCGCCCTCATGGTTGTTTGTCTCGTCATAGTACTCACCGCCTACGCCGTCGGCCGCAAAAAACGCATATTTTAACTCTTGCCTTCTTGCGCCAGGGTTGGACCCTGGCGCATCCCGCCCTAAAACAAACAGATGAACTACTGTTGTGCTGAGTCCTTCGACTTCGCTCAGGGTAAGCTCCGTTCGACTTCGCTCAGGGTAAAATCTGTCAAAGCATATGCCTGCGTGTTTTAACGAGTAACTATCGTCCAGTCGTCTTGGGCGTAGCCTTCGGCGATGGCTTTTTGGTAGCTCGCGAGCGTTGAGGTAATAAGCGGTGTGAGCTGGGGGTTAATATTGCGCAGGGCGTAGGCTTCGTCTTTGGCAATCAGCTCGACGGCAAAATTTATGGGTTCGGGGTGGTTTTGGTAGTCGCGCCAGGCAAGTTGCGTGGTGGCACCGCCGGGTTTTTCGACCAGCATTTCTCCAGCTTTTTGTGTGTCGAGCCCCATGGACTTTGCCAAACGCATCGCTTCGCCAAAGCCCGCGAGATGCACGGCTTGCAAACAGTTGAGCACCAGTTTCATGCGCATACCACTACCAGCAGGGCCAAAGTATTTCACCTGAGAAGCCACTTTTTCCAGATGCGGCTTCAGCGCATTGAGTTTTGGCTCGTCACCGCCAGCCAGCAGCACCATCGTCCCGCTCTCGGCCCCCTGCCGACTCCCCGTCATCGGCATATCAAAAAAGGCCTGGCCTTTTTCAGCGGTGGTTTTTGCCAATTCGTCTACAAACGCCACCGAAAGCGTGGCGCAGGTAATAAGTGTCTGTTCCACGTTTGCGTGCGCAACTATACCGCCCTTGCCCAGCCACACCTCGCGAGCAGACTCATCGTTGGCCGTCACTTCAAAGACCAGTTCGGCGCCTTGCATAGCGTCTGCCACGCTACCAGCTCGCCGCGCTCCTTGCGCCACCAAGCCATCTGCCTTTTCTGGCGAACGGTTCCACACCGCCACCCCATACCCATGTTTCAAAAAATTATCAGCAATCCCATGCCCCATAATCCCCAACCCCAACACCGCCACTCGCGTCATCTTAGCTCCCTTCGTTTTTTAACTGATCAAGTACACTCAAAAGATCGTTTGTTGAGCCAGCCTTCATTAGTGCCTCGCGCAAGTCTTTTGCGCCGTCGAAGCCTTGGATGTAGATTTTGCAAAATTTGTTGAGCGTGTGAATGGGGCGCTCTCCCTGTTTCCACGTCGCAGCAAACAGCTCCACATGCCGCCGAAACAGCGCCAGTTTCTCTTTGGGAGGACAGTCCTCCCAAAGTGGTTTTGCCTCTGTTTTTTGGAACAAAAATGGGTTCTGGAAAATACCGCGGCCTATCATAATGCCGTCTAGTGTATAGCGTTGTGCGAGGGTTTCACCCTGTACGCGGGATATCACGTCGCCATTGCCGACAACGAGGGTTTTAACGCCTAGCTGGTCACGCAGCTCGCGCACGCGGCCAATCAGTTCCCAGTCCGCCGGAACCTTGCTCATTTGTTTACGCGTGCGACCATGTACTGTCAGCATGTCGAGGTTTTGCCGTAGCAAAAAGTCAAACCACGTCATATCGACCGCGCCAAAACCCGTGCGCGTTTTGACACTCAACGGCAGCTGCGTCAGAGTTGGACCCTGGCGCAAGCCCATTCTGGCGGCGTTGATTATTTGGGCGGCGAGCTCACGGTTTTCGGGACGGATCAGCGCCGCGCATGCCCCGTTTTTGACCTCGGTTTTGGCCGGACAGCCCATGTTTAGGTCGACGCCAGCAAAATTGACGCCAGGTGGCAAACCCAGCTCACGCGCCAGCGAGCCATCTGCGATCTGCTCGCACACTGCTCGAAAGTTTTCTGGCTGGAGCCCCCACAGCTGGGCAATCACCCGCCCCTCTGTAGCAACAAAGCGAAGCTTTTTGAGTAAGTTTGGTCGGCCTGGGCTCATTAGCCCGTCGACATTCACAAACTCGGTAAAAAACAAGTCTGGCGGGGCACAACCAGCCACCACCTGTCGAAACACCGTGTCGGTCACGTCGTCCATCGGCGCCAGCACAAAAAACGGCCTGCCTTCATCTAGCCCATATACATTCATAACAGCATTATAACAGAGGTGACTACTCCCAGCGGAAGAAACGAAAGGCGAGCGCATACACCACGACGGTCCACGCCAAAATAATCCCAAACTGCGGCAACAGTTCAAACACGCCGCGGTTTTCGGTAATGATTAGCCGAGCCGCATCGATCACCGGTGTCAGCGGCAAGTAATTGGTAACGCCCTGCAGCCACTCGGGCATAAGAAACCGCGGGAAAAAACTACCCGACAAAAACATCATCGGAAAGGTAATAATCTGCGTCAACGGCGCCGCCTGCCGCTCATTTTTTGCCCAACCGCCCACCGACAGCCCTATCCCGAACAGCATCGTCGCACTCACCACCACCAGCAACCCAAGCACCAGATAACTCCCTCGCATATTGAGGTTAAAAAAGGTCAAACCCGCCACAAACATCGTCGTAATAGAGAGCAGTCCAACCACCACGTTTGACAAAACATTCCCTACAAAATACTGCCAAACTCGAAGGGTTGTGGTATGGTAGCGCCGCAGAACTCCCTTTTCTTTAAGTTTGGGAAAGACGTTGGTTGGCCCAAAGATCCCCGCCGCCATAAGCGAAAACCCAAGCAGACCCGCAAAAACATAATCAAACTGTGTCAAACCCTGCTTTTCGGTAGACTTGGCCGCTACCGTAAAGGGTTTTTCGGTGGGCACAAACTTTTTGTTAATCCCGTCAAAAACACTGCTCAAAATAGACGCAAGTGTCTGACCACCTTGCTCATTACTCTTGTTGTAGATCACCTCGGCCTGGCCAGTCGGGTAGCCTTTGTCGCCAACACCGCCAAACCCCTGCGGCAAAACGATGGCTGCGTCTAGTTCGCCTCGGCTCATTTTTTCTTGGGCCTGTTCGAGTGTTTTTACCTGGGAATTGATTTTTAACACCTTATCTTTTTGTGCCATTTGTTCAAACTGCCGCGCAAAGGCCGTGTCGGAGTGGTTCAAAAAAGCTACGTTAAAGCTTACGTTTGTGTTATCGCGGGCAAAAATTCCACCAAACACAAAAAGAAACAGCAGCGGAAACACAAAAGTAAAAAATATCGCCAGTTTGTCGCGAAACAAACGCCGTATATCGATCTTGGCAAAGGTCAAAACGGGTAACAACGCCTTTTTCATACCCGCTCCTCACCTTTTCTTACCAGATCCTTGACTCTCTTGCCCTGTCGAATTACAGGGTGACTCTTTGACATCTTGTTTCTCATAATCAGTCCCTCAACGCTTTCCCTGTCAGGTCAATAAAAACATCTTCTAGATTGGCTTGTTCGACATGCTGGTGCTTTTTGAAACCTTTTTTAAGCAGCGCCTGCACAAGATTTTTGGGCGTATCGAGCGCAATAATCCTACCGGCATCCATTACCGCCACGCGGTCACACAAAAGCTCAGCCTCATCCATATAATGCGTGGTCATTATAACAGTGACGCCCCGGTCGCGCACTTCGCGTATAAGATCCCACAGGTTACGCCGCGCCTGCGGGTCAAGCCCGGTCGTTGGCTCGTCGAGAAAAAACACCTTGGGACCGTGTACCAAGGCCGCCGCAATAGAAAACCGCTGACGCTGACCGCCCGAGAGTTGTTCGACATAACTGTTTGCCTTATCCTCGAGCTGCAAGTCACGCAAAAACTGCATGGCGTCGACTTTTTCGCCGTACGCCGACGAAAAAAACTCTAGTAGCTCGGTGAGCTTCGTTTTTTCCTCAAAAGACGGCGTTTGCGGCTGCACACCAATAAGTCCTTTGACTTTTTGCGAGTTTTTGGCAACATCTAACCCGGCAAGCGTAGCCGTCCCGCCATCTATGGGTCGCAGCGTTTCTAACATTTCGAGCGTTGTCGTTTTGCCCGCCCCATTTGGCCCTAATATGCCAAAAATCTCGCCCTCTTTGACCGCAAAGCTTATGCCGTTTACGACGATTTTGTTATCGTAACGCTTTGTCAGGTTTTTGACCTCTACAATTGGGTTTTTCATGCCACCACTGTACCACACTTGCCACACACACCAAATAGTCACCTATCAACCAAAAGCGCCCAGAGTAACTCTGGGCGCTTGGCAGTGCGTGTCGTAGGTGACTAGCCGCGCTTAACGGTCAAAAAGCCGTTGCGAGGGTTTTCGTTCACAACAAAACCATCGGGGAGCGCGCAAGCTTCTGGACGGTCGTCTTTACTAAAGTAGTAAATAGTCTGCTCTTTGCCGCCGCGCAATGTGACTTTTTTTGAGTTTAGGTGATATGTAACACCTTTTGAGTTCGTGTGCGTGTATCCTGCCATAGGAATCTCCCTCTCTTCTTAACGTTAGTACCCCTAACATACCTCTTCGGTCCATCACTTGTCAACACCGTGGTGATGTAGTTTTGTGCACGCGGTTGCGCACCGTCTGCTTGCGTAGACGTGGGTCATATACTACACTTATGGTTGTAATTAAACAAAAGAGGTGGACTATGGACTTTCGTCAATCAAGCGCTGCTCCCGCTAACAGAGCTGAAACCGCAACGCCCGTTGCGCCCGCACCACACCCAACAGTAGGCAGTCATCCTACCAGTGGTAAGAAAGAAACATTTATAGACAACAGTCTCCCGGGCTGGCTCAAACTACTCAATGTCGCTATTTTGTTTGGTATTGCCATATTACTTACCTTAATTGCACTGTCTTTTTCTCGGAGTGGCAACAATTTTAACGAAACAAAATACGTTGACACCGAGCGCTACCAAGCAGTGTTCCTCAACAATGGCCAGGTGTACTTTGGTAAAATTACTACCCTAAATGCTAGGTCACTAAAGCTTAACGGTATTTATTACCTGACCCAGCAAAACGCATCGGCCACCGCCAACGCTCAGGCCCAAACGAGCGGCGACTACACCTTGGTCAAACTTGGGTGTCAGCAAATCCATTACCCCACAGACCAAATGATTGTCAACCGCGACCAAGTTACTTTCTGGGAAAACCTCAGCAAAGACGGTAAAGTCGCCAAAAGTATCGAAGAGTTTAAAAAGCAAAACCCCAACGGCCCCAAATGTGACAACGTAAGCCCCCAGACTCAGTCGAGCAACCAGACCAACACCCAGGGCGGCACCGCACCGTCGGGCACAAACGGCACAACCCCACAAAACGCGTCCTCACCAAGCACAAATCGGTAGCACATACAACACTCCCAAGCACACACCATGAAAAAGCGCACGCTGCATCATATTTGGCGCTATAGCCGCAAAGTACATCCTGTTTTTTTTCTCATCCCGGCGTTGGTTTTTACGGTAATATGTGTGAAAGCGTTGCAGCACAATAACCTAGCAATGGGTCGCTTACGCCAAGCGGTGTTTACCGCCGACAAAGAAAACGGTGATGTCGAAGGTGCCTTGCGAGCCCTGCGCGTGCACGTCTATAGCCATATGAACACCAGCCTCGACACCGGCCACAATGGACCTCACCCGCCAATTCAGCTCAAATACACCTACGAACGACTCCAGGCCGAGCAACAAAAGCAACTCAGCGCCAACAACAGTTCCCTGTACAACAAAGCGCTCGAACAGTGTAACACCGAAGGCCATACTGTGTCGGCCGAAGACACCATTGCTTGTATCGAAAATAAGTCTGCGGCCCAGGGCGTGCAGCTGGCCGAAGTCCCCGACGCACTCTACAAATTTGACTTTGTCGCCGCCAAATGGTCGCCTGACCTGGCTGGCTGGAGCCTTGTAGCGGCCGTTTTATGTAGCCTAGCCTGTATTGGCAGCATTATCTACCGCGTCGCCATGAAACGCTACCTCAAAGCCCGCTCAACTGCCTAAACAGTTTAGGGACCGGCTCACCCGCCCCACCAAGTCAGCCACCAGTTTCTAGCTAAATTTTCTAAACACCCCTCCTGCGTTTCACTCCTCTCAGCAATCTGATTACAGACTGCTGAGAAGCGGAAACTAAGGAAGGCAGGCAAATTCCAGATAAATTCGAAATACTAAATCCTAAACTCTAAACAAGCACGAATATCATAAATTCTAATGTCCCAAACCGCGGCCGTAGGCCGCGAGAGGACCTGTCCTTCGTAGCTTCAGCGAAGAAGGATACCGCTAGTGTGGGCCATGCGTAAGCTACCGGTTGGCGCTTAGCACCACATGTGCGAGGATTATCCTTTCACAACGTTGTGAAAGGATAATCCTCGCACATGTGGTGGTTCGGAGGGTGTCAAAACGCGCAACAGGCTGCCTAGAGCTGTAGCTCTGGCCGAGCTCTTTTGCCTACACTCCACCCCGCGAAGAATCCACTACCCGTGGGGACCCCGGTTTCTTGCGGGAAGAAAAGTAGGTCGCCCTGTGGGGGCGAGACCCCACATTTTCTAACAAAAGAGCGCTCCGAGCTAAGCGATGCTTGCCGCCGTGAGATGCTGGGCCCGCGGAACGTGGGAGACCCCACAGCATAAAAGCACCCTACAGCAAGCAATAGAAATCTTCCCTGGTTTTGCCAACAAGACATGAAACGGCAGGCGCTAATCAGACGTTTCTAAGTGGTGTAGTATATAAGCATGCATATCTTTTTTTCGGGGATCGGGGGAACCGGGATCGGCCCACTTGCCCTCGTCGCAAAACAAGCCGGCTACGAGGTCTCTGGGTCCGACAAACAAAGCTCCCTATACATCGACTACCTACGCAACCACAGTATTTCCAACATCACCATTGGCCAAACAACCGAAAACATTGCCGCCGCCCATGCCCGCCTACCAATCGACTGGTACGTATACTCCTCTGCCGTCGCAATAGAGCAGCCCGACGCCCCAGAGTTCCAATTTTGTCGCAAAAACAACATACGTGTCAGCAAACGCGACGAACTGCTCAACACAATTTTGTCGCAAAAAAACCTCAAACTTATCGCCGTAGCAGGCACGCACGGCAAAACCACCACCACCGCCATGACCATATGGGCGCTCAAGCAGCTTGGCGTGCCCATTGGCTACATACTCCCAGCCAAAAGCAGTTTTGCCGAAATGGGCGCCTACGAGGCCCACGCGGAATATTTTGTGTACGAGTGCGACGAATTTGACCGTAACTTCTTGCACTACTCCCCCACACTCAGCCTGGTCACGGGCGTAGCCTGGGACCACCCCGACATTTACCCGTCACAGGCAGACTACGACCAAGCGTTCCGCGACTTTTGCCAACAAAGCGCTACAAACGTGCTGTGGCAGAGTGACGTTGACCGCCTCGGCCTCAAACGAGATGCAAAAACCATCGTTTTGTCAGATACCGACCAAAAAATGGGACAAATCAAGCTCGCTGGCGCAGTCAACCGTCGCAACGCCTGGCAGGTTGCCATGGCCCTTGCCACTCTACCCTTAACAAGCACTGCTCAGCCCGCGGTAAACCTAGACATGCTAGTCAGCATACTCGAACAGTTCCCGGGCGTTTCGCGCCGCTTCGAGCAAATTGTACCCGGGCTGTACAGCGACTACGCACATACGCCAGAAAAGGTGCTAGGCGCCTTGCAGCTTGGCCACGAGGTCGCTGGCAAAAACCTTGTCGTTGTGTACGAGGGGCTGCATAACACCCGCCAGCATTTTATTCGTAAGCAACTGGTCAATTTGTTTAGTGGTGTCAAACAGCTGTACGTCGTCCCTAGCTACCGCGCACGCGAAAACACTTTGCTCGAAGACTTAACGCCCAAAAAACTCATCGCCAGCATGAACCCAACGGTACAAGCCTACGCCGCCCCAGCCGAGCTCGGTACCGACTTACGTGAGCGGCTGCAGACCCATCTTGCCGGCGGTGACACCGTGCTGTGCCTAACGGCCGGCGGAGGTGGTAGTCTCGACGAATGGCTCCGCCAGCAGTTTTAAAAGCTCCCCTTACGCAAACGGCACCATTTCCGCCGAAAGCTCCGTCTCCTCGCTCCACCGTACTGCTAGTACGGCTACGCTGCGGTGCTCGCTTTCAACGAAAATGGCGCCATTTGCGTAAGGTGAGTTAACAGTCTATGTTTGGCAGCCCTTTTGCTACCCCAGCACTACAGCCATAATGGCGACCACCAACACCACAAAGGCAACAAACCAGCCCGCCGTACCCGCTGGCGTTGTCGGGGGCGTCAATAATGCTTGCGCCACTGCTTTGGGTACCGATGTCGGCGATGAGGTTGACGAAGTGTTATTTTGAGCGTTGGTCGGTGCCGAGTCCTGCCCCGCACTGCTTGCGGCCGCCGAACCGCCCGCACTTAGGGCTGCAGCAACCAAAGCGACTTCGCCAGCCGCTTCATCGAGCTGTTTTTTGGTCTTGGGCAGCGTTTCCTGCGCACGCTCTTTGTGATACTCTTGCCCGTACTGCAAAGCAGACTCCTGAACCACTCTCCCCTGTTTGTCTACCTCTATATTGTGCCAGGCGCTCCGCTCTATATGGTGCCCGGCGGCTACCTCTAGCTGCTCTCGCTGCCGCTCTTGCTCGATCTGTTCGGCCTTGCTTAACACCCGCTGTGTTTCTTGCTTTTCTCGCTGTTTTTGGGCGGTAAGCTCGGTTTCTAGCTGCGTATGTTTGGCCTGCAACTCTGTCTGAGCACGACGGCTGGCAGCCACCTGTGCTTCAAATGTACGATGGTTTGCCGCATGCAGCCGTTCGGCCGTGGTCGATCGTGCTTTTGCCGCTGCGGTCTCGCGTATGTGCTCACTCTGGACGGTTTCGCGATTTTTGGCTTGGGCTTTGCGCTCTGCTTTAAAACCTTTTTCCATCTTTTTTTCGCGGCGCTTATGGCGTATGTGTTCAATCCCCCCGCCGAGTATCAGGCCCGTCACTAGTCCGCGTCGACGACCGCGGGCATAGGCTCGTTCTGAGTCACCAAGCGTGCTCGCCAGGTTTGCGCCGGCAGTCAACACGTTTGCCGCCGTCGAAAAACGATTTCCCCCAGCAGCAGGAGCAGCAGGCGTCGGCGCCGACCCATAGCCGTGTACTCTCGGCATAGACCCAGCCTGGCGGTAACGCCTTGGACCAAGTGGCGGCACCGGTGGACCAGATGGGTTTGGCGTACCAGACGGCAGAGGCGGCGTGGGTGGTCGTCTGCCGCCTCCGCTCCCTCCGCCTGCGCCCTGGGCACCAGCCGTAGCCGCTGGCGATCCTGTCGCTCTTGCAGAATGACCGGCCGCTGCTGATGGAGTGTCGGCGGTATGGGTTGTTGTTTCGTCGTCTTCGGCTGTTTCGGGCTCGTGCTCTGCGCTACCTGTTGGGGTATTTGCGGGGTCGGCTACGGCCGCTTCTGGGGCTGTGTCTGCGGGGCATTCACTTTCGGTCAGAGCGGCGGCAGCCGCGTCTTGCTCGGCAGCAATCTTGAGGGCTTGGTCAAGGATTACCCCGTCTTGCTCCGGCGTAACACCACTCAGGTTAACCTCCCCACTCCTTACCAACTGCTGCGCCTGCGATTCCCCCTCGGCGGGCGAAGTCTCGATTGGCACAGCGTTTCCCGCGGCAGGAGCTGTCTCGTCTGAACCTAGCACTGGCTTACCGACTAGGCTTTCGATAATTCGCGGTGGGTTGACTACCCGTGTCTCTTCACGTTTTTCGGGTTTTGGCTCGGCCGAGGCCGCTATGCGCCCAACTTCGACTCGTCGAGCGCTTGCCCGACGATCTTTTTTGTCGTCGTCATCGTCTTCGTGGTGGGAGCTCGGCGCACTTTCCATATGAGCTTATTTTACAAGATTTACAACATTTTTCAACATTTCTGGCCCCGTTCACCGTAGTTTTTGCCTGCTACGATAGCTTGTATCATGTCGCGTGTCTGGGGGATGGTGTTTTGCGGCAGTGCGTCGAGCGCAAACCAGGCGGCTTCACTATGCATGTCTGGCTCAGCATTGTACGGTTCGCCCTGCCAAGCTTTTGCGCGAAAAACCACGTCGCACCATTCCATATCTGGTGGGTCGTCTGCTTCATGCCGCCAAAATGATATGACATGCTCGAGATCTGCCGGGACAATCACTACCCCTACTTCTTCTTTTGCTTCTCGTACGGCCGCAGCCAAAAAGCCCTCACCTCGCTCTACCTTGCCCGACGGCAAACCATAGTACCCATTCATCCAACGCGTGTTTTCGCGCAAGACAAACAAAACTTTGCCCGCCCGCTCCAGCAGCACATAGGCGGCCGCGTAGGGTCGTGCTGTGTCGTACACATTAGCCACGAAGCACTCTCCCTGCGGCATCAACGTGAGCTGCGCCTTGGCGTACCACCTCTATGGCGTCGTCGATTACCCGTATGACAGTCGAGACTGGCTGGTTGCTCCGGTCGCCGCCATCGACATAAAAATCTACTTTGTCACCAAAATAACGCTGGGCTTGCTCTATAGTGCCAGCGGTCGGTTGATCCGGTGCATTGGCACTGGTCGTCTGCAGCGCGCCCACACTGGCCAAAAGCGTTCGCAGCGGCTCGTTGTCTGGAACACGAAATGCTTGTCTGCCTGTCCCTCGATGCAAATATGCGACGCCATGAGGCACTTCTACACTCACCGGACCTGGCCAAAACTGCTCAACCGCTGTCAGATACCGCTTTTTGACCCCCAGCTGCACAAACTGCTCCAGCGTTGCCCCTACTACCGTCCCGGGTTTGTGCTCTCGCGGTTTAATGTCGCCAAACAGGCGCTCTACACTCGACTGGTTTGCCGCCAAACACACCAGGCCATAGACCGTGTCGGTCGGCAAAACACCAACCGCTCCCTGTTTTAGCATGGCAATAAGCCGGTCGTCGTCTAGGCGATGAAACAGCACGGCCACGTCTTAGTTTCCTTTCGTAAAAGCGTAGTAACTAACCCCGACCAACACCAGACAGACAACTACCGCCATCACTATTGCAACCGTTGGCAACGAAGATGGTGTTTTTGGCTTTGCCGGTACGGGCGCGGCAGCATCGGTATTTGTTTGCTGCGCAGGCTGGTCAGCAGTCGAGACTGGTTCGCTAGCCGCCGAGGCAACTTCGCTGCCGGTTGCGGTGGGGTCGTCTTCGGCCAAGGCTGGTGCTACCGCAACTGGCACCTCTGTTGTAGCTGGTGACGCTGCCGGTACGCCACCGGCAGCTGTTCCGCTTGGCGGTGGGGCAACATCGGTTATGGGAGTAACAGCAGTTTTTTCATCCATAGTTGTATTGTAGCAGTTTGTCACCCAGCCAGGCACCTTTTCGCAGCACCTTAGAAACATTTTTCTAAAAAACACCCAATTCTATACAAATCCGAAATCCGAATTTCTAAACACCCCTCCTACGTTTCACTCCTCTCAGCAATCTGATCACAGACTGCTGAGAAGCGGAAACTACGGAAAGATACGTAAACAAATCCTAAGCACTAATGTCTAAATACTAAACAAATCCAAATATCTTAAATCCCAATGCTCTAAACCGCGGCCGTAGGCCGCGAGAGGACCTGTCCTTCGTAGCTTCAGCGAAGAAGGAACAGCTAGTGTGGGCCATGCGTAAGCTCCCGGCTCAGCTGTTGTTAGGCTCGACAACTTCCGAGAGGCGGCGCGAGTTGTTTGACGAGGGCAGGTATTGCCGGTGGCAATACCTGCCCTGAGGAGTTCTCGCGTCGGTTGTCGAACTGACAACTGCTGACCGAGAGGTGGAGCCTTTGGCCTGGTTTTAGGTCAAGGACCTTTTGGCAGCAAAAGGTCCTTGTCGCCGAGCGGGCGCGAAAGCCCGCATTTTCTAGCAAAAGATCTGTCATCGGCGGACCATAAAGAAGTTTATTGCAGTTTTAGCAAAAGTCCCTGTCATCCTGTGGGTCAGACCCCACATCTCAAAAGCATTCACTCACAAAAAATACACGCTCCCATCCCAGCGTATCAACCCCTCAGCACACAGCTCTGCCAAAACAAGCTCAAGCCGTTCGTCTGCAACAACCTGCTGTAACTGCGCTCGAGTTTGAGCAGACCCAGCCAGCGCGCGCAGCACTGCCCCTCTTATTTGCCGTTTCGAACCAGTAAAAGCCGACTGCTTGGTGTAATGTCGACTCTGCGACAGGTTACGCACCGTTGTTTTTAGGTACGCACCATAATCCATAAGCGCCCAGTAAAATTCCCGCGGTCGCTCGCGGTCTAGCGTAGCTTGCAAACATTTCCGGATAAACCTATCAGAGACATTTTGCTCATCCCGGGCAAAATGGTGTATGTAGGCTGTCCGTATGTTTGTTTCGACAAAAACACTCGGCAGGTTGTACGCGTAGACCAAAACCGCGCCAGCCGTGTTAACACCAACTCCCGGCAAAGCAACCAAACTTTCGAGCGTGTTTGGGAACGAACCCTCACGAGCAATTACCGTCGCCGCCTGCCACAAAAACTTCGCCCGCCGGTTATAGCCCAGCCCCTGCCATGCCCGCAGCACAGCGCCCAGGTCAGCCGCAGCCAAGGTTTGTACATCGGGAAACGCCGTTAAAAATGCCTGGTACTTTGGGACCACCCGTGCCACTTGCGTTTGCTGCAGCATAACTTCACTCACTAGTATTTTGTACGGGTCAAACTGGCCAGACCTATCTGGCCGACGCCACGGCAGGTCATGCCTACCCATACGCTCGTAGTGCTCCCAAAGTTTTTTAACAAAATCCAGCTGCTGCGCTTCATACACCTCACTCATACAAAAACTATACCACTCAGAAATTAAAATTCGGTTTTCCTACGTAGATGATCGCCGAGTCAAACGGGCGTAAAAAGGGCAGGGGCTAGGAACCCATTCCAAATCTTATGCCATATAGCGCTTCTGTAGAGTAGTACAGAATGTCACATTTTCTTGACCCGGCTTTTGCACCGTACTAGAAGTACGGTGCAAAAATGGAAGCAAGAAAATGTGACAGAGATGTGCTGCTATACAGGGGTGGGATATGGTATAAGATTTGGAATGGCTTCTAACGCATGCCAGTTAGACTCACGTCGGCAATCTTTTTAACGGCTCCCCCGTCTGTACTCACCACATAGTCGGCCACTTCACTCGCCCCTGCAACTCGAAACACCACCGTGTTTTCGCCCAACCAATACAACGGGGCCTGCATGTTGCGCTGCGTCACCAGCTCTTTTTCGGTATGATCTGCCACATTGTGGCGCATTAACACCCCGCGACTGTCGCGTACATCAACCCAAACAGCCTGTTTTACGTCTGGGCTGTCGAGATAGGTCCTAAACCGATACTCATCAGCCGGGGTAGATACCGCTGGGCTGGTTGCTCCAAGCGTGTATTCGTACCATTTGTCGGGTGTCTGCAGCTTGAGCTTTGTGTACTCGGTGCGCATAACCGACCACACATCACCGCTATACAGAGATTTTTTGGCGGTACCGTCGACGTCTATGCGAGCAAACGCGTCTTTTGCGTTGGGGTCGGTCGACGACACACCGTAGTACAGGGTATTGCCAATAAGCTGGACGTTTGTAAAATAGTTGGCCGCCGCAAGCTGCAGGCGTTTGTTTGCGCCGACATCGTAAGCAATCAGCTTTTGACGAGCAGGGTTGGCGGCGCTCGCTCCGGCGACTATTTGTTGGTACAGTAGCACATCTCCCCGCCACCCAAGCAACGTAATTTGCTCGGCGTAGTCGAGGTTAACGGCACTGCCAGACTCGACATCGACAACGTTGAGCGCGGTGAGCAGGTAGCCGTCTTTATTGCGTTTTTCGTCACGAGTCGAGGCAACCGCCACATGTTCGCCACTAGGCGCAGGCAGCGTGGTAATAGTCTGTAGCTCTAGCCCTGTTCCTGGGTACAAAACCTCGCGCGATTTACCGTCTATGTACACTTTGTACACGTCGTATTTGCCGCTTTCTTTGCTAATGTAGATTGCCCGAGCCTGGGGAACCATTTTTTGTTCTGTTGTGGCCGACGAAAGGGCAGTGACTGCGACTTTTTCGTCACGAAACCCTTTTTTGGCAAAACGAATGGTTGTGTCGCCGACCTCACTCGGCGCCAGTGTAATAACGGCTTTGCCTTTTTTGTCTGACTTTGCCGTTGCCTCACCACTGCTTAGTTCTACGTCGACCAGTGGCTTGCCCGAAAGATAGTCGCTCAGCTGGTAGGTTAGCTGTACGCCAACTGGCTTAAGGGTGACTTCGCCGATGTCGGTAATACGCATGCCAAGCTGCACCGTTTTTTTGCTACTGGCAAAGGCCGGTTTACTTACCGTCACTTGCTGAGTGCCGAGTCGCACTCCCGTGACCTTTGCCTCGCCTTTTTCGTCTGTTTTGGCAACACGTCCGTCGACGTGCAGCTGCGCGTTTTTAAGCGGTAATTTGCTTGCCCCGTCGTACACCGTCACCATAACGCTGGTGCGTACACCAATTGCGTTAAAAACCATGGCGCGTGTTTT
This sequence comes from uncultured Candidatus Saccharibacteria bacterium, assembly GCA_964483005.1. GTDB lineage: Bacteria > Patescibacteriota > Saccharimonadia > Saccharimonadales > UBA4665 > JAGXIT01. Next base: position 81,453 of record CAYZZH010000001.1, on the reverse strand, counting down.
GGGCACCACAAAAACCACGACACATAGCAGTAGCAGGGCGGCGATTGTCCCATAGCGCTTCCAGGGGTTTGTCCACCAGTGATAAAAACCGTTTTTAACCCGTTCAAAAAACGATGGTTTCATCACAACTGCCGCTGACGGGCTGTCGTCGGCCTCGGCTTCGGCGTCGGGCAGGGCGTTTTCGGCCTCGTGGCGCAATATATCGTCGACTGCAGCAGTAGTTTGGGGGTCGTCTGCGGTACTCGCAGTGGTTTTGAAATCTTCGGGCAGTTTTGCCATGTCAAGGTCTGCCTCAGCAGCCTGGTCGCCAAGTGGCGGCTGACCACTGTCTGGCCTTGCAGCGTCGTCGGTGTGATCTGTTGGCCTTGGCTGTTCTGTCGCGCTACCACCAGCATCGTGCGCCTCGCCCATAATTTCGGCGACGTGTTTTTCGGCCTTGATTTCTTCTGGGTCGGTGTTGGGTAGCTTGCGTGCCATAGTGCTTTTCCTTTACCTCAATTGTAGCAGAGCGACCAACCGATTAAAACAACACCTGCCCCATGTCCTCTTTTTTTAACCGGAGGGGTTGGTAGGTGAAGCAAAGGTGAAAAAAGAGGACATGGGTCAGAAACAACACTGGGTATTCTTACTCTTACCGCAAAAACGAGTCTGGCGGCTTGCCGGTTTGTTCGAGCAAAAACTCGTGGCGAGCGGCAAAGGCGGCGCGCGCTTCGGGCAGCGTGATTTTGCGGTTCCAGTCTTTTTCCAGTTTCGCTTTATTGGCAGCCAAAAGCTCTTCGGTGGAAAGCTCTGGGTGCTCCCGCCAGTACAAGCTTAGAAAAGGCCCAACCATGTGCGAACACCCGTCGGCACTCGCCACAATCTGCACTTCCAGCGGCACCTCACGCAGGTCAATTTCCATCTTTTTATCCATGGTCTCAATGCCCAAAACAGCCCGCTCCACAAAATCCGGGGCAAAACCCACCTCTGTCAATTTCGCCCTCCCAGCCGAAATGGTCGTTGTGTATTCATTTTCTGGAGGGTCTGGGGTGACGGAGAGTGATGCAGTTTGGGATGAAACAGGAGCATCGGAGCGCAGACGTACGGCAGGTACGGCGGAGCGAGAAGCGGACTGTTTCGCCCGAAATGCATCGCTCTCCGTCGGCCCAACAAGAATCTTGCCGTAGTCGTGCAACCACACCATCACCTCAACGAGCTCTCTGTCTGCCTCTGGATACCTGTCGCAGAGCTCCAGCGCCAGCTGCTCCACAATTTCCAGGTGCCACCGCACAAACCACTCGTGGTGCACAAACTCCGGCCGCCCCGCCGCCTCCCGCACATGCCCCTTCCACGCCTCAATGTTTGGATGCATCGCTCAAATTCATATTAAACCTTTTCCCTAATCTAAAGCGAATGAAAATGTATAGGACAGTACAAATAAGGAATATATATATCGCGAAGCCGGCATTTGCGAAGTTCCAGTGTTTGACGGTCAGCAGCGTAATGGCAGCACTGAGAGCACCATTTCGAAACACGCTATGATGTTCTGTTTCGGGTTCTTTCCAAGCCTTAATGAGCGTAGGTACACCAGCAAGGAGATCAGCTACAATGCTAAAGCTGATAGCAACCCAACCCGTACCGGTGATAAGCCACAGTATCAGTGCTGCGACCGAAATACCTCCACAGACATAATCTAGCACCGTAGCTCGCCAAAACGCTTTGCGGTTTACGAAAGAAGCTATAAAAATTATGAGCGGACCGAACCCAACCATAAACGTCATGAGCGACTGCCACTTTACCCCTTCTCCCCACTGTGCGAAAAAAGCTATCAGCGGTGCAAGCGCCCATAAAAACCACGTGACTCGGTTGGGCTGTGTTTTGCCCTGCAGCGTCTTCCATGCATATGTAGCACTACCTGTAATGTTGAGTAGCACTCCAACCAACACAAATTTTTCATTAATCATGTGTTCATTTTACACCTAAACCAAGCATTTCAGATGCTCCATGGAGCGGTGTGACGGCAATGCCGGGGACTTTGTGGCGCAAAATGTGGCGGTCGTTTGTGATGAAGTGGGTGCAGCCGGCGGTGAGCGCCGAGGCGACGTGGATGGAATCCATCGGACCAAGTTTATACGTTCGACGGATACTTGCAGCCGTAAGCAAAACATCTCTCCTAATAGGCTCGTAACAGACCCCCAGAGCCATGATTTTGGCGTATCCGGCAGTTGCGTCTGCACTGTCTAAAAATGGTGATGAGAGTATTTCCATCACGGCCAAGTCTGACGCACAGAGTGTCACATCCCCTCTCTCTGCTTGGTGAAAAATTGTAGTTGCTTGGGTGGAAAACTCGGGGTTGTCATCAAGCCAATATATGAATATATTGGTGTCAAGTGCGATCACGATTGGCTTCTTCGCGCAGCTTTCGTAAATATTCGTCACTATTTGGTCCCCACGCGCCTTTCATAGAACCACGCAACTCGTCTATAACAGAATGCGTTCTTATGACGGCCTCTCCGTTTTGTCCCCCTGTAATGCGTATTTTTTGGCCAGGCATAATGCCTAACTTGCGCCGAACTTCTTTCGGGATGACGACTTGGTATTTTGCGCTGAGGGTAACGGTGTTGTTCATACGTTCAACTATACCAAACCGTTCAACGTTTTACAACCGTTGAACGACTCTAGCACCGTTCAACGTTTCCCACTGTGTTGCTCAGCTCTTTGTGGAGCGAAGTAGACGATTTATAACTGGCGCGACTACGTAGCGCATGGAGAGGAGGCTAATGGCGAAGGCAATGAGCGTGCCCCACCACAGGCCAACCTGCGGGTACAGAAAATGGACGGCCACGGCGTACACTGCTGGGTTTGTGGCGCCGCTGAGCATGAGCATGCGGGCAAATGACTGGGTAAAGGCAAGCCCGCGCGCAAAGTACGCAATGATAAAGGTCGAAAGAAACCCAGCCGGAAACCCAGCCAATATCCCACCCAAAACAGCGCCGCCATACTTCCCTGCCACAACCGCACTGGCGATAATGCTTCCGGCAAAAAGCGCGCGGGCAAGCAGCTGTGTTTTCGTAAATTTCACCGGACTGCTTTTTACTTCGGGCACCGGCAAGATACGTTTAAAGTTACTGACGAGCACCACCATCCCGACTACCCAGATAGCGAGATTTACCCCTATGTTTGTAAGGTGCAGCGCATGCGTAGTGACCATAGCGACAAGCCAAAACAGCCCCGATGTCACTAGACCAAAGGGCAAACCTTTGCGCGCCCACGCTGCCAAGAGCCACAAGAAAAACGGGTTGACGATGAAAGGTACAATGGTCGACACCGCCGACTGCGCCGCAAACTCAGCCCCCTGGTTCAGCCCGATGAAAAGCAGCGCCACCAGCACCGTGTGCGGCATGCCGCCCAGCAACCCGCCCAGTTTCGTCCCCTTCTTTTCGGCTATGACAGAAACAAGCATCAGCCACACGCCCCCAATCACAAACGAAAGCGCCACCCTCAACCAAAACAGCTCAGTTCCGCTCATGCAACCAACTCGGCAGAGGCTGCCATGGTTATTTCCGCGCAACGGGCAGCCAGTGTTGCCGTTGGTATTTCTAACAAAGTCGCCTCGGCATTACCCAGGCTTTCATAAACCGACTTACCTACAACCGTAAACCCGTAATAATTGGTGTAGTAACGTACAAGCCCTGGCATACTCGTTTGGGCATCGCATCGAATACGTTCAATACTTTGCGCCTCTGCCCACGCCACAACATGCCCGAGTAATGCCGCAGCTACACCTGGTACACTGCGGCTTGGATCCTTCATAAATTTGTGAAAGTACAGAGCTCTTTCGTCGTCCCATCGTTCATCTGAGTACGCCACACCTATACCTGCAAGAATTAGCCCCTCACGGCCACGAACAATCCAGTATTCATCTCCAGGCCATTCTATGTGATGCCGTATTTGTCCGTGAACAACTTCGGTGTTTGGCCATTGCTCTTGACCACCGCGCTCAAAAGCATAGCAGTTCGCGCATGCCATCATACTTTTTATGTCATCAAAATCTTCTATAGTGGCTTCTACTATAGATGGGGCGGTTTCTAATAACGTAGGCATCTAGTCCAAAAACAGCGCCTTGCGGCCGTTTACGGTGGCGATGTCGGCGAGGACGTCCATGTCGTAGGTGTGAGTTGCCTCGAGAAGAAAGCGTAGTTCGGTCCACATGTCGCCGTCGCTGTACGGTTTGTATATGTCGGCAATGTCGTCGGTGCCCAGCGCCACCCGTACACCGGCCGGGATCATTTCGTCTATAGGCGTAACCGAGTTGTGCGAAGGCGCCAGCACTTCACTGCGGCGACTGTCTATCCAGGCAGACGGACAAGCGATGATGGTTATGTCTTGGTCGACAAGTTTTTTGTAAACCATTTCGCGGTACTTTTTAGGCTGCGCTGCCAGTGAAATGGAATGAACAGCCGCAACCTTGCCCTTATACCCATACTCTTTGGTTTTATCTGCGAGTAACTCAGTGTCTCGCTGCGCCGGGTCGTTATATTGGTCGACGTGCACGTGCAGTGGTTTGCTGTGCTTTTTTGCGGTCGTAAAAAGTATGTCCAGGTGCTCTGCCTTGCGGTCAACGCCAATCTTAATCTTACTGTCACGTTCGGGCAGCCCGCCAATAATGTCGACAAAACTGGCCGCCTCTTCAAACCACTTACGCTCCGTTTCATCCATAAGCCCTTTGATAGGCTGATGAATAAACTTGATTTCCATTTGACCTTTATATTTGGCTCGTACCAGGTCGGCCGCCTTGAGGTTTTTGTCTTTTACAATGCTATCGCAGTCTATAAAAGAACCAATCGCCCGGACCCCCTGCGCCAGCTGGTTTTCGACCACCTGACACATGTGTGTCACGATTTTATCAACACTAACGGTAGCTTTAAACTCGTCGGGATGATCCCATTTTACGTGCAGCGGGTCGCCTATTTTATCCCAGTTATCCCAGTTAATAATGTAGCTGCGGTCTATGTGTGTATGGGCATTGACCCATCCACCAGCAGCGGCAATCCGCTGTAGTAAAAGGTGTTTTGGATCTATTTGCTGCCACTCGGCTCTGGGCATTACCGGACCCTCGCGCGGACGATTTTGGCTATCATGTCTTTGGCGACTGGTACCGAAGTGACGAGTGGTGTGTTGGTGTGCACGGCCTTTTCGCGTATAACCTGGCCGTCGCCCTTTTCTTTGTCGGCTCCGTCAGACTTTTCGTCGTGGGTGGGGATGTTTACAATCAAGTCAAAGCGGCGTGCGTCGAGCAAGTCGCCCAGATTTGGTTTGAGTTCTGGCGTGCTAATTTTGTTTACCAAAATTGCTTCGATGTCGTGGCTTTTTAGGAACTTGTACGTTTTATAGGTGGCGTACATACGGTAGCCCATGGCATGCAGCTGTTTCATTTCTGGCAGCAGTTTGAGCTTGTGCGCGCGTGTGCCGACAGAAAGCAGCACGGTGCGTTGCCGGGTCTGCGCGAGCTTCATTTGCAAGGTGTAGTGCTCGATAAACCCGGCCGATGAATTTTGGTTAAACAGGTTGCCGTCTGCCATAAAGGTAGCTAGTTTTTCGTCAAAAACGGTGTTTGGTGTTTCGACCGCCACAGCTTCGACGTGCCCTTTGTAAAGCCGCACGGTCACGGTGCCGGTAATTTTGTCGTTGACCTTGTCGATGTAGGCATTTAGGTCATCCATAAGTGGTTCGTACCAAAGCGCGCCGTAGCACAGGTAGGCCCATTTTTCGTCGACAATGGTTTTAAACTCGTTTTCAAGCCGCGTGCTGGTGTAACGCTCGAGAGCCTTGTGGGCGGTAATGATCGTTTCGGCCGCTGGCGCTTCGTACAGTCCGCGCACTTTTAGGCCAATTATGCGGTCTTCGAGCAGGTGCGTAATCCCCACGCCATGTTTTGCTCCCCGATGGTTCAGCTGCTGGATGATATCGGCTAGCTTCATTTGCTTGCCATCGACAGCCACCGGCAAGCCCTTTTCAAACTCTATCTGAATCAGCTCTGACTCATCGGCGGCTTTTTCTGGTACCGTGCTCACCTGCAATATGTCTTCCATGGGCGGTATAAGCGCTGGGTTTTCTATTTCCCCGCCCTCGCCCGTCACGCCCCACATGTTGTCGTCGTAGCTATAGGGTTTGTCTTTGGTTTGCTTAACCGGTATACCGTGTTTTTTGCAGTAGTCCAGCTGTTCGTCGCGGCCCATACCCCACTCGCGCACCGGCGCAACGACCTTTATGTCCGGGTTCATAGCCAGTGCCGAGCCTTCTATGCGCACCTGGTCGTTGCCTTTACCCGTTGCGCCGTGGGCAATGGCGTCTGCACCTTCCTGCGCCGCGATTTTTACCGCCCATTTTGCCAGCAGCGGCCGGCCAAGCGGTGTGCTCAGGTAGTACCGCCCCTGGTACATGCCATTTGCCTTGATGCCTTTGGCGATGTACTCCTCGGCAAACTCATCCTTTGCGTCGACCACAATGGCTTTGAGCGCGCCCAGCTTCAGTGCCTTTTTGCGAATCTCCTCAAGGTCATCGGCCTGCTGACCGATGTCTATGGTAAGCGCAATTACTTCAGCCTTGTACTGCTCCTGAATCCACTTCAGCATAGTCGACGTGTCGAGCCCGCCGCTGTACAGCAACACAACTTTCTTAACCTCACCCTTCCGACCTTCATGTGACGCCACCTTGATATATTCGTTTTTACTCTTTAAAGCCATGTCACTCCCTTAAAGTTATGGTTAATCTAGTGTTTTGACGTACATTTTGTGCGAAACCTCACAAATTCTCCCCAAAAGTGTACTCGCGACTATACCGAGTGTCAAGTGGGGGTGTACAGTATATAATTATCTCTATCGATATCACCAATGACCAAAAGTTCTTGAGAGTTTTGCAGCGAAGGCTCTGGTCTAAAGTGAGGGATAATCACCCGGTTTGTCGGCACAATAATCTGAAAAAGGCGTGAGGCTGAGTCTTTTTTAAGTGCCGTTCTTATAATTTCGCTATTATAAAAAGGTGACCCGACACCATGCTTGCAGCATAGTGGGTTCTGAAGCCGAGTTTTAAATGTCGAACTTGTATGCGCATCGACATCGAAACCGTCAAAGCCATAATCCACTTTCAGCATTCCCTCGGCCGCCAAAATTGTACGTGCAGTGCGCATCCCCTGCTTAAGTCTACGTGGATCGTCTACTCTCCACACTTTTATCATGCCACCATCACGTCCACCTGGGTACCAAGAGTACATCATCTCAATATAGTCTTTCTCACAACCAGGAACGTAACTAGACAGCATCACTTCACTGCTATTGAGAGCTCTTTGAGTTGGGTTTCGTCCACGCCACCTGGGCTGTTCATCATGACGTCTAGGCCGGAGCCGTTTTTGGGGAAGGCGACTATTTCGCGGATATTTTCCTCACCCATCAGCACCATGAAAAGTCGGTCTATGCCGAAGGCGCAGCCGGCATGCGGTGGCGCGCCGTACTTAAACGCACCGAGCATGGCACCAAACTTTTCCTCGACGTACTCTGGTGAGAAGCCGAGCAGGCCAAATACTTTGTAGAGCACTTCTGGGTTGTGATTGCGCACGCCGCCGCTGCAGATTTCGTAGCCATTCGCTACCATGTCGTATTGGTCGGCTAGAATCTCAAGCTTGTTTTCGGTACTATCGAGCGCGTGAGCGCCGCCCTTCGGCATACTGAATGGGTTGTGGCCGAAGTCCATTTTGCCAGTCTTTTCATCGAGCTCATAAAACGGAAAGTCGATAATCCAGCACAGCGCGACGACATTTGGGTCTTTGAGGTTGAAGTGTGTCGCAAGCTCGTTACGCAAGCGCCCCAGCACTTTGTTCACACGCGTGCGCGTGTCGGCGCCAAAAAACACGGCGTCGCCATCTTCTGCCTGGGATCTCGTTTTAACTTCGTTCAGTTCCGCTTCATTCATAAATTTTGCTATGGGCGATTGCACCTCACCATCTTTGTACGTGAGGTAGGCAAGCCCACCAGCGCCTTCGCTTTTGGCGATTTCGGTAAAGCTGTCTATCTGCGAGCGCGAAAGTGATGCCCCGCCTTTGACGCAAATAGCCTTGACTGCACCGCCGCCAGCCACCGCGTTTTTAAACACCCCAAACTCGGAGTCTCTAAAAACATCGCTCAGTTCGACCAGTTCCATCCCAAACCGCAGGTCGGGTTTGTCGCTGCCATACCGCTCCATGGCTTCGGCGTAGGGTATGCGCGGCACGTCTTCGGCCAACAGCTTTTTGCCCGCAAAATTGGTCACGAGCGATTTGATAAGCGGGTCAAACGTGGCACGCACTTCTTCGCCGTCTTCCACAAAACTCATTTCGGCGTCGAGCTGGTAAAACTCACCGTAGAGACGATCTGCCCGCGGGTCTTCGTCGCGAAAACACGCTGCCAGCTGGTAGTACCGCGGCACACCGCTCACCATGAGCAGCTGTTTGAACTGCTGCGGCGCCTGCGGAAGCGCATAGAATTTGCCGGGGTGGATGCGTGAAGGGATGAGGAAGTCGCGTGCACCCTCCGGGCTGCTATTTGCCAAAATAGGCGTGGCAACCTCTGTAAAACCGGCCGACTCCACGTAATCGCGCATGTATGTGTAGTACTCGGCACGCTTTTTCAGCATGTGCTGCATTTTGGGACGGCGCAGGTCGAGGTAGCGGTAGCGCAGCCGTAAGTCTTCGTTTGCCTGAGCTTCGGCAAATGGCTGTATGGGCAGGGTTTCGGCTCGGTTCAAAATGCGAATGTCGTTAACTTTTACCTCGACACTGCCTGTTTCGAGATGTGGATTGCGCAGGGTTTCGTCCCGTTCTGTCACCACCCCCGTAGCTGCAATAACGTATTCGTCACGCAGTTCTTCGGCGAGTTTAAATGCCTCGGCTGTTTCGGGGTTGATAACCAACTGCAGCAGGCCGGTGTGGTCGCGCAGATCGATGAAGATTAGGCCGCCATGATCGCGGCGCGATTGCACCCAGCCCATGGCGGTAACGGTGTCGCCAATGCGAGTAACTGATTCGGTAGCAAGTGTTCTCATGTATATTCCTTCGTAAAATAAGTATGGTGGCTAGCAAAGGGTCGTTCGCACAAGCAGCCTCAGCCGGGCTACCTGCCGACCCCCAGATTTATATCTCTACGCAACCACTGTTTCATCTCCCCCATTTTACCACCCTCACCCTCAAACCCCATAAAACATTCTCACTTTTCTCACGGCCGTTAGAAAAGTGATACAATTTGGATATGGCAGAAACTATGTACAAGTACCGTTATAACTACCGAGACGCGAAGCATCCGGCCATGATTTTCATGCTGCGCGGGCTTTTGCCGTACACAAACGAAAACGTTTTGCTCTCTTTTAAGCCAAGCACCTTTTTCTACGAGATGTCACGGGTTTCGGGTCACAGCGAGGCCGCTTTGAGAAATGCGTACTACCGAGCTCGCAAACAAGACCTGTTTTCTGGAGATAAAATCCCGCGCCTGACTGAAAAAGGCCTACGCAAAATTGCACCGTTTGTCGCCAAGAAGCTTGGCAAAGATGCTCGTCTGATTGTCATTTTCGACATTCCAGAGCACCGCGTGGCCGTACGCCATTCATTTCGCAGCCTGCTCAAAAACCTTGGCTTTACTATGATCCAGCAAAGCGTGTGGGTGACCGACACCGACCATCGAAAAATAGTTATTGAAGCCATTCGCGATCTCGGCATTGAGACCTGCGTAGAGGTTCACGAGAGCCTCCGCCTCTTTCCAAAATAATTCTCACTTTTCTAACGGCCGTTAGAAAAGTGAGAATATAGGCGACGTATACGAACGGGAGTTAACAAAGGTTTAGTTGGCTTTAAGCTCGGCGTGCGAGGCTAAGGTGGCGGTGTGGTCTTTGTGGGCGGCAGCTGCAGCGACAGCGCGGAGGTCGTCGTAGCGGTCAAACTCGTCGACGATAAGTTTGCCAATAACCCACTCGAGCACGTCTTCGATAGTAATAATCCCGACGTATTCTTCAAAACTATTCACCACCACAAAAAGATGCTGTTTGGTTTTTATAAACGCCTGCAGCGTTTGGTACAGCGTAAAGTCCTCGTGGGCATACGTTACCTTTGGGCGCATTACCTCCCTGACCGTGCCAGAGGTAACCGTGTGAATGAGGTCGTGCAAATACAGCACGCCCACTATGCTGTCTTTTTGGTGTTCGTACACCGGGAAACGACTGTGCCCGCTGGCGTGAAGCTCGGCCATTAGCACGGGGCCAATGGCTTCGTCGACGGCTATGCTTTTTACGACACGCTTTGGCACCAGCGCGTCGGCAACGGTTTTGTCGCCAAAACGCAGAGCGTGCGACAGTAGGTCAATCTCGCCGGGGTCAATGTGGTTGTCGGGCTGGGTTTTTTGCGCGTCGAGCAGCGCGACAAGATCTTCTTTTTCGTACAGTCCACTGTGAACATGAATCGGGCGCAGCCGACGCGCCGCTCGACTCAAACGGTCAAAAACAGGGTGAAGCCGCTCGAGCAACCAGGCAAACACCGGTGACGCAAGCTGTGCCAGTCGCAGCGAAACACGACTGGCTCCGCCTTTCATTTCGACCAGCATTGTACCAAGCAGCGTAATTACTACTAACACCGGGAGCGCCAGCCACATATCGAGCGCCTTTACCATACCTACAAATGCCCCATACGCAAACAAGGCAGTCAGTCCACCCAACAGCAGCTTTGTACTAAGCCCATACGAAACGGTGCGGTACAGCAGCGCCGCCACTTCGTCACCACTGCGCGCTCGGCGTTTTAGTTCTTTTGGAGTCACACGGTGAAACGTCCGGTACAGCGTTGCACACAAAATGGCACAAAACGCACAAACTAGACCGAGAATAAACGATGTCATGTCTTATATAGTATACCTTACGTGGGAAAGAGACTGTCCGCGGCCGCTGTCCCGCGTAAGCCGAGATTTTAGTTTCTGGCGGTGTCTATACCACTCAGAAACTAACATTCGGTTTTTCGGGGGCAGATGATCGCCCAGCCAAAACCAGTCAAGACTGACTAGTCTTCCACGGCGGCGGATGGTGCGAAGGTCTTGGCTGGTTTTGACCGGTGAGGGCTCACGTGGAGAAGCCGAAGTTTAGTTTGTGAGTGGTATATGCTACCATACTGGATAAAGCAGGAGGAATGACTATGGATAAACGCTTTTGGGCTATCGTGGGGGTGATTATTATCGGTTTTATGGGCATTGTTTTGGTGAACAACCAAAAAGCTGCCAAAGACACATCCAACCCCAAAAACAACGCCGCACAAACCACCAGCCACTACACCGGCAAGCTCGACAGCAAAGTCACCCTCACCGAGTACGGCGACTACCAGTGTTCCGCCTGCAAAAGCTTTTACCCAGTCGTCAAACAGGTCAAAGACAAATACGCCGGAAAGGTCCGGTTCCAGTTTCGCAACTTACCGCTCACCAGCATGCACCCCAATGCATTTGCCGGAGCTCGCGCCGCCGAAGCAGCCGACTTGCAGGGGAAGTTTTGGGAAATGCACGACCTATTGTACGAAAACCAAGACCCCTACGGTGCCAGTGGTTGGGTGGCCAGCAAGGACCCGCTCTCTGACCATTTTGTGGACTATGCAAAACAGCTTGGTCTCGACACCACAAAGTTCAAAACAGATTTTGCCAGCGCCACTGTTAACAACCGCATAAATGCCGACCTCGACACATTTAAGGCCACAAAATCACAGCTTTCAACACCCACGTTTTTTATAAATGGCACGCGTGTCGAAAGCAGCCGCTTGCTAGACAACTCGCAACAACCCCAACCCTCTGTAGAGGCGTTTAGTAAAGTGCTCGACGAAGCCTTGGCCGCTGGCAAGTAACCTGCACCAGGTTGATACAACGAAAAAGAGGACGGTTGCGCCCTCTTTTTGTTTTAGTAGTGTATGTACTGCTGCCAGCCTGGTCGCCGCACGTTAACCTGGGTGTGCGGTACCGTACCAGCACTCAGTTTGATTGGTATAGACATAAGAGCCTCCTGCAGACACACCAGTACGAAGACGTACGGTGCGCACCTGCTTTTTGTTACGTTTTTGTCTCTTTTTGCACCTCGCCGTGCAACAGAAGATGCTTATACTATAGCAGCTCGACCAGTGCTTTCGCAAGGGGTTGAGCGTGGTGTTTTTGGCAGCGTTTTATCTCTGATTTTAGGTAGTACACCTACACGTACAGCCATTCGCGGGCCGCATAGGCTTGTACGCTGCGCAACAACCCCGCAGCGTGGCGGTGAGCCCGAATAGCCTGGCGAACATGGCGAGAGCTCACTGCCGGGGCATAGCTTTTGAGCATGGTGACGCGCCGCGGCGAACAAGGCAGCGCAGCGAGCGAGTTTGTACTAGCGCGTTTTGTTTCGTTTTTGCGCTGACCGACGCATAGTTCGCTGGTAGTAAGCAGCGTTTGTATGTATGGCCAATGCACCATTGCGGCTAAGACATCGGAACCACATAAAAACACCAGTTCGTCTGTCAAAAACAACTGCCGCAAGCGTGGTAACGTGCGGCTCACCGAAAAACATTTGTCCGGCAGTTCCAGCACCTGGAGTTGTGCATATGACTGTAGCGCCCGGCGAACCATCGCAATGCGGTGGGCAAAATGTGTCACCCCCACTTTGCCGCGCGGCTCACGTTCGGGCACAAAATACACTACGTCCAACTCTGCCCTGTCCAGCGCCTGCAGCGCAAAGGCAATGTGCCCGGTGTGCACCGGGTCAAATGTGCCCGCGTATATGCCCACGCGGCGTTGTTTTGTCTGGGATGGAGCTATTACAGATGCGACTTTCACTTCATATGTCCTCTTTGGCGATCGGCATGCCTTCGCAACATTTGGTAATGCTTTTGCACGCGGGGCACGCAAAATGCCCATGCACCGGCTCTAGCGGATAGTGCCCACACACCTCACAAAACAGCTCCGGCGCCCGCTCTTTCACCATTTCTACATATGGATCAATGTTGTTCATATCACTATTTTACCTCTTGTTTTCTCCATTCCCCACTTTGAGAGCAATACTTCCAATACCTTTGGCAATCTGTTGTGTCTTTCGTTTGGATTTTTCGCTGAGGAACAGTGCCGCAAAGGTTACTGCTTCTTTCTTTTTCGTTATTTTTTCTCTTATAGAACTTATAAAGCCCCCTTTCGTGGGGTCGCGACCAGCATCGAACTCTGCTTGGCAATGACGACAGACATTGCACGGCCCAACTTCTGTTTGACCAGGGTGACTCGCGCAAGACTTGACCTGGCAGACGCCCTTTTTCCATTTCCACTTCGATTTATCTTCGCCAGTTTCTTGGTTATACGGGCTCGTTCGCTCACCAACACCATTTTCAAACTCAGAGCCTGGTTCGTTTAATTCGCTGCCATACACGCCCTTGGTAGTACCAGCGCAGCCTCCGCCAGTCCGGATAGGTTGGCCAGCTACCATTCGCGTAAGCCTTACTTGTGTTCGATAGATTTCTTCGGCGCTAACGCCAGCAGCTCGCATTGCTTCTAGCTGAGCATCCCCTGTAGCAATTGCCGCCCGAGCATTGTGCGAAACGGCTTTGAGCGCCCGTTCGTTGTCGACATTCACGGCAATACGCCCTTCAAGTTCAAGCCGAATACTACGCTCAAGTACGGCGGCCAACTCGCGGGTCATCTTATAGGCTGTGTCGCTAAGCTGGTGGCGATTAATCACTGCTAGTGCATCGGCATTCCAGCTATGTTGCCCGGAAACGATTCGCTGCCGCACCGCGTCTGTGGCCTTGCCGAGCTTGAGACTGCGGGCGAGCTCAAGGTCAGAGTCAAACCACTGCTCTGCCTTTTGGCGTGCTTGTTCAGCGTAGTGCGTTTGATCGCCGCGGTAGCCTAGGAGTTGTTGCTGCACACTAAGGTGCGTACCTCTATCTTTTATGTACGGCAGCACTACTTCTACAAGGCCAACCGGACCATTCGGCAGTTTGTCTTCTGGCAATTCAAGCTGCGAAAAAAGCTTCATGACTGAAAGAGCAGAGTCTTCATCTGCGATTTCAAATGCGCGTCCAAAAACGTTCTTAGGATCTTTTAGCATCGCCACCCATGCGCTGAGCGGAATATCTCGCACCAAGAGTGATTGCATTTTGCGCGCCACAACTTCCCCGTTTTCATTGGTGACTGGGTATGAGACTCGGAGCGAATCGTCATGGTACAAATGCTCGGCTTTCGCAATGTGCGCAGGTGCATCGGTCGCAGTCATTTTTGGTGAAATAAACACTTGTGCCACCCCTGGCCGAAGCGATTTCTGGGCATGAATCGCCTCTGCAATCTCAACATCCACCCGTGCAAGTGCTGCCGGCGAGAAATGGAATTGTTTGCCAGTCTCGGCAACCTCAATTGCTGTTTTACCAAGCCACTTTATGACTCGTTCGCGTCGACCTTGCTCCTCATGGTACTCCACCCGGTGGTACGTGGTAGTGACTGCCGACGGCATGGCGGCCTCGGCGAGAGCTGTGCCCATATTTTGTTTGGTATCATGCTCGACCGCCGAGGGGACATTACCCCGCCAGTCAAGATTACGCGTGAGCGTATCGACCTCAGTTAAGAGACGCGCCTCCGCAAGTGCAAGATTCTGTATCTGTTCGTGTGCGTACGGCGCATGCTCGTGCATAAAAATACCCTCGGTGCTTCCGGGGGCAAAAAGGTACAGCTACGTCAACATGTTGACATACTTCGCTTCTGCTCGGAAGACTTTACAATCGTGTCTGGCTTTGTGAGAGGATAATCCTTTCACATTACAGTTGCGGCACAGCTGAGGAATTACACCTCATTCCGATTTTGTTTGTAAACTTTGAGAAACTATCTAGAGTCTAGCACGAGCGTTACGACACTAGATATGGTAATTTTTACGTTTTTGTAGCCTTCCCGCTTGCCACCTCTCGTCCTCCGCCTTCTGTCAAAACATTCTCACTTTTCTAACGGCCGTTAGAAAAGTGAGAATGTTGGCGTCCCGGTTGGCGTCAGTTGGGGTTAAGGGTTGGGGGTGGAGGTACGGAGGGTGGCGAGGCGAGCGGCAAAGCTTTGGGCGGCAGCCTCTAGGCCCAAGACGCGCAGAGCGGCGAGTACAATGGTGAGGTCTTGGAGTTGCGCTTCGGTAGCCATGGCCTGCCCTTCGGCGTCGGCAAAAAGCTTTTCGACCTTCTCGGTGAGCCATTTTTCCTCTGAAGGCTTTACCTCGTTTGTCAGCAGTGGTTTTTGAGCGGAAAGTGTCGGTGCGACGACTTCGAGCGAGCGCGCGCTACGATCACGCTTTATTACGTGCCCGCGTTTGATAAGATTGCCGACATGCAAAGCCACCGTAGCAACAGAGGTGTATTGCAGCCCATGCATAATCTCTCGGTAGCTGGGGCTATAGCCGTGCTCGGCAATAAACTGCTCTATGTAGCCGAGTAGCTCTTTTTGTTTTTTCGTTGGCCGTACGGCAAGAGAGTTTGGAGTTTGGAGTTTGGAGTTTGGAGGAGGCGGCGCGGGTGTTTGCTTTTCGTTCATGGTTGTATGATATTCTGTTGCCCGCCAAAAGAAAAGTCTTGACGTAGTATACACGCTGTAGTATACTGGCTGTATACTACCTAACATAGGAGTCGCCTACGAATAACACCGACTACGAGACTGAGCTTCTTGAGGCGTGGGAAGCATCGTACAAACAAGGCCAGCTGACGCTGTGGGTCTTTTTGGCTCTCGCGGAAAGCCCCAAAACAACGGCCGCCATTAAAAACTATGTAGAAACAGCTACTGGCGGAATGCTCACCGCCGACGACAAGAGCCTGTACCGCTCTTTGCGGCGCTACTACGACACCGAAATGGTTGACTACACACTCCAGCCCAACCCCAAAGGACCCGCCACGAAGCTGTATGCCTTGAGCACAATTGGGCGGCGTTTGCTCGACCGTTTTGTTACGCGTAATATGTGCGCGCTTATCAATAACCCACAAATACAGGAGATTTTGGCATGAAAAAGCAGCTTTTAACGATTTTACAAGATGTACGGTCGCGCAAATGGCGCGGAGTAGCCGTAGCGCTGCTGACGCTTGCGAGCGTGTTGGTGGTAGACCTGGCAACACCTCAAAAGTCGAGCGTCGTTGGGCTAGTGTGGTTTTTTGCAGTCGTGGCCATATGCGCCGTTGTTATCACCGACGCACCGCGCACTATGCGGGCTTCGCGTTCGGCCATATACGGCACGATTATTATGGCGGCATTTTGGCTGGGCACGCTTGTTCAGTCTGTGTTTTGGCTTACTGAGGGGCATAGCCTGGTGCACACAGAGACGCAGCGCCTAGCTGACGGCACGATTGCAGGTGCCGAGCTAGAGCTTGCGCCGGTGGTAGGTGCGACACTACTTGTTGCGGTGTTTGTCACTTCGGGAATTGTTGCCTACTACGTTGGTCGACATCGCAAAGACGTCAAAGGAGTCAAAAACCGAGATTTGTTTCGGTAGGCTACCGTCGCTCGGGAAACCAAAATTCTGTTTCTTAGTGGTATGCTTGGGATATGTGGCAAGTGTATACCAGCCTTTGTGTGGCACTTTTTGTGGTGGCTATTTTGCTGCAACGAGTGATTTTTACAGCGCGGCAAGCCAGATAGCGGAGCGTTTGCGGGCGGGTTTCAGCTGCTGGTCGCGGCAGTGCTGTTGCCTATAGCGTTGCTGCACGACATAGACTTTAGTGGCTACAGCGCTGTGTGGTTACCGGTAAGCATTTCGGTTGCCTGTTTTGGCATGGGTTCGGTGGTGTACGCCAAGGCACTTAAACAGACAGAAGCAGGTGTGTTTACGGTGATTTTTGCCAGCCAAGCGGTCTGGGTTGCCCTGTTTGGCGTGGTGGTGTTGGGTGAGCTAATGCGCGTGAACCACATTGCGGGAAGCGCCCTGGTTTTTGCCAGTATTGCCCTGCTGGTCAAGCGTTTTGACAACATACGCGCGAGCCGCGGACTAGTGCTAAGCCTGCTTACCGGTTTTATTTACGGCATAGCGGTTACGGCGAGCTCATACGTTGGGCGACACGTAGACGTCCTGACCTGGACGTTTGTGAGTTTTGCCCTAAGCGGACTCGCCTCGTTTGCGGTGTCGCCTCGCGGTGTGCAACGCTTACACACCGTGTTTCGGCCCGCCACTCTTCCACTGCTACTCGTGACCGCTCTGCTGTATGGCCTGGGCAGCTTTACCATGACGCTGGCGTATCGCGACGGGCCGTTTAGCCTAGTCGCACCACTGCGCCAGACGGCGACAATTTTTACCACACTGCTGGCCTTTGCTTTTTTGCGCGACGAGCGGCACGACGCCACACGCAAAGTGGCCGCTGCCCTGCTCTGCTGCCTTGGAGCAATTTGCCTGACAAGATAGATAGTTGTGTTTTTTACATTAGTGTATCTGTAGCTTACGCGCAAAAAAGCGTAAAAATATAGCTATTTACCGATATAAAACTACTTTGGGAGGACTGTCCTCCCAAAGTGGGTCCCAAAGTGAGTTATTTGTTGCAGAAGATGTAGTGTTTGTACCAGAGCCATTTCCAGACGGTAAAAAAGAGGCTCGAAAGCCAGAGGCCGAGGAGTGGGCTAACGCCGAGCAGCTTGAGACCGCCCACAATGGCGTAGTCGAGCGGGATGTTGAGCAGGCTAAATGGCACAAACTTTTTGAGCACTTTTTTATGCCCCTGCTTGCGAGCTGCGTCATGAAATGCCAGATAGTGCTGCACGAGGTAGTTAACCGACCATCCGACGAGATCGGCCAAACCTTTTGCCACCAGCCAGTGCCAGTGCAACACGCCGTATAGGAGCCCAAAAACAGCGTAGCCGCTTAGGAAAAACGCAATGCCTCCGAGATTGAAAAAGGCGAAAGTTTTTAGCGTGTAGTTTTTAGTTTTTAGGAAATGACTAATCATAGCATTGGCGCTATTTACGTGAAAAGCCTGAGAATTTTTGAGTGGTTAACGCAATAGCCAGAGCGGCTAGGCCCCACCATAGAAATGCTAGTGTGTCATCTGTCCAGGCATGGGAAAGCATGTTGACTGCTACAAGACCAACACCCGAAGCGAAAAGACCAAGTGCCAGCGGCGACTGGCGACAATACCATAGCCGAAGCAGTACAGTACATTGGATGATAACAAATACCAGTAGTCCAAGCCAGCCAACCTCCTGGGCAATTTGCAGGTAGTAGTTTTCGGCAATACGTAGCGGGTGCGGGGTGTTGTACACACTGGCTGGACCAGCTGTACCGGGGCCACGACCAAACGGTTCAGCGGCGACTTGTCGCAGCGCCTGAGTCATTACCCGCGCCCGTTGGTCGTTGGAACTTACGGCCACCGTTGAGCGATCTTCGGTGTGAAAAATGGCGTTTTGTACGGTGCGGTCGTGCCGTAACGAAACAAAAGCCACCCCTGTCAGAACCATCATCCCAGCTAAAACTAGCAGTACGCGCACCCGCGCCGCACGAGTTCTCGCAACCGCCCAGACAAGCACGACACAGGCTATGGCCACCCCCACCCACGCACTCCGCGAAAAGCTAAACAGCAACGCTCCAGTACCCAGCACACCAACGCCTGCCAACCACCAGCGTGCCGTCGCCCGTCGTAGCCACAACGCTACCACTAAACTTAGTACCACCAGCATGTATGCGCCAAGTGGATTTGCTCCTCGCAGCGTGCTTGCAACTCGAAGATAAGCGGCGTTGCTGTTGATGGTTTCAAATGGCTTGATAGTGGCGGGGCCGTAGCCAAAGTGCGTCAAAAAATCGGTTGGCAGCACCAGGTACTGCAGACAGGCAAACAACCCAACGACACAGGCTGGGACAAACACCAAGCCGCGCCAATGCCCGTGTAGCCACCGACTCGACCGGGCCAAAACGTAGACCGCTACAAACATGGCCAGATAGCGCCCATCGCTTAGCAGGCCGTAGGCGAGCGCTTTGCCTGTCACTGTGCCGTCGAGCAGCGCTCGCACACCCACAAGAACCATAAACACGCCGTACAGTAAAATCCCCCGTAGTAACCAGTCGTCTGTAACTACCCGTCGCACCGCTTTGTCGCGGGCAACCCGGTACGCCGCCAGCAGTACAATAAGCCCAAGTAGGCCGGCGCTCCACAGCCTAAGCACCGTATAGTGGCCGACCAGCGACGCTCCCCACACCGTGAGAAACGCGTGAAACGGCACGCCAGCCAGCAGCACCGCCACAAGCCACTGCGCTACACGATCGCCGTGGAGTGGACTGGGGTTTTCTGCCGGCATAGCCTTTGAGCCTGCGCTGTTGACTGTTGTGTCGCTTTTAGCCTGACCCGAACTCGCTTTTTTGTAAGAAAGAGGCGAACAAGCGCCACAGGCCGACCGAAGGTCACCTGCAAGACGCCCCTTTCGTCGAAAAAGTGAAGGTGAGTCAGGGCTGTTGGCTCTCTTGTCTGTCATAGATGGTACAATACAGTATAGCAATGAAGAACAATGCGTCGCTGGCCTATAACTTTTTTTTGGTGGTGGGCGATGTGCTGGCGGTGGTGGGCGGCTTTATCGCTGCGTTTGCGATACGCGCTGCCAGCCCGGTAAGTGTTGCTCACCCCATGGAATGGAACACATACGCGGTGCTGCTGGTGAGCATTATCCCTTTTTGGCTGGTAATTTTTGCCCTGCTGGGCCTGTACAACACCAACATTTACGAACGACGTTTTGCCGAAGCAGGGCGTCTGGCAACTGGTTCGTTTATTGGCCTGCTTTTTATGGTTTCGTGGGATTACATGAGCCTCGAGGCGCTGTTCCCGGCAAAACTTGTACCGGTGTATGGGTTTGTGATTACGTGGGTGCTGCTGCTGTCTTTTCGCAACCTGCTGCGTATAGCTCGAACGGCGCTGTTTGCGTACGGTGTGGGACTGACGCGCATTGCCATAGTAGGGAACACACCGATTACCAAAGAGCTGGTAGAGTCGCTTAAAAACCCTAAGCAGTCAGGGTATAAGCTGCTCGGGTTGGTCGGATACCGTAAAACGGCGCCTGCGTTTGCGACGACGTTTCCGACGTTTCAGGCTTTTTTGGCGAGTCGGCCGCAAAACCTGCACGGTATTATTCAGACAGAACTGTACGCAGACGAAACGCGCAACACCGAGATTTTGAGTTATGCACAGGAGCATCATGTTGGCTACCGTTTTGTGCCGGGCAACAGCGAGCTGTTTGTCGGCAACATAGACGTAGACCTTTTTCGCGGTGCCGTGCCGGTTATAAATGTGCACCACACCGCGCTGTTTGGCTGGGGGAGAATACTCAAACGGCTGTCAGACATTGTGCTCGGCAGTGTTTTGTTGGTTTTAAGCCTGCCGCTGTGGGTTTTTGCGGCGCTGCTTATTAAACTAACCGACCCAAAAGGACCAGTGTTTTACCGAGCGGCGCGCATGAGTCGTTTTGGGAGCACCGTGCATGTCTACAAGTTTCGTAGTATGAAACAAGCCTACAATGGTCTGACTCCCGAGCAAGGTTTTGCCAAAATGGGCAAGCCCGAGCTAAGCAAACAGTACCGGGCAAACGGCGACCAGCTCCCACATGACCCGCGTGTGAGCCGAGCCGGACGACTGCTGCGAGCCACCAGCCTCGATGAACTGCCGCAACTGTGGAATGTCGTGCACGGCGAAATAAGTCTGGTCGGCCCGCGGGCACTCGACGTAGGCGAAATACAGGGCTACGACAAACGCAACCTTATACTAAGCGTCAAGTCTGGCCTAACTGGTCTGGCGCTGGTTTCGGGTCGGCACACTATGAGTTTTGAAGAACGACGCAAACTTGACCTGTACTACGTGCAAAACTGGAGCTTTGGGCTCGACATGATTATTGTGCTTAAAACGGTCCGCGTGGTACTTGAGCGTCTGGCCCGCCACGGAGCGAGATACATCTAGTGAAACGCTCGACGCAACCGACGGTAAAGGTGGCGATTGTACACGACTGGCTCGTGGGGGGTGGCGCAGAGCTGGTTGTCGAGCAGCTGCACCGCATGTTCCCTGAGGCGCCAATTTACACTTCGTACGCCACCCGTGAGTGGCGCAAACGGCTCGACGGAAAGGTTCGCACCGGCTGGCTGCAGCCACTCGGTAAGGTTCGCAAACTCATCCCCATTTTGCGTATATGGTGGTTTACTCATCTGAAACTGCGTGGGTACGACATGGTCATTTCTACGTCGGGCGCAGAGGCAAAGGGCGTACGAGTGCCCCGCGGTGTGCTGCATGTAAACTATTGCCATGCCCCAACCCACTACTACTGGAGCCGCTACGACGAGTACATGAAACGACCGGGTTTTGGGCTGCTCGATCCGCTGGCACGAGTTGGGCTGTGGCTGCTCGTGCGACCACTGCGGGCGTGGGACAAGCGGGCCGCCCAGCGACCGCACGTTATGCTGGCCAACTCGAGCCATACGCAGCGTGAAATACGCACCTACTACGGGCGAGAGGCGGCTGTTGTTTTTCCACCGGTCTACATTGATCGATTTGGGCAAAAACCTGGGCAAAGTGTGAAGCGACGGGGTTTTGTGATAGCCGGGCGACAAACGCCCTACAAGCGGTTTGACCTGGCGGTAGTGGCCTGCACCAAACTGGGCCTACCCCTGACGGTGGTTGGCACCGGGCCTGACCACGCACGATTGCGACAGCTTGCTGGTAAATCGGTGACGTTTTTAGGAAATGTGTCTGACGCAGTACTGGCCGATGAACTTGCGCGGGCAGAGGCGTTGCTTTTCCCTGGGCTTGACGATTTTGGGATAACCGCGCTAGAGGCTATGGCGGCAGGGACACCGGTGATCGCCTATCGGTCTGGTGGAGCGCTGGACTACATAAAGCCGGGGGTTACCGGCCAGTTTTTTGACACGCAAACGGCGCGGTCGCTGGCGCTGGCGCTCAAGCGGTTTGACGGTGGTGCCTATAGCAGCGCTGCCATACGCGCCTACGCCCAAAAGTTTTCCGACACCCAGTTTCGCAAACACATGCGCCACCAGCTCACCCATGCCCTAACAAACCACTCGACTTGAGAGAGGCTATAGCCTTTTTGCGGTAGGTCTAGGGGAAGGGGGTGTCAAATAGTTGATGCCAGCGGTGGTTGTGGGAATGCGAGTTGTTGCGCAGACTAGAGGAATATACTTAGTACCTCACCACACCTACTCCTACGGGTCCAACTGCTCAGAAACAGCACCAGAGTACTCAGCCAGTCTTCAGAGTAACTACGGTTACACTTCAGGCCTGTCTCAGACACTCTGGCACTATTTCTGAGCAGTTGTCTGGCCATAGGTTTAGGTGCGGGGAGGTACTAAAGCGAAAATAAGATAGTAGAGGAGCGTGCTATGTGCGGTATTGTCGGGTTTATTGGTACAGAAGACAAGGCGGTAGATGTCGTCGTAAGCGGGCTGCAAGCGCTGGAATATCGCGGGTACGACTCGGCGGGCGTGGCGTATTTAAGCGAAACTGGCGAAATGGTCGTCGAGAAACAGGCTGGGCGCGTTCAGTCACTGGCCGACAAACTTGGCTCTCCTGCACCCAGCAGCAAAACCGCTATTGGCCATACCCGGTGGGCAACGCACGGTTCACCAACGGTGCAAAACGCTCACCCGCACTTTAACCACGACCGTTCCATACTGGTTGTGCACAACGGTATTATCGAAAACTACGCCGACCTGCGAGAAACGCTAAAGAAAAAGGGCTACGAGTTTTTGACCGAAACAGACACCGAAGTTATTCCGCATTTGCTCGATTTTTACTGCCAGCAAGGGAACAGCTTTGCCGAAGCATTTGTACAAACGCTGCAACAACTACGAGGCGCATATGGGCTTTTGGCAATGAGCACGCACGAACCAGACAAGCTGTATGCAGCGAGGCTTGGTAGCCCGCTGGTGCTGGGTGTGACCGAGACTGGTTCGTACATTGTTGCCTCTGACCCGGCGGCGCTCCTTGCCCATACCAAAGAGGTTGTGTACCTAAACGACAAAGAACGCTTAGTGGTGACGCGAGGCGGAGACTACCGCATATATGACCTTGGCCGCGATGAACCAGTCGAGCGAGACACCGAAACGCTTGACTACGACGCCGACCAGGCCAGTATGGGCGACTACCCGCACTTTATGCTCAAAGAAATACACGAAATACCGCAAACAATTCGTTCGGCCGCACTCGGTCGAATACGGCCAGAAAGCGGCATCGTGAAGCTTGGCGGGCTCGAAGACGTGCAAGACCAGCTAAAATACATTGACCGGATCGTGATTGTGGCCTGCGGCACGGCTTACTATGCGTCGATGCTCGGCGAGTATGCTATCGAGGAATTGGCCGGTATACCGGTTGAGGTGCAGGCGGGGTCGGAGTTTAAATATCGCAAAGAACCGTTTTCGCGGAGCACTGCGCTAATAGTTGTTTCGCAGTCGGGCGAAACGGCCGACACCATCGCAGCACTACAAAAAGTACAAAACTACGGCGTGTTAAAGCTGGGGGTCGTCAACGCCATTGGCAGCACCATTGCCCGCACCACTGATGCTGGCGTGTACTGCCACGCTGGAC
Organism: uncultured Candidatus Saccharibacteria bacterium; assembly: GCA_964483005.1. Taxonomy (GTDB): domain Bacteria; phylum Patescibacteriota; class Saccharimonadia; order Saccharimonadales; family UBA4665; genus JAGXIT01. Next base: position 57,905 of record CAYZZH010000001.1, on the reverse strand, counting down.
CAGAACAGGCGGTTGCCAGCACCAAAGCGTTTATTGCACAGTATGTTGTGCTGCTTTCTATTGCCCTGTCACTCAGCCAAGGACGCACTGAGCTATACCGCCCACTGCTCGAGGAAATCGACCGTTTGCCGCAAAAAGCCGAGACAGTGCTTGGGCTAGCCGATCATATTCGAGACTTGGCAAACAAATATTCGACCTACCGAGACTTTTTGTTTATGGGTCGCGGCTATCAGTACCCGACCGCGCTCGAAGGTGCGCTTAAGCTTAAAGAGGTCAGCTACATACACGCCGAGGGGTGCGCGGCCGGAGAAATGAAGCACGGCCTGCTCGCCATGATCGACGAAAACTTCCCCACCCTCGTGATTGCCACCAACGACCAACTACTCGAAAAAATGTACAGTAACATCGAGGAAATCCGCGCTCGTAAAGGCCCGGTGATTGCAATAGCCACCGAGGGCAACCAGCACATAGCCCAGCTCGCCGACGACGTTGTGTACATACCCGAAACCATGGAGCAAACCGCCCCGATATTGACCGCAATGGTCGTGCAGCTTTTTGCCTATTACGTTGCCGCCGGCAAAGGCCTCGACGTCGACAAACCCCGCAACCTCGCCAAATCTGTCACGGTGGAATAATCAGTCGGTCGATCAACAGCTTACGCTCTATCGCACCCCTTGCGCCAGGGTCCAACCCTGACGCAGCCGGATATGGTTAGTTAAGCCGCAGTACCTTACACGATCGTAAGAAATATTTGCATGAAAACGGTTGAGACTCAGGGGCGAGTTGCTTTTTCAAAAATTTTTAGGTAGCCTTGGGCGGATTTTTCCCACGAGAAGTTTTCTAAAACGTATTGGCGAACTTTTGAGCGTGCTAGCGAAGGGTTTTTGAGCTCGCGCGTGAGGATTTGCACGTACTGCTGGGCGTCTTGGGCGGGCAGAAGATAGCCAGTGTGAGTGTCGGCGACTGCGTCTAGGAGACCTTCTATGCCGCTGGCAAAAACAGGCGTGCCGCAACTGGCCGCCTCTAGAGCCACCAGACCAAAACCTTCCATGTCACCCGGGATACGGATGTTTGGCATAAGAAAAATATCGGCCGTATTGTACAAAAGGTTTCGCACCTCGTCAGAAACATACCCCAGCATGCGAACATGTTTTTGCAGCCCGTGGGTCTCAACCAGTTGCGCAATAGCCTCTTTGTCTGGCCCGTTACCTGCAACAAGATAGACCAGCTCGGGCTGGTGACGCACTAGGTCTGGCATGACCGAACCAACAAACCATGCGACGCCTTTTCTCGGGACAAGTCGACCAGTTGTGACAATGAGCTTTTTGTGTGTCAGGTCGTCGTCAAGCCGAAGCGCCGTAGCAAGCTGCTGCCGCAGTGCGGTGCGCGGTTTGTCGACAAAAAACGTGTCGCGCACGCCGTAGATGACTGTCGCCGTCTGCAACGCAGGAAACCGCTCTTGTACGGCCTGCGCTGTCTGGTCGCTGCCTACCACAAGCTGATCCATTTTGGGAAAACAGTACCGCATAATCTTCTGGTACTGTTTGTTTTTGAACGTGACGTCTAAACCATGCACCGACATAACGCACGGTCGACGGGTGAGTGCCCGCAGCACCACGCCCATTGGGGCAAGCATGCCGTCTTGCAGGTACAGGATGTGCGGGCGAAACCAAAGCGCCGTGACAAGAGCGCGGAGTAAGAGAATTGGGTATATGATGGGCAAATATTTGTTTGGGCCACCGTACTTCACGAGGCAGACATTTGCCAGGGGCTGCAAGGCACGATGTAGTTCGTACGCCGCTGTTTCCATACCGCCAACAGTGGGCGGGAATTTGCGCGTAACGTAGAGTATTTTCACGGTCTTCCCTATAGATACTCGGTGCTCTCGCGCTGCGCCAGTAGCTCTTGGATGTCTTTGATCTTATCGACTTGGTCTTTGGGTACCACCAAGAGCGCGTCGTCGGTGTCTACGACGATCAGGTCGTCTACCCCCGCTACGGCCACAAGCTTTTGCGGGTTGCTCGACTTTATAAGGGAGTTTTGCGCGTCGACCGTCACGACATTGCCGTCTTCGTAGTTTTCGGGGGTGCCGGAAAAGTAGTCGTACACGGAGTTCCAAGTGCCAAGGTCGGTCCATTTAAACGGCAGCAGTATGACCATGGCCTCGCCGCTATCCATAATGTTTGTGGTGACTTCTTCGGTGGGGCCTTTTTCCATTTCGCCGTAAAGACGCTCGATGGTTTCGTGTTCGCCCGGCTGGTCAATGGCCTCTTTGATAGCCATGAGCTTTTCGTACCAATCTGGCCGATACTTTTTGTATGCGTCAAGCGCGAGTTCGGGGTACCAGCACATGTGGTTACAGTGTGTCACCACGTGAAAGTTTTGAATAAGGTCGCGCGTTTCCCGGATGGTTTTTTTGCGAAACACAAATTTGTCTATAACATACGCATCTGCACCAAGAGTTTTACCCAGCTGCAAGTAGTCGACGCCAATGCTTGGTTCGGTGGCTTTTACGCCGCCTGTCACAAGTTTTTTGTGCTTGGTAACGAGTTTTTCGGCGTGGTGGATCATCTGTAAAAATTCGTTGGCTGGCTCACGGTAACAATCTGCCTGCACGAGGAAAAACGGCTCGTTGGGATGTAACATACTCAGCCGCACAAACGCCAGGCCTTCCCCTGGACCACGGTCTTTGGCAATGTCTGGCTCGACAATGTAGTTTTTGAGCGGAATTTGCGGCGACTGCTCACTAATGTACTTAATAAATTTGTGCTTGGTTGACACGTAAATGTCCTCTGGGGCAAAGTCTTGCAACAGCACTTTTATGTTGTGGACGTAGGTCGATTCGTCGCCGATGATAGGCTGGAACTGCTTTGGTTTTTCTTGTCGGCTGTACGGCCACATTTTTGTTCCCTGCCCACCTGCTGTCACGATGATTTTCATGAGTTTCCCTTTCTCAAGACTTTTTATTCGGTTACTGCCAACATGCCGTTTATGACGTATGGTGTTGCCTTGTAGTTCTCGACCTCCACCCAGTCGATGCCCATGGCGCGTACGGGATAGTCGTTGCCGCCCTCTTGCAGCATGTCGCCTACAAACACGATTTCTTCTTTGCTAATGCCAAGTGCTTCGATAAGTTTTTTCATGCCGTACGCTTTGTCGACACCGATCAGCGTGACATCTATGCTAGTCACGCCGCCAACGCGCACCTCTAAGTCGTCGAGCTCTGGCGCAATGAGCTCTTTGAGTTTATTGCGCTTGGACATGCCTGGGTCCCATTCGTACTTACGCTTTATGCCTTCCTCGCCGAGCATTTCACCAATGTCTTGGCCCAGTGCCGAGTAGGTCATTTGCGAACCACGGTCCTCGATAATTTCGCCGTACGGCTTTGCCTCCCATAGCCCGAGCTTTTTTGCACCGCTTTCAAACGCTGCTCGCACGCGCTTTTTTTGGTCGGCGGTGAGGTCGTTGTGATAAAGCATTTTCCACTTTTTTTCGACCTGTTCATAGCGATAATAGCGCGTGCCGCAGGTGGGCATAATGTGTAGCCGGCTCAGCTGTTCGTCTGACACCTCTAAACGGTTAATAACCTGCTTTAAAAACTGCTCAAACTTACCGCCCGATATAATGCACACATCGTATTTCTCTAGCAGCTTACCCAGCGCCTCACCCATAGCGTCGGGGATTTGCGACTTCGACTCCGCCAACGTATTATCCAAATCAAACGCAATAAGTTTTTTCACCTGTTTCCCTCCTTTAGTCTGCGTTTTCAGTATACACCGTTTCTCCTCTACTTTCAGCCAGACCGAGTGATATACTACCGTCATGGAACAAAGAGTTCTCATAGCCATACCGTCGTATAACTGCGAGAAGCAAATTATACGCACGCTTGATGAAATTGATGAGAAGCTGGCGGGACGCGTCCACGAGATAGCCGTTATCGACAATGGTAGCACAGATAACACAGTGCAGGCTGCTCTAGAATACAAAAAAGCGAATCGACTTAAAGACTTGCATGTGTATCAGAATGTCAATAATTACAATCTAGGCGGTACCCATAAAGTCGCGTTTCTGCACGCCCAAGAACTAGATTTGACACACGTGCTGATACTCCACGGTGATAACCAAGCGAAAAGTGATGAGGGTAATCTGCTGCTCGACTACGCTGCTGCACACGCAGAGGCACAAACTGTGCTGGGCTCTCGTTTCAGTAGAGGATCCACGTTACATGGATACGACCGGAAACGAATAGCCGGCAACCGTGTACTCAATGTGGCGTATACGCTTTTGACTTTTCGACACTGTCAAGACCTCGGGTCCGGCCTAAATTTGTTTGCAGTGAAGGATCTCGACCAGCGTACATACCTTGAGTTTGCTGATAAGCTCACCTTTAACTTTGAGCTCCTGCTCGACCTTATAAAAAGACGTGTAAGGTTTGCATACGTGCCCATAACCTGGCGTGAGGAAGACCAAGTTTCCAATGCGCGTAATTTCAACATCGCCAAAACAGCACTCATAAACCTTCTGGGCTGGCGATTTGGTTTTCTAAAGTATAGGCAAACCAAAAAATCAGACGATTACCAATGCAAAGAGGTGCTCTGACATGCTACAAGTTCTGATGTCTATGGGAGGCCTAGGAAGCCGTTTTGCCAAAGAAGGTTATACAACGCCGAAGCCACTTATAGAGGTTGACGGCAAGCCAATGTTCATGCGCGCACTCGACAGTTTCAAGCCAGTTAAAAATGTGCAGTATATATTCGTGATACGGAAAGAACACGATGACACACACCAACTCACTCAACAGATCCGAGCACAAATACCGAACGCCCGCATCAACATACTTGATCATGATACTGAAGGTGCAGTCGAATCATGTATGGTAGCCGCAAATGACATCGGCGACAGAGATCCGATTGCTATCGCAGACTGTGACATATACTTTGAGTCAACGGATTATTTTAAGAAGATTGCAGCCGATGATAAACCCGATGGTATGTTACTCACCTTTGCGTCAACCGACCCGCGGTACAGTTATGTAGAAACAGATAAAGCCGGCAAGGTACTGCGTACTGCCGAAAAAATAGTGATATCTAACCAGGCACTTTTGGGTGGTTATTTTTTCTCGACTGGCGCACAGTTCAAAGCATTAGCCTCAGAATTTTTAAGTAAACCGCTGGCACATGATCTGAAAGAATACTTTGTTTCCCACCTTTTCAATATGCTCCTTACACGAGGTGGCACTGTCGAGATAGCCAAAGTTGATCGAAAATACATATTTGGAACGCCTGAGGAGCTACAAGCTTACCTGAAAGGCATGCAATGAACGAGCAAAAGATATCACCTCACACAAAACATACACGAAAATTAGTTTTTCTTTGTGTCGGGATCTTCAATACACTGCTTGACTTCGCATTTTACACTGTATTGACACAAGTATTTTTGACGGAGCAGAACAGCTTGGCTCTCGCAGGCTTTATTTCGGGCACTGTTGCGCTCCTTTGTGCTTTTCTCACGCACCGTTTCATTACGTGGCGCGATCGCTCTGTGAGTCGTGTAACTATACTGAAGTTTTTTACATTTACTGGCCTAGGTATGTGGATACTACGACCTGTTTTATTGAGCGTATTCATTCATTTTAACTCTCTATACCGTGCCGTACATACCATTACCAGCAACCTGCACCTACCCTTTAGCTATGACTTTGTCGCTAAAACGGGAGCATTCGGTTTTATGGTTGTACTTATACTTATATACAATTTCCTCACCTATGACAGGTTTGTTTTTCACGCAAAAAACAAACACTAGCTCATTTGTATTGGTTGAGAAAATCGTTAAAGGTCCTTACGCCCACTGCATACATAGCCAGGGCAACTGATGGATTTTGATACACCTGGTGTTTTAGGCGACGGATGTGCAAGGCAGCAGCATGAAATATAATTGCCTTTTGCTCTCCGGTACTGAGATACTGCGGAGCGAGTTCACGTCGCACGAAATCACATAACTGTACATACTGTTGCGAACGCTGGTCTTGGAAGTTAATCTCCCCGTTCTCACCCAGCACAACAGCTTCGTTGCTGCGAAACAAAAACTCATATCCGCAGTACAGTGACTGCATATTTTTCCCGAAATCAAAGACCGGTCCGGTAAAAATGTTACCGTCTGGTGCGGGATCAATGATGCGTACTTGACGAGTTTTTTTAGAAACCAGGATGTTATCAACCGCAATGTCACCATCCACTTCCGTGCCCTTCGCATACGTCGCAAGGTCTTTACGTGCCTGTGGATGCGCCATGATTTTCTTCATAATGGTAGATAGGTTGTCATAGCGCTTGCCGTTGATGCGTATGGTACGGGGCACTACCGCCATTTTAAGTTCAGCATGCGCTAAGGCAGCCTTCTCGAAACAACCCCAGACATGCTTATTCACGTACTCATCGAGGGCAACATAGTCCGTAACTGTTTCTGTATGTTGGTAGAGTGTGTGCGATAGACACTTCCACACAGCAATCATTACCTGTTGTGTGTCTTCAGGAGAAGCGTGATGGAGATAGTCGAAAAACATTTCATCGTTTTCATCATACGCTATGTCTATTGCATAGTAGTCGCTCCCCGTCTTTTCGGAATCAACTTTAACTATATTTTTGTGAGCGTGTCGCTTCAACCATTCGTACTGTGCTTTTAGCCTATCTTTGTATGAAAGTGCGATAATTTTTTTGACAAATACGTTCCCCTGCTTATCAGAGACAAGAATAGTAATGGCGTCAGATCCACCTTTAAAATATTTGAGTAAGCTAAACTCTCCTTCACGTTCTAATCTATGCACAATTCTAGAAAGTGTATTTCCTGCAAAATAGTTCTCTAGAAATTCTTCCATTTCTTTGCTAATGTCTTCCTCTCTAGCCAACTTATCTAGCAATGCACTCCTAGCCGATGATTTAGGTAGTTGCCTCCATAGAGGTTCTTTAGTTTTTATTAGCAGAAGAATGACAGCCACGAACGCCGTTGGGGCAACAACCACAAACCAAGCTGTGAGGTCAAATGCAGTTCGCTCGTTTTCAGATAGTGGCAACGCTGCATTGATATCGTTCGCCTGTTTTGAATAACTTCCCAGACTTGCAGGACCAACAGAAGGCACCGCTACCCCGTAATATGGGCTTGCGGCTCCGATAGATAGATTTTTTGTGTTTATGGTAATTGCGTTGAATTGCAGAACAACAAGAACCATAGAGCCCGCATAGAATACCCAGCTTAGACACGAAAGCGCAACATAGCGTCCAATCGATTGTCGGCGCATAACCTGTTGGAGTCCATATATAACTGACCACGCCTTAAAGCGTACGGCCTGTTTGACCCTCGAGTTAAACAGCTCTGCCGTACGTTGTATGCAACGAATAAGTGGTGGCCATTCATACACTAATGCAATGGTAAATATTAATACACCTCCTGAAAAAACACCGAGCGCCATCAGCACTGCAATAATTTTGGTTGGGTCTATCCAGCCAAAGAGCACTAGGACGCTCACGAAAATCAATAGTAGTAGCGCGTCAATAGCTCTTTCAAAGAGCACCAGGGATAGCGTCAGGCCCCAACTAATCTTATCGGCCGAGGCCATTATATATGATCGCACAAGCTCCCCGAGTCGCAACGGAAATACAGTATTACAGAGATACCCCAACGTCAGTGCGCGAAACTGGAACCTTGTGCTCGACGCCTTAACGGGAGAAAGAATGTAGCGTGTTTTATATGCCCGCACTACATGGCCAGCCAGTTGAAGGAGCGCTGCCAGCATTAACATACTTAAGAAAGAAGATGAGACTTGCACCGCTTCGCTTAGCACCTTCAAGCTATGAAGAATTTGTCCGGAAAAAGCTAGCACCACCCCCAGAGATACGAGCAAAGGTATAAGTAAAGCCTTCCTAAGTGACATCGTGAAAGTCCTTTACTACCACTACGGCGATACCTGCACTCTCCGCTGCTTTTCTGCCTGTTTCCGAATCCTCAAAAGCAATCACCTCATAAGAGTGTAGCTTTGTTTTATCTAGTGCAAGCACGTACGCTTCAGGATCTGGCTTGCTAACCTTTACGTCGTCTGCAGTAATAACTGTATCGAATAGTTCGGTCAGGTCATGGTACTGTAAGATCGCTTCAGCGTTTACTCGTTTTGCCGTAGTTACCAGAGCAATTTTCATACGTGGTTTCATCTTTTCTATAAAAGACCTGAGGTTCGTATTGAGCGTCGTCGTATGGCCGATCTCTCGATACTTCGCAGCCTTGTTCTGCGTGACCCTATCAAAACCTTTGACGGAAAGGCCCGGTGCGAGCAAGGGTAGAAACTGCCCAGCATGCATACCAATCGTTTGTTTAAACTGATCAAAGTCAATTTTAAAACCCTCAAGCCCAAGCGCATGCTTATAGGCCTCGTAGTTTGCGCGGTGCGTATCTACAAGCGTTCCATCTAGATCAAAGAAAAGCCCACGAATCATATGTATATATTATCTAATATCTGTTGTCTACACAAAAGTAAATATCTTCAGAGCGCCCACGTCCACTCGTAACCGATCACACGAAGCTTTTCACCATGCTGGCATTTACAAGGGGAGAGGTGCGTGTAGGGAAGGATTTACGGAGCACGGAAAACCATGTATGCTTCTATGGGAGGAGCCACCATGCTTACCGGCCTACGACACATGCGAAACAAACCGTTTATCCGAAGAATAACAGCCTTAATCAAAAAACACCCTGTCGCAATCATATTATTTATAGGTCTTGTCATACTCTCTTTTAATATTATTTATATTGGCAGTATACGACCCTTTAACAGTGATGACCTATACTGGCAGCAGACAATCCGAACCTGGAGACCTTTCAGTGGCGAGATATTTTACTTTGGCACAAAAGACATCTTTGTGATGCTTGCGCCGTTTTTTATGTTCTTTGAGTCTATTTTTGCGCCCAGTAGGTCTCTGATACTTTTTGAGGCTTGGTTCATTACTATTTTGACTTTTGTATCTGCGTATTTTGCTTCAGTATATTTTATGCGTAAATTGAAACTACGCATCAATATAGCCAGTCTGCTGCCCTTTATTTGGCTAGCAAGTTTCGGGTATCCGCTTGTGCAAAATTATCTTAACTCCGATTGGCGAACACTAGAGGTCGGAATAGCGATGCTCACTTTTATGCTTGTGGCAGCCATATGTTTTGATGATTTTATGCCGTTACGCAATGTTCGGAATAAGCTTCTGAGTGTCTTAGCAATATTATACGTTGGGCTTGTCTCATACAGTGACCCCTATTTCCTTATTTTTACTCTAGGTCCGGTACTTATTTTTACCGTCCTGCTTTTTGCTCTAAAGCGTATTGACCGCAAAAAACTTGTATTAATTACAGTCGGAAGCTTTGCGAGCATCATATCTTCAAGCGTGTTTGCATATATCGGGCAGAAGGCTGGGCTTCATATACCCGCAGAGATACCCTCTGCCTTTGTCGGTCTAGATGGGCTTCTTCTCAATGTTGCAAATTCCCTGCAAGGATTACTCATAATCTTTGGGGCAGATTTTTTTGGCAAACAAGTTACTGCCCCGTCGACATTTGGGAATTTGATGAATGCATCTCTCGTCGCTGTTATCTGGTGGTACATTTGGCATAGTGCACAGAGACTCAAGGTATCAACTATTCATACTCTGAAGCTGCCCGAGTTATGGAAGATATTTTGGGGTATTGTCATGCTCTTTATGTTCATCGTTTATACTGTCTCAACGCTCGTGCTTGTGTCGAACTATCGTTTCTTTGTTGTTTTCGTATACTGTGGCATCATTGCTTTGGTGTTTACGCTGGGGTCAAAACTGAATAAGTTAGCCCGGGCAATACTCGTGCTACTCCTCCTCGGTGGAACATGCTTCAATCTCAGCATTACGACGATGAGTGGTTACGTAAAAGGCCAACCAAACGTCAGTAGTAACATGGGGAATGCGCTCAATTATACGCTCATCCGGGCAGTAGACAACCTCCACGTTCATAAAGGCTATACAACATATTGGCAAGGCAACATTAATACCTACCTTTCAAAAGGAACAACACTCTATCTGCCGACTCTTTGTGAGGGCGGCCAGCTACGTACATTTAAATGGCTCGTCGACGGAAGTCAATTTGGCAAGCCTGCAGAGAAAAGTTTTTACTTATATGACCCTTCTTACAGCGCCCCTCCAAACTGTACTCCAGCGCAGGTAATAAAGCAGTTTGGAAATCCTACAAAGACTATTACTGTAGCTGGTATACAGATTTTGGTGTTTGACTATGATATTGGCAGCAAAATGTCGCACTTTTCTGGCTTCGACAAATAGCCCTGACCCTGTTTCAGCACCATGAGAGATCCACTTTTGTGGCAGCAGCTAAACCTCATGCGGGATTATCAGCATCTTGTCAAGCCTCAAACTGTAGTGTATAATTCTTATGGTTATCCATACTGATTATGAAAAAAACAAACACAAGACCTACTGGTTTTACATCGCATAAATTCATCATCATTGTATTTATTGTGCTCGTACTTGGAGCAATCTGCTTTATAGCTCTGCACTATTATCCTCGCGCAAAACCCTCTGACACTACTACAAACGGACCCACTAAAGAAGAGGTGGTTCTCCAGGAAAAGACGGCCAGCCAGCAAAAAGAAGCATTCCTAGACAAAACGGCAAATACTACTACCCCTACTCCTGGGCTGCCTCCAACTTCATCGAACTCAGTGAGTGCTATTGCAAGTATGACGGCAGCGAAACAGGACCAAACTGTGATAATCCTCACCAAGCTGCAAAATGTATCAGCTGGTACGTGTACTCTGACGATTAAAAACGGGGCGCGGTCATCAACCGTATCCGCCAATGTTATGTATCAGCCAGAATTTTCTTCCTGCAGCGGATTCAGCGTGCCGGTGAGCAGTGTCGGCGTCGGCTCATGGGACATCACGCTGACGGTCTCCCCCTCATCCGGTGGAGCATCGCTTGAAAAAACAATAAAACTACAGGTAACGTAGGGTATGAGACGGCACACACACAACGCCATTATTCTCTGTCTTTTAGTAGCTCTAACTACCTCTATGATGGCAGCCATACTGGGCAAAAACCACGCATCAGCAATTGCAGCCTCTGATTGGAAGGCCGGCAGAATCATTGACGACAGTGTTTTCGCCGACTCAGCCGCTATGTCGGTACCAGATATTCAGAACTTCTTGAATAGTAAAGTCCCCGTTTGCGACAACTACGGCACCAAGAGCGTGGGATATTATTATAATTCCTCGACTGGGCAGCCAAGTTTTTCGCAGACAATCGGACCATGGGTTACAACATCACGGGCAACCTACGCTCAACGCTATAACACCTACTATCAAAGTAGTGATGGCGCAATCCCATTTACATGCCTCAAAGACTACTATGAGGTGCCGAAGCTTTCTCCGGGGCCCAGTATTCCTACGAGCAACTTCGCAGGGCTACCCAAACCAGCCGGCGCCAAAAGTGCCGCTCAGCTTATCCATGACTCGGCCGTAAAGTACGGTATTAATCCTAAGGTTCTCCTCGTAAAGCTTGGCACCGAGTCAGCTGGTCCCTTGACCTCTGATGATTGGCCCTTTCAAAACCAATACCTGTACGCAATGGGCGCGCACTGCCCCGATAGTGGTCCTGGCGGTAGCGCAAACTGCGACAGCAACTATGCTGGGTTTTCTCTACAAATGGACGAAGCCGCCGCCCTATTGCGGTGGTACCTAGATAGTATGACCCAGCCATGGTGGCAGTACAAAAAGCCTTACCAAACAAACAGCATATTATGGAATGTGGAGCCAAGCGGCTGTGGTGCCTCAAATGTCTATATTGAATCTAGAGCAACGGCTGCACTCTACACTTACACCCCATATCAACCAAACGCAGCGGCGCTCTCGAACATGTACGGCACGGGGGATAGATGTAGCGCATACGGAAATCGAAACTTTTGGCGCGTATACAGCGACTGGTTTGTCACGACCTATGGGAACCTATTCAATGCTTCACTCATCACCCAAAGCCCCTCTATTAGCGCCGGTGCTGGTACGAGCGGAACCATTACGCTCAGTTACCGCAACACAGGACTATGGGCATGGCACGACGACAGTGTTGACTGGCCGGGCATACCACCGCTCAGGCTCGCCACGACAAATCCATTTGCACGCAGCAGCATTTTCTCCTACGGCTGGGTTAATAGCTATACGCCAAACGTAACAACGAAAGTGTATGAATCAGATGGGGTCACATTATCTATAGCTAGCCAACACATTATAAACCCTGGTCAAATCATCAGCTTTACTTTCCCTCTTACTGTTCCCTGGTCGCTCGCAAGTGGTTCTTATGCAGAGACGTTCAAACCGGTCTTGGCTGGCACATCGATTGATCTAGGCGACAGCGCGCAAGCAGTCATAGCTGTCGATGTCCCTCCTGTCTTTCGGGCTGCAAATGCTGGACAAAGTGAATGGCCATCGTTAACCCCAGGTGAATCTACCGAGCTACTCATGAAATACCGCAATACTGGTCAGTTCACGTGGCGTGATGACGCCGCAAACTGGCCTGGTCTCCCACCTGTATATCTCGCTACAGCAAACGGTAATAATATGAGTATTTTTAGCAGCACATGGCCAACAAACGGTATCGCAGCAAAGATATTTAACAAAGTCTATGAATCAGACGGTCAATCCGCTGCGGTCAATCAGCACCTTGTACTGCCTGGTCAAATCGTAGAGTTTAAAGTAACAGTAACCGCACCGTGGAGCGTCAAAACAGGAAAGTATGTAGAGTATTTCAAGCCAGTTCTGTACGGCTCGGGCATTAGCCTAAATGCAGTTACGGGCTACGAAATTGCTACACCAGCCTGGCAAGCAAAACTCAGTGCCCAAAATCAAGCCCTGGGGATAGCAAAAGGCGCGTCCATCTGGGTGTGTACCCAGTACAAAAACAAGGGCGCTTACGCCTGGCATGACAAAACTGTAAAATGGCCGGGCGTGCCTTCCGTTGCCGTTGCTACAGCCAATGCAAATAATCTAAGTATCTTTAGCTATCTTTGGACAGACACACGTAATCCTAAACAGGTTGCCGTTGATACGCTCGATAGCGTGTATGACCAGAATGGGACACAGATAATCCCAAATCCACATATCGTCCTACCAAACCACACCGCTAAATTTTGCTTCGTCGAAACAACACCCTGGACTGCCATAACTGGCACTACGTATAACGAAAAACTAAAGCCTGTACTCCTTGACTCTGGCGTAACACTCACCCAGCCCGGCGATTACACCGACATCCGCATATTTGTCCCTTAGATACGACTACACACCCTTACATCGCACGGCGTTGTAAGGGTGTGTCCGTGCTGAATGGAGTGTGACGTGGTTTGGGGGCTGGCTCTAGTATCGATGTGTCAAAAGTGTCGAAGGGTTGTGCTATTGCTCCGTCTCGTCTTTTTGATTTTTGACGTTTATGATGAGCTCATACATAGTCTGTGCATATGTCTTATGTTTGTGATGTAGGGCGATGTGGCGTACAGCTCTTTCACCTATTTGTTGACACCCCTCGGGGTTGCGCACTGTGTCGCTTAGTTTTGGCATTGTCATATACGGGTCGTCAAGCTTGATAACAACATCATCTGGTAGCTCGTCGTACCATCCAAAGGCGCGTACAAATACGACTGCGCCGTAGCGCATCGCCTCAAGTGTAGTAAGCGACGTTTCTCCTCTATAGGCCAGCCGGACGTTGATGAGTATATCTGTTTGCCTCATGAGGGTCTGAAACTCGTGATCGCTTGGGCTTGTCACAAGACGCACATGCGGTAGATTTCTAAGCTTGTTCACTTGCTCTGGCTCTACCGCACTATAACCAAAAATATTTATCTGACATTCATTAAATTCCTCTGAAGTCGCGATTTCTTCCATAACATCAATGCCTTTCACACTCGCTAAGATGCCCGCAAATGCTATCGTCGTCACTGAGCCCACAGGACGATACACCGTTTCGGGAAATACCGGCACAGAGACCGGAAGATTAGCCTGTCGTACGCTCACATTTTTATTAAAGAGTCTCTCTTTAATTGCGCGTTTTGCATAACCAGAATGAGCAATTATTCCGTGCTGATTATTTATAAGTGATACGAGAAATGTACTCTGAGATTGAGTAGCTTCTGTTAGCCCATCGAGTTTCTTCTCGAGTTCAAATCTCTGCGATGAAATATAGCCAAGCTCAGCGAAACCATTGTATGCACCCTGCAAGAAGGTATCGTGTAAGATTACATAGCCCGGTACTGCCAGTGCGACATGTAGTGTGTTGAGATGATATTCACTGTTACCGATATGGTATATGGTCGCGTCATACACAGCGAGATCTGCGGCAGTAACATCCTCCGCAGACCGGCAGTGCACGAGAGCTGGCAAAGGGTTGGGTCGCATTATCTTATGGTTTGGCCCCCGATCAAAGTAATACGTTATATCAAAGTATTCCGCATACCATGCATGACTCTCGATCACAACTTTGCCGATTGCCGAGAAGCCCGCAGGATCGGGGCAAAATATTGCCACCTTGAGCCTTTTTACTTTCTTCGTTAAACCTGGTGATCGAGTACGTAACGCCACTAAGCTGGCTCGAGCCGTTTCTTGCCACGTATAGCGTTGTTTAATCTTGCGGTACGCTTTCGGTGATACGCCGTCGGCGTCGTACTGATGCCGCAAAGCCGTCGCGATATCTTGCGTATCAAATGGATTAAAAAATTCAAAGGCATCATGCGATATTTCTCTGAACACCGATATATCGGAGCAGGCTATCGGTTTGTTTGCACACACCCCTTCTAGCACAGGAAGCCCTAGGCCCTCGTACTCTGACGGGAAAAGCAGCGCTTCACAATTCTGATAAAGCCAGTCTATTTCTGACTCACTTACATTGCCCGTAAAAACAATGTCACGGCTGATAGCCTGCAGTTCCTTACGCCCCTCCTCTGTAAAATGAGACGTAATAACTAGCCTTAACTTCTTCTCAAGTGATTGGTTGAACAACGAGAAACCCTCGACAGCTCGTTTATTATTCTTGCGCAACTCCTGGCCTGTCGGCATAAGAATGTACCGAGTACTCTTGAGCAGTTGGGCGCAGGGTATGTCTGGCTCAAGTTCTTCTCTAGGAATGGGCGCCCCATTAATAACATGTATTCGCTCTGCGGGAAAGCCAAATGTGACAGTTAGGTCATTTGCTACTGTCTTGGAAATGGCCAGGAGCTTAGTTGCTTCATACACCGTCGCAGTGTGTGGATAATAAAAATTATCGAAGAACCCAGCAAACTTGTTATACCGTTCGTAGTACAGATGGGGTATAGCATCGTAGTAGATAAGTAACTTTTCCTCTGCATTATCTGGAAAAACCGGACAGACTTCATCAAGGTATAGCGCAAGAATCATGTAGTCAAATGCTCCGCTTACATAGCTAGGGAGGTGATGTCCAAAGATGGATTTGTTGGCCAGACGAGCCTCCTCGACAGAATGCTCATTCCGTGGTTCCCGCGGAAGCTTTAATGGCAAACGGATGATTGTCCCTTGGTCAGCTTTTGCGAGCATAGTCTCGACCGCTTCGGGAACTTGTAGAGAATCATTAAAAATAAAGTATGGCTTATATGTTACCCGGAGCTCTCTTTCGGCTAGAAGCGCATCGAGAAGAGCCAACGAATACTTACCCATACCACGGTGCCACGAAGACGTTTGAAAAACCTGACAGTCAATAACAAGCTTTTTTTCTACGCTCATAGGGTTTTATCTCGCTTTTTAGATTGCCTGACCAGTCTTTTAAGGTGCTTTAGAGCTAAAAACATTGATCTCGCCGCTGCTCTATACATAATATACACGCCTTTAGCAAGCACTATTCTAGACCTAGCGCCCAATGAAAGTTTTGTATTAAATGCTTTTACGTCAGCTTGATGAATAACACTGATCATACTTTCTGAAGAAGAAAAGTCAGCCTCACTGATTTTAGGATAGCGTTTTTTACCTCTAAAAGACTTCGTAAGATAGAGCAAGGCAATGGTGTGCACCTTTCTAATCAAACTCTTGATCATGTTCTTTAGTCGTGATTGTTCGTAAATATGTGCGTCGAGATAGGTAATACGCTCATAAAGTTCGCTATTTTCTTGCTTTAGACGCTGAATATCTTTTTGGACATAGTGTAATTCACGAAAAACGTCATTACGTATATAGTTTATACCTATGACCGCTTTGACGTAATCAAACGACAGAAGCGACTTTATTGTTTTATCAACATAGTATTCATTAAGCCCATCAAAAAATTTCAAGATATATCCATTGTCCCTCAGTACAGGCCTCCAGTCTTTATTAATATGATTTGCCTCTATGCATATGACTTTTGGCCGGTACTTTTTCCAGTTATTGCTCACTATAACGTCGTATTCATATCCCTCGACGTCAATTTTAATAAAATCAATATTTGTTACTGAGTACTGTAGAAATATATCTTCCAGTTTTTTTATCTGTACGATATAGTCCTTGTATTTTGCGGTGTTACCGTCTTCTGCTCCTCTTTCGTATTGCTTTTTCATATTGTTAGAAAAGGTCGACAACCCATCGCCTGCGTATTCACGAAACGCTAGTTCACCAGCCTTAGTACCGACTCCAGTCTTAAGGTTGATATCGCGTGGGCGCTGTGTGCAAAGATTTTTATAATGCCTTTCAATCGGTTCAATATTCATACCTCTCCAGCCCAACCTATAAAAGTAGTTGGTAACCGAATCTTTTACCGGATCATTTGCTCCTACGTCGACATAAAAGCCACAATACCCCGCCGGGAAGAAACCTGCTATTATTATGTCCTCACGATTCTGCGCATACGTAACTGTATAGTCGGTCAAAGTTTTTCCTTAGACATTACCATTTTTCATTTAATTTTTTATCTGGCTCTTTATTCCTTCTCGATAAAGAAGCACCCCTCTATTTTAACAGAACTACCACAAGACAGTGAGGAGCCTAGCTAGTACACACTTCTCAATTGCGGTGACGCGAATGAGTATAGGCATAGGCTAAGAAATAAGAGTGTGATTATTTAGTTTTGTAGTTCTTGAATCGAAATCCTCGGATTGACTATGAAGGGTGTACGTTGCTCGAGTAAAACATCAACTATTGCCGCGTCGTCGACCCAGTCGGCAGTCTTGTCGTTTGCCTCCACTGCCAGAGATAGGCTATGACTCCCCTCTGCGAAAATGTTTTGTATGGACCATTCATACGTTCTAATTTCCCCTGCTTTCATGTCAGTAAGTTTTTGTTTCAACATCTGAGTGTTTATTCCAGTAATGAGCTCTCCTGCGGCATTTTTAATCTGAAAACCACAGCATACATTGATAGCCGTTTTCTTAGCAGTAATGCTAAAGACAACAACGAGCACATCTTTCTCCTTTGTCAGCGCAGCACCATTATTCGCCACAACATCAGATATCCTTACGTCGCCAGTTCCCCATCTAATCTCTTCACTTTTTCTTCCGCTAGCATTGTCCCTTTCAAGAAACATTTTCGCATATTCGACAGCAATGGCATCACTCTTCCCTTTTTTAACTATTTGGCTTTTTTCTATAAGCACCGCTCTATCACAGTACTCGCGAACTGCGTTCATATCATGACTTACAAACACAACTGTCTTCTGCAGCTTTTTCAATTCGCGGAAATACTCGAAACACTTGCGTTGGAAATCCGCGTCGCCGACAGCCAAGACCTCATCTACGAGCAGGATGTCTGCCTCGGATCGAGTCGCCATAGAAAATGCGAGGCGAACTTGCATCCCAGAAGAGTAGTTCTTCAGTTTTTGATCCATAAAACGTTCAAGCTCAGCAAACTTGACAATGTCATCATAAAATCCCTCGATTTCTCGTCTAGAGAACCCAAGCATAGCACCATTTAGGAAAACATTTTCTCGACCGGTCAGCTCAGGATTAAACCCTACCCCCAGCTCAATGAATGGCACGAGTTTGCCAGTATGCTTGACTAAACCAGATGTCGGCTGATATATGTTTGCAAGGATTTTTAGTAGCGTGCTTTTACCCGACCCGTTGCGCCCGACTATGCCAAAAAATTCACCTTTCTTCACGTCAAAAGAAATGCCTCGGAGCGCATGCTGTATATCAATAGTATGCGTCCGTTTTTTTGTTAAAGAAGTAAACAAGCTTTTCACACTGCTCACCTTCTCATGCGGGAGAATAAAGTCTTTTGAAACATTTGAAACCGATATTGCTATGTCTGGCATTTATACATCCTCGGCAAAGTATTTTGATCTTTTTCTAAAATAAACAGCACCAACAAAAACAATGAATACTGTTATGCCAATAGGTATTAACCACATATACGCCTGCCTGGGATATAGCTGAGCAATGGTTTGCGTCTTGGTCGAAACAAGTACATAGCGTGCGTCTTGAATTATTTGTGCGAGCGGGCTAAGGATGAGTATCTCAGCCACACGATGAGGAAGCAGCGTTACCACATACAAAATAGGGGTGAGATAGAATCCGGCTTGCATGACAATCTCCCAGATGTAAGAAATATCGCGGAATTTTACAAAAAGCGCACTGAGCAAAAAAGCCATACCCAAAGATACCAAGAATAGCTCAATAATAAGCGGGATTAACAACAATACGTGTACGCTGACTGAAACCCCAGACAAAGCCATAAAAATAGAGATAACCAGGAAATTGAGCGAGAGATTTATAAGTGCACCTATAGAGCCAGCAAGTATAACTACGTATTTGGGGAAGTTAATTTTTCGGAGCAAGTCGCCTTTACCAACAATAGCCCCCACACTTCCCGTTGTTACTTCTACAAAGTAGTTCCAGAGTATGATGCCCAACAAGAGGTACACTCCGGGGGACTCAATGCCTTTAATGGTTCCCGCAAAGTGAACGAATATATAATACAGTATAGTGAAGAGAAAGAGCGGGCGAAGAAGTGACCAAAGATAACCGAGCGCAGAACCCTGGTAGCGCAACTTAAAGTCAGTTCGCACTAACTCACGTAGTAGTATAATCGAGTATCGATACCGTTTTCCTATCTGTTGCACCTTATGTAAAGTATACCACTTATTTCTAGGCTATCGCCAACCCCCGCATTACAGTCTAGCAATATTAGCTTCTTTACTCTCAGGTATTACGCGTTTGACCGGGACTGTTGTGTAAACTCATTCTGTTAGTGTGCGGGTGGGAGCCTAGGCGGGCGCGAGCCCGCCTAGGCGAGGGGGTGCGGTTTTACTACAGCGTCATAGTAACCCTCCCTTCAAAGTGGATAGCGAATTGGTTGAGGATGGTTGGCCAGTTGGGAACGCATTTATCCCAATGTTCTATGGCTTTCTGGGTGGCGAGGTAGAGTACTTTTCTGAGGGCGTCATCACTCACGAAACTGCGTTTGTTCTTGGTGTATTTTCTGAGGACTGAATTGTAGCTTTCGATTGGGTTGGTGGTATACATCATCTTGCGTATCTCAGGGCTGAAGGCAAAGTACTGGCTCAGGGCTGTCCAGTTGTTTTGCCAGACATTGACGCTTTCCATCATCACGAATTTCTTTCACGACCTGCTGCTTTTTGTCTGTAGCAATAAGCTGGCCCATACCCGCACCCCCTTCTTGTTTACGCCATGCTGCTGCCTGATGATGGGCTGCTCTTAACCAAGTGATGACAGCACCAACCTTACTACCAGCAGCAGGCTACATTAATAATTGTACTGGAACCGATCTACGCTCCCCCTCCGGTTCCCTCCGGGGGAGCGTAGACATAGTGCGTATGATATCGGGGTCAGGTCAGAGAGCTTATTTGGCAAACGCGTAATACCTGACTCTCCAAAGATTTTATGGTTGATGCAGTGTTCGGGTTTGGGTCTAACCGATTCCACAACATGCAGAATAACCCGCCAATGTAAGCCCTCGCCTGCCCGTACTAGCGGCAGTTACGCCGAGCCTGAGGATTAACCCGAAAATCGTGGAGGCTTTTCGTCTGTTTATCCTCTTTAAATTGTGTCAACGCCATTCTCAAACTATACTTAGGTGGTATGAAAAAAAGTGTTTCTGTCGTCTTTGAAGCAAGCCCGATGGTAGACAACCAAAAAACTGGCGTTGGGTATTACGTAGATCGACTGATGCGTGCTATGTCCGAAAATGAGAGTCAAGCCATACGACTTGACGGCTTCTTTTTCGACTTTTTTGGCAGACGCGGTAAAAAAGCACCAGCGTTACCGAGGGTTAGATTTCATAAGATAAGGTTCTCGCCTGGAAAGCTGCTATCCGCATGTAGGCGGCTGGGTTTTCAACCTCCGCTTGAGTTTTTTATACCACGCGGTTCAGATGTTGTTCTTTTCACAAATTACGTGTCATTGCCGCTGTTGAGGAGACGGAAAACAGCTCTGGTAGTTTATGACTTGGGCTATTTGGACCATCCTGAGTACATACAGCCTAAAAATCTGGCCTATCTTCAACGTTTTTGTTCACGTTCGATCCGCACGGCGGACCTTATTGTAACTATTTCTGAGTATACCCGACAGCGTTTGCTCCATCATTTTCCCGACCTAACGGCTCGTATTATCGTCACGCATATTCCTCCAGCCCCACTCACCCCTCAAGCACCGAGTATTTTGCCACCCAGTTTAGCAAAAAAGGGGGTTATGCATAAAAAATATATACTCTACGTGGGAACAGTTGAGCCGCGCAAAAATATCCAAAATCTTATTGAGGCATACGTTCATCTTCCGGCCAAAACTCGCAGCCAATACTCACTCGTCTTGGCAGGTGGGAAGGGGTGGCGGGACGATGCAATACTCACCGACATTGCTCAAAAACAAGCAGATGGGTTTAGAATCATACAAACTGGATACGTAACAGATGTAGAAAAAGTAG
Organism: uncultured Candidatus Saccharibacteria bacterium; assembly: GCA_964483005.1. Taxonomy (GTDB): domain Bacteria; phylum Patescibacteriota; class Saccharimonadia; order Saccharimonadales; family UBA4665; genus JAGXIT01. The sequence goes on along the minus strand of CAYZZH010000001.1, from coordinate 36,991 downwards.
CGCTATATGAGAATGCTGCGTGTTTTGTCTTGCCCTCGCACTACGAAGGTTTCGGTATGCCCATACTAGAAGCTCTATCGCACGGTATTCCGACTGCAATCAGTAACATCCAGGTATTTCATGAGGTTGCTGCCGATGCGGCAGTCTACTTTGATAAAGACAACCCGCAAGATATCGCCGAAACAATTACGAACCTACTTTCAAATACTGCGCTACAACAAAAACTAGTAGTAGCCGGCAAGAAACGACTGGCTACATTTAGTTGGGAGAAAAATTCTCGGATTGTCGCCGAAGCACTCCGCAATCTATCGAGCTAGATTGTGACACACGAAAAAAACTGTCATACTGCTACTATGGGAAAAGTTATTGTGACTGGGGCAAATGGGTTCGTAGGTAACCATCTGGTTACAGAATTGTCTGAGTTTGGCTATATAGTTATTGGTGTTGGCGGACCAAAACTACCTGGCATGAGTGACCCCGAGGGACTCAGTGAATATGTGGTCGCCGATTTGAGTAAACCAGAAGAAGTTGCTCGCCTTAACTTTGCAGGTGTGACTGGCATTATCCACCTCGCAGGGCTTGCCGCTGTCGGCCCGTCTTTTGACCAGCCGCTACAATACGTCACCATAAACATTGGCTTGCAGGTCAACCTTCTTGAGGAAGCAACAAAGCAAGGTGTCAAACCAAAGTGCATTATTGTCAGTAGTGGCACGCTTTATGACCCTGCTGCGCCCATGCCGCTTACGGAAACCTCGACTGTCCTTGCAAACTCTCCCTACGCCGTCAGTAAATTTGGCCAAGAGCAAATGGGACACTACTACACGACGCGTGGTTTTGAGATAATAGTTGCGCGGCCGTTTAACCATATCGGAACCGATCAGAACCTCGGCTTTGTCGTGCCGGATCTTACCAAGCAAGTGGTGGATGTGGAGCGTGGTGTTGCAGACAGAGTGCTGGTGGGTAACCTTGAGGCCAGGCGGGACTACACTGACGTGCGAGATATTGTGCGAGCATATAGATTGCTGCTCGAAAAAGGTAAGTCTGGCGAAACATACAACATATGTTCTGGTACAAGTCGCAGCGGGCAGGAAATGCTAGATATGATACTCGCGCAGGCCGATACACAGGTGCGTGTTGAGCAAGATCCGGCACGTATGCGCCCGTCGGACACGCCAGATATTTATGGCAGCCACCAAAAACTCACGACTGACACAGGTTGGGAACCCCAAATCCCGCTCGAAACTACCATTGCCGATGTGATCGCCGACTGGCGCTCTCGAACATAAAGCCCACCTAGGCTGAGGCGCTCCAGATCTGTGCCACATCTCTCCCGTATAACCGCGCAAAAAGTAGAAGCCTACAGCTGCTCGCCAGATTCATAGGCTAGGTCGTGGGCGACCATAAGCTTGACCAGGCCGGGGAAGTCGACGGCGCGTTTCCAGCCGAGCTTTGTCTCGGCCAAAGATGGGTTGCCGAGCAATATGTCGACTTCGGCAGGACGGTAAAACTCTGGGTTGACCTTTACGCGCACGACGCCGTTGTCGTCAATGCCTTCGGTTTGCTCTGCTTCGCCACGCCACGAGAGCTTGGCGCCAATTTCGGCAAAGGCTAGTTCACAAAACTCACGAATCGTGTGGGTTTCGCCCGTGGCGAGCACATAGTCACCTGGCTCGTCTTGCTGCAACATACGCCACATGCCTTCTACGTAGTCGCCGGCATAGCCCCAGTCACGCTTGCTGTCGAGGTTACCGAGTTCGATATACTCTTGCAGCCCAAGTTTTATACGAGCGACAGAATTGCTAATTTTGCGCGTGACAAACTCTGGCCCCCTGCGCTCACCCTCGTGGTTAAACAGTATGCCGCAGCTTGCGTGCATACCATAGCTCTCGCGATAGTTTTTGGTAATCCAGTGACCATACAGTTTTGCAACACCATATGGGCTGCGCGGGTGGAAACGTGACTCTTCGTCATAGCCCTGCCCTGGCCTGTTGTAGTCGAGGCCACCAAACATTTCAGAGGTTGAAGCCTGGTAAAACCGCGCTTTTTTCTCGAGTCCGCTTAGGCGAATCGCCTCGAGCATGTTGAGTACCCCCTTGCCTGTTACATCACAGGTGAGTATGGGGTCGCGAAACGAATAGCCGACGTGGCTAATTGCCGCCAGGTTGTAAACCTCGTCGGGCTGTATGGTCTGCACGGCGCGCGTCAAAGCCGATAGGTCGAGGAGGTCTGCCATTACCAGTTGCACGTACGGCATTTCTTCTTTGATGGCTTTGTAGCGAGGGTGGCTGGACTCCATTTGTCCGCGAACTACTCCGTACACTTCATAGCCTTTTTCGTGCAAAAGTTTTGCCAAATGCCCACCGTCTTGACCCGCCACACCGGTAATAAGCGCTTTTTTCGTCATATCGCGTTTGTCTCCCCTGTATTAATACTCTGTTACGAGTATATCACTTGGGCGCATTGCCCGGTATACTGAACTTATGAGAATAGTCATAGACGCCCGCGAACTTTGTACCACAACCGGGCGCTATGTCGAGCGCCTGCTGTACTATCTCCAGCAGCTTGACCCTCCTCATGACTTTGTTGTGCTGCTTAAACCGGCTGACTTTGCGGGGTGGCAGCCAACAAACCCGCGGTTTGTAAAAATACCATGCCCTTACAAAGAATTTTCGCTCGGCGAGCAGCTAGGATTTTTGCGGCAGCTGCGCTCACTCAAGGCAGACCTCGTCCACTTTCCCATGGTGCAGCAACCGGCGTTTTACACCGGAAACGTTGTGACTACCATGAACGACCTAACGACGACGCGGTTTCGTAACCCCGCAAAAAATGCAGTTGTTTTTTGGCTAAAACAGCAAGTCTACGTGTGGCTCAACAAGCGTGTCGCGCACAAATCTACGGCAATTATCACCTATAGTGCCTACGTGCGTGATGATGTCGCCCACTTTGCGACAGTGCCCAGCAAAAAGTGTACCGTGATACCGCTTGGCGCAGACAAAATTACTAAAAAGAGTGTTGTGTACAAACCGGCTCAAGCCAAGTCTTTTTTGCTATACGTTGGCAGGCCGTTGCCCCACAAAAACTTAGAAAACCTTATCTACGCACAGCAAAAACTGGTGGCAGATCGACCCGAGGTTTGGTTGGTTTTGGCGGGGAAAAAGGATGCAAATTATGCGCGGCACGAACGGTTGGTGGCGGAACAGGGTGTAAAAAATGTGCTATTTACGGGGTACGTGAGCGAAGGGGAGCTGCGGTGGTTGTACGAGCACTGCGCGGCCTATGTGTTTCCGAGCCTCAGTGAAGGGTTTGGGTTGCCGGGGCTCGAAGCCATGGTGCACGGTGCACCGGTGGTAAGCAGCAACGCAACCTGCTTGCCCGAGGTGTATGGCGACGCAGCGCACTATTTTGACCCGCTCAACGTGGATGATATTGCCCGCAAAATCACCGAGGTACTCGACAACCAAGCGCTACGCAACAATTTGATTGCCCGCGGTCACGCCCAAGCAGCAACATACTCTTGGCGACGCATGACCGAGCAAACGCTTGCCGTATACGAACGCGCACTCAAGCCTACCAATTAGTAATACTCCTTTAAGGCCGAGCCAGTGCAACTCACGTCTACAAAGATGATTTTTTTGTCAGCAATTTGTACGATTTTGCGCCGCTCGTCTGTCTTATACTTATACGCCACAGCACACCCGATACTCGCATAATCATAGGCTATGCTATTAATTTCAGTCTTAGGCCCATTTGTCTCGTTCCAGGTATTATCTTGCGGATGAACCCAGCTTAACTTGTTTCGTATAGTATTCAACTTGTTGATCGTATTGTTAATTTCATCGTCTGCCATAGCTTCAAAATGAACTTCCGCCCCTACCGTACATCCCAAACTCCCCTTGCCATATTTCTCCGAGCTATAGCTGCAGTACTTGCGTATTTCTTTGGTACTGGGGGCAAGTTTGGCGGCTTCGTCGACAAATTGAGTTATTTGCTTTTCGGCTTCGCGGTAGACACGCTTTTCACGGTAGATGGGGATTTGGTAAGAAAGAAATAGGGCGGCCGCTATAGCGAGCGTAGCGAGTAACCAGCCTTGTTTTTTGCTAAGTTTGGGTTTGCTAGGTGTGACTGGTGGTTTTGGTTTTCTGAAAGGTGTTTTGGCTTTTGTTGTGGTATGTATAGCTTTAGCGTTATGTGACATACGCTTATTGTAGCAGTATTTTAGCAACGTTTCTTAGTGTTTGTGAGATCGTGTACGCCACAGTAGCGCTGCCAGTAGGCTCATTGCGAAGAGGCTGGCGATGACTATGGTGCGGGTGGGGTGGTTTTGGGCTTGGGGAGTCGTGGTTGTGGCGGCTGTTTTTGGTAGGGTTTTGGGCCGTTGCGCGTGTGTACCTAAAACCTCAGTGGGTGGGGTGGTGGGGGTTAGGTTTGGTTGGGGTAGGTCCGTGGGCGGGGTAAGAATCGTCCCGTAGTTTGGGGCAAGAGTAGTGCTCGGTCGTCGCGTGTTAGTGGTGAGGGTGGCAGTGATTGGGCTGATTGCGGGAGATAGCGCAAGCAACGGGCTATTTTTGGCTGGCAGAATTGGTGTCGGTTGAGTAGCGGGAGTAGGGGGGAGGGTGGGATCTGCAGCGGGGGTAGGTTTTGGCTGGGGTGGCTCTTTTTCCTCTGTTGGTTTTGGCTGGGGCGGGGTGAAGGGTACAGCGAGACTGTCGGTGTAGGGGTCGTTTGGTTGCAACGAGTCGTCGTCGGTAATGGTGCTTGGCTCGTCTGGGGGAAGATCGTAGTCCAAAACCGTGGGTGCCTGGTATGGGGTGTCGCTATCGCAGGCGTCATCTACCCCGTTTTGGTCGTCGTCTAGGCCAGATTGTGGTACGGCTACGCAGCTATCGTCTTCGTTTTTTAGGCCATCGCCGTCGTAGTCGTGTATGTCTGCAACAACGTACACCAACTGGCGGTAGTCAACCGGCTCACCAGTGGCGGTCACGCCGTAGACATCGAGCGTGTGAAAGCCTGGCGGGGTAGTGGCTGGTATGGTAAATGTGGTCTGGGCTGCGTCGGTGCCTTTGTACAGTGTCACAGGGTCAGAGTGCAGCACAACTTCTGTTTGTGCCCCCTGCGCAAGGCTGAGCTGCGAGTTGAGTTTGTAGGGCTGGTTACGAAGATATATGGGGGTGGTTTTTGACTGCTGCCAGACGATTGGCTCGGTGCGAGTGGTTAGGTTAACACCGCGAGGGACCCGCAAAAACGGGTCGTTCGTGTCAAATGGTGGTTTGCTGTTTTTGACTGGGTTGGGCATGGGGGCCGTTAGGTTGTTTGTTTTGGTAAGAATGGTCTGGGTAAGCAGCTTGTGGCCGAGTGCATTTGGGTGGTAGCTTTCGTTGGCAAGACGCAAGTCTACATACACCAGGGCGCCGGCGATATTGACCATGCCGGCGTACCCCTTGTCGTCGCCTTTGGTAAGGCCGTTCATCGCAATCTGGTCTTTTGTTGTTTCGCACAGTCGGTGGCCGGTAAATGCTGTGGTGGTGTCGACGTAGTATGCGCCGGCTTCGGCGGCGGCGCGCTTAATGACGCTGTTTAGGTAGGTGGTAAGCTGGGAACTAAACACAACTTCTTCGGCGTTAAACATGACGTTTGCAGCGCAGTTACCACCGTCTTTGGCTATGGTAGGGTAGCCTACAACGTACAGCTTGCCGCCGCTGTCGGCTTGCACTTGTTTGTAGGTTGCAACAAGGCGATCGTACTGACTCAAGATGTGTTGTGCCAGGGGCACACGGTCTTCGTAAAACCGATAGCACGAACTAGTGTTAAGCGGGGTAACGCAGCTTACGATAATCTGGGCGAAGCCCACATCGTTACCACCAATCGAGAGGAGCACGGTGCGGGGTTTGTACTCGCGGGCGAAGATGGTTTGTTGGGCGTAGCCGGGGGTGAAGGTAGATATTATGTTTTCTCTATCAATTCTTCCACCCCACTCACTTTTTTTCTTAACTTGACCCTTGTAGTTGTCACCGTCATTAATCTTCTTCGTCGGATCAGGCTCAGGATCCCCCGCCGCCATACTAACATCCAGCATCTTGGCGCCAGAGCAGGCAACCGAGCGGCCATAGGGGAAGGTTTTGGCGCCAATAGCATACGGGTAAGACGTCCAAGCTAAGTGGCACTTGTTGTTCTGGGTATCTGTCCCGGCAAAATATTTGCCTTTGGCGCCTTCGCCAGATATGTACGAGTCACCCATGCCAAGCACGCCCACGTAGTCGCGGGTGGTTGTGTGGGTCATGGTTACGCGGTACCGAGCAACCCGGTATTGGGTGGGGCTGGTGCGGTCGTAAATACCGTCAAAGGTGAGGGCAGTGGGACTGAGAAACCGTAGGCGCTGGGGCGCTTCTACGCCTGGCAGTAGCTGTTTTAGGCCCTGGGTGTTGCCGGTGCGGTACTGTCCGCTCCATATGTCTTTGTATTCGCAGTCGTGGCCGGCGGTTGCTTTAAGCCGGTTGGTGAATTGGTCGCGACAGCTTTCGGCGTCGTAAACGCGAAGAGTTGGTGTGGTGTTGGGGGGATAGCCGAGGGTACGGTTACTGGCAACGAACCGGCCGTCGTCACTCACGGCAAGGTTGGGGGAGCCATGGTAGCCGCCATTTATGACTGACTGGTTTTGGTCAATGGCAATGGCTTTGCCGGTGTAGGTTTGGGTGTCGAAGCGCACAATACCCCCACCGGACAGACCGGCCACCATCCATTTGCCGTTTTGGGAATAGGCAATAGAATCTGGGTAGAGGGGGTATGCGGTGCCACTTGCGTCGGCAAAGCGCTGTGCGGTTGCGTCTCTATACTCGTAGCGCTTGATGGTGGGCAGACCGTAGCTCTCAACGTATTTCAGTTTTGCTGGGTCGTAGGTGCTTCTGTACAGTATAGCGGCGCCGTCATCCCAGCTGCGGGGGTATGCGTAGGTGATGACCGTTTGTGGTTGCCCGGGATTGCTGGGGGCGATAAAGCCGTAAAAGGTCTCCATTTGGTAGTCGCCGTTGGGGCCATCGAGCAAGCGGGCGTTTGCCATAGTCCCGAGTGGGGTTTTGTAGGCGCACCAGGTGGAGCCGTTACGAGTGTCTCGACCAACACAGTCAAAACCGTACGTTTCTGGCAAGGTGTTTGCTGGTAGTTCAGATAGTTTCTCGACCTGGGGCTGGGCAGAGCCGCTAAGCCAAAGTGGTCGGTTCTGAGTAGCTGCGGCCACAACGCCACTGACTACGGCAAAACACACCGCCGCAGAAACGACGTACAACGAGACATAGAGAGAACGACGCAAACCACTCACCTGTTCACCTTTTGTTACTTACGGTTATTATACACCAAAAGTGTGTGGCTTGCAATAGTATGATGGTATTTTGGTTTTGGTAAAGCGCTCACCGGCTACTTTTCGGCTGGTTTGAGCACAATATGCCGCTCGCGGCCCTCACCGGCCGAATCGCTCGCCAGACCCGCTTCGGCGGCTACTTTGTGCACCGTTCGGCGATCGGCGGCATTCATAGGTTTGAGCGCGTATGGTTCGCCGGTTTCTTTGACTTGTTTGATCCAGGCCTCAGCCTCTTCGGCCAGCCGGTCTGCCCGGTGTTTTTTGTAGTCGGCGACGTCGACATTGACTCGGCTAAGGGCATACTGCTGGTTTTTAAGTGCACTGCTCACCACAAATTGGAGCGAACGCATGGTTTCGCCACGTTGGCCTATCAAAAAACCGTTCAAATGCGTCGAAGGAATGCTTAGCTCAATAACTTCCCCATCCTCACACGTCGCGTATACGTCGGTGTTGAGCCCAAAAAACGACAAGAGATCTTCGAGATATTTTTTGGCGTACTGGATTGCTGCTTCGGTTTGATCGTCCATGGTGTTACCTCCTTTTTTTCCTGGTTTTTGCTTTTTTGGCTGGTTTTGGTTTGGGTTTTGTCACGGTAGCTGCCGGTTTTGTTGTGCCACCAGTAGAAATCGAAACAGTACTGCCCCGCTTGGTTGTGGTGGTAACACGCTGTGTGGTTTGGGCGAGGGTGGTTTGGATGGTGGCTTTAGGCTGCCGTGCTGCTGTTGCTGCTGCGGGTTTGCCAAGAGACCGTTTTGCCGAGACGGCGTTTGCCCCCCTGGTTGTTGCGACCTGTTCTAGGTCTTCCCCTTCGTCTTTTAGGGCAGCACGCTGTTGAAAATACGCAACCAGCCCCCCTACAAACCAATACAGGCTAAGTGCCGCCGCAAGATTGACGGTAAAAATAAGTACCATAGCCGGTATAACATACTGCATGCTGCGGCTAACTGCGGCGCTTACCTCGGCCTGATCGGCCTGCTTGCCGTCCCCGGCGTCACGCAAAATGTGTCGCAGCTTGCGGGCGTCGGCGTCAGAGGGCATCAGCTGCCGGCTGGTTACAAACTGTATGCCAGCGCTCGCAAAAACCAGCAGCAAGGCTGGCCAGTAGGTGCCGACGGGGCTGAGCGCCGCCCTTGAGAGGTCAATCAGCCCAAAAAGCGAATTGTCAAACGCCCCAATATTGCCCGCAAGGTGCTTCAGCCAGCCAACGTTTTGCAGCGGGCCATAGGCAAACTCGACGATCTGCCGCGGATCTTTAATAACCTTGACCAGCCCTATGTACAAACCAATCAACACCACCATTTGCACCGCCAGTGTCGGCAGCATGCCAAAGGGGTTAACACCGCGCTCTTTGTACAGCTCCATCATCATCTGGCCCTCACGCTGTCTGTCGCCGCCAGCCTCCTTTTTGATACGTTTGAGCTCTGGCTGCAGCTTGCGGGTAATTTTTGTTTGGCGCAGCTGTTTTTTGACCAATGGCCACATAAGCAGTCGAATCACGATGGTAAAGATGATAATCGCTATGCCAAAATTATGCCCCGGAATTAGCGCATATATGAGCACCAGCAGGTTAAAGATAGGTTGAACCACAAGCTCCGTAAACATACACGCTCCTTTGCTTATTTACTATACCATGGTTTGTCTTCGGTCGCCGCAGTTGTTTCACACATATTCACTTTTTTGTCAGAAAGGCGGGAGCAAGCGCCATAGCATAACCGAAGGTCGCTTGTAGTCACACCCTGAGCCACGCCCTCTTTTTTCGCCCTCCAGGCGTTTGCAAGGGAAAAAGTGCACAAGCACTTTTTCACCTTTGCTTCACTTGCAACCCCTCCGGTTGAAAAAAGTGGACGTGGCTCAGCATCACACCTCTTTCGTCAAAAAGTGAGTACAGGCCGTCACAGTTGTTTGCCTAAGTCTGTGCTTTTGACAACAAGCGTGCCAATTCGGCCCGGACGTCTGAGCTTGGTTTCGTGGCCAGCGAAGGGTCAAAGATGGTAATAAGTAGGTATATGCCGGTGAGGTGTGCCGCGTACTCGGTGCGTAGCAGTTCGTACAAGCGGCGGCGTATGCGGTTGCGCACCACGGCAGATTTGTGTACTTTGCGACTGACTACTACCGCTGCACGAAACGGTTGGCCTGTTTGAGCGCAGTAGCGCAAGCCGAGCGATTTTGTGCGGGCACCCCGCCCCGTTTTATACAGGCGTCGTATGTCTCGACTCCCCCGAAAGCGATGGTTTTGTGCCAGCACAGTCCGTCCAGACCTAGTGTGTCAGCCGCGCGCGACCTTTGTTGCGGCGACGCTGCAGCACAAGACGACCAGCTCGGGTCGCCATGCGTTTCATAAAGCCGTGCTCGCGCGAGCGTTGGCGTTTTTTGGGTTGGTAGGTTCGTTTTGGCATGGTAGTTCCTTATTCGTTTAGATTGTCACTAGTATAGCATGCGGCCCGTGGTGCCGTCTCGCCGCTCTGGCCAACCGTGCCTTTTTGACAAAAGGGGCACTTTACCGGTGACCTTCGGTTGGGTCAATTTGGCGGGAGGTCCATGTGGGCCAGGCCTACAGGCTTGCTATTTCTAAGATATTGTAGCAAAGTTATCCACCTTTTTCCAGTCTTTTCCACAAGTTAACAGAGGCGCTTACAGGGTGTGGATAACTTTGCCCCTTTTAGCCCGTTTTGTGTGCGAACGGTAGTTGTAGAAAATATTGTGGAAAAGCAGCCCAAATACTCGTATAGTCTTATACACAGGCTGTGTTTGTCGCTGGACTATATTGACGCTGGGTGGGCAGCTGCTTATTTCGTATAGGTCGGCGCCAGGCACGCGTAAAGGAGGGGTTCCCGTGCAAACATCGCAAGGCGATCAGTTGTGGCAAACCATACTCGGCAACATCGAGATTTCTTTGTCGCACGCCAACTTTGTTACCTGGTTTTCCCGTACCCACGTTGTCAAACACGCCGACGGGCAGTTGGTAATAGGCGTTCCAAACATATTTTTCAAAAACCAGCTCGAAAAAAAGTACAGCGCAAGTATTGCCGACATGATCAAAACAAACAGCCTACCCCTCAAAGAGGTTGTGTTTAAAATCCACACCCAACCCAGCGCTTCAGCAAAACTAGCGACAAAAACAGCCGCCCCATCTTCGTCGTCGATGTCGCCACCCCAAGGCGCTTCCCTGGCCCCTACCATGCAAACTCCCTCAAGCAAAAATGCTCTCACACACCAGTACCGCCAGGGGCTCAACGAACGCTACACGTTTGAAAACTTTGTGGTTGGCGCAGGCAACGAGCTTGCCTACGCTGCCTGTCAGGCGGTGGCGGCCGAAATCGGCACCAAATATAACCCGCTGTTTCTCTATGGCGGCGTCGGGATTGGCAAAACTCATCTTATACAAGCAGTTGGTAACGCCGTGCTTGCCCGCACACCAAACGCCCGCGTTGTGTACATTTCGAGTGAGCAGTTTGTACAAGAGTTTGTCGACGCGCTGCGTTTCAAAAAAAACACCGCCTTTGCCGGCTACTACCGTAGTGCCGACGTGCTTATTGTCGACGATGTACAGTTTTTTGCCGGCAAAGAAAAAATCCAGGAAGAGTTTTTTCACACCTTTAACGCCCTGCACCAGGCAAACAAACAAATGATTATTAGCAGCGACAAACCCCCCATAGAAATCCCCACCCTCGAAGAACGCTTGCGCAGTCGTTTGGTGTGGGGCATGAGTATCGACATGCAAAACCCCGACTTTGAAACGCGCTGCGCTATTATTCAGTCCAAAGCAGAGGAAAAAGGCATTGTGCTTGACCACAACGCCACCGAGTTTCTTTCGAACCAGTTTCCGTCTAACATTCGCGAGCTCGAAGGAGCGCTTAACCAGGTTATTGCGCTGTGTGAATTACGCGGGCTCGAACCAAACTTGGCAACCGTAACGGGGCTACTTGGCAATGGTCGCGGCCGGCCCAAACACCTGAGTGCCCGGCAAATCGTTGAGCGTTGTGCCAAATACTACGACATTGGTCTCGACGACCTGCTTAGCCCCAAGCGCGACCGCGACATTGTACTGCCTCGCCAAGTAGCAATGCACCTGTTGCGCAGCGAGCTTCACCTTAGCTTTCCAAAAATTGCCCAAGAGCTTGGCCGCAAAGACCACACCACTGCCATTCATTCGGTCGAAAAAATCGAGCGAGAAATTGCCCTTAACCCCACGCTTCGTAGCGCCATTGGCGAAATAAAGGATCGACTTTATGCATAGCCTTGCTGTCTTGCTGTGGAAAACGAGTGGAACGACCGTGTATACACAGTTGGGTATGTTGCGTAACTTTCCACTGCACGCTGCGGCCACGCGTGTTGGTGGGGGTAAACTGCGGCGTTGTACCCAGCAAAGGCCGCCTGTTATGCTCGGCCTTTTCCGCCGTGTTTTAGCAAAAATTACCCCTGTTTTTCAGTTTTTATACACAGTTTCCACACGACCTATAATAAGCATGACTATGTGAAAAAATGAATACATTTATAATAAGCGCAGAGGAGCAGACATGAAACTCAAAGTCACCCAAGAAAATCTTAACAAGGCTATTAGCTACGTTGCGCGCATTGCCAACACCCGGGGTACCCTGCCGGTCCTGGCAAATGTTTTACTTACGGTCGAAGACAACCGCCTTAAACTTGCCACCACCAACCTCGATATTGCTATCTCGAGCTATGTCGGCGCCCAAATACAGACCGAAGGCTCTCTGACCGTCCCCGCCCGTCTGTTTCAAGAGCTTGTGGCTGGTTTGCCGGCGGGCGTTATTGAGCTTGAGCAAGACGCGATGCGGCTTAAAATACAGACAAATCGCTATAGTTCGGTTATAAACGGTGTGTCAGCCGAAGAGTTTCCGCTTATGCCAGCTATCGAGCACGGTACGGCACTGAGTCTTCCGGCTCAGGCGTTTAAAGAAGCACTGCAGCAGGTGACCTTCGCGGCGTCAAACGACGAAAGTCGCCCGGTGCTAACGGGGGTGCTTTTTACGGCCGAAAACGGCGTGTTGCGTATTGCAAGTACCGATAGTTATCGGCTGGCAGAGCGGCAAATTGCGGGCGTAAATGAGACCTGCAAACTGCTTATTCCGGCCACGGCACTCCAAGACGTGTTGCGTGTGATCCACGACAACACTGAGGTTGTCGACGTAACGTTTGACGACCAGCAAGTTTTGTTTCAAATGGGAGATGTCGAGTTGGTGGCACGGCTTATCGAGGGCAACTACCCGGACTATCAAAAACTTATTCCTTCGTCTTTTGCGACGACAGCCGTTATGTCGCGCGCCGAGCTGGCAAATATTACCAAAGTCACGAGTTTGTTTGCCCGCGAGAGTGCTGGTAGTGTGGTGTTGAGTGTGGACGAGCCGAGCGAGAGTATTTGGCTGCGCGCCGTTGCCTCACAGCTTGGCGAAAACAACGCGAGTGCGACCGTGCAGGCGACCGGTTCGGGTTCTATTACGCTTAACTCGCGCTACATACTAGATGCGTTGCAGGTTATGAACGGCAAAGAGATTAAAATTGCCTTTAACGGCAAAGTCGAACCGGTGCTTTTAACCGACCCAACCAAAGAGGAATACCTACACATTATTATGCCCCTCAAGTCTTAGCCAACTAAAAATGGGGTAAAACCAACCCCTGTAAAAACACACTCCCATATAAAACGTCGGCGTTTCAACCCATACTACAACACACTACAGGGTGACTCCTTGTAGTATCTTGCAGTATCGCTGCAAGGAGTCACCCTGTAATAGTTGATGGGTATATACTAAAACACATGCTTACAAACATTCGCTTGCAACACTTTCGGTCTTACCAAGATGCGACGTTTGCGTTTGGTGAGGGGGTCAATGTTGTGGTGGGGCCAAACGGCAGCGGCAAAACAAATCTACTCGAGGCGGTACTTGTGCTGCTGCGGGGTGCTTCGTTTCGGGTGGGCGACGAGGGGTTGGTGCAGCATGGCAGCGACTGGGCCCGGCTAGACACCAGTACGAGTGACGGCCACGAACGTACGGTCAAGCTCCAGGTCGATGGGCGCGACCGTAAAACGTATGTGTTTGACGAAAAACCATATCGCCGCCTCCCGGCTGGCCACACGCTACCGGTGGTGCTTTTTGAGCCAGAGCATCTTGCGCTTGTTTCGGGGGTGCCAGAAACACGCCGCAGTTACCTCGACGACATTTTAGAACAAACCAAACCAGGCTACGCAAGCTTTCGTAAAAACTATCGCCGGGTGGTGTCGCAGCGCAACGCGCTGCTAAAGGCGGCGTTGCACCGACCACAAGACTTTTTCCCGTGGGAGTTACGGCTTAGTGAGCTTGGTGCGGTAATACACCGGGCCCGGCGCGACCTTGTTGTGCAACTAAACCGCGATATTGCTGGGCTGTACAGCACGCTAGCGGGCGGTAAAGGTACGCTTGCGCTTGACTACACCGGGCGGTTTGCCGCCGAGACGTACGAAACGCAGCTACTGCAAACGCTTGAAAAAAAGCGCCCAGACGATATTGCGCGAGGTTTTACGGCGTATGGGCCGCACCGCGAAGATCTTACTGTGTTTTTTGACGGCAAACCAGCCACACAGGTAATGTCACGCGGCGAAACCCGCACCAGCGTCTTGGCGCTGAAGATTCTCGAGCTACAGACCATCGAGCGGTTGCTCGGCCAAACCCCTACCCTACTGCTCGACGACGTCTTTAGCGAGCTCGACACCACCCGCCGCGCCGCACTCACCACCTACCTCACCCCCTACCAAACATTCCTCACCACCACCAACGCCGACACAGTCACAAAGTTCCCTTCCACCAACACCCTACTAATTCCTCAGCAGTAAAGGCTACTCGATGATTACAGCATATTTTATTGTGTAACCAATTACCGCTGACGGGTCTGCATAGAAACAATCACCAAAAGACTTAAATGCAGCCACGTAATCTTTTTGCAAAGAGCCGAGAACCACAATATCTTGGTCAGAACTCTTTATATCAAACTGAGTTAACCTCTGGTCGGAACTCATGCAACGGCGGTATATATCTAAAGCATTTAACTGTTTATGCACTAAGTTCTTGTGTGGGGCGGGTGTTTGCAAAAAGGTTTTGTTTGAAGCACCGTTAATCAGTGCCGTACGCATATTTTGATTTGTGCCTAAAATATCTGTAACTGCGTCGATATGAGTAGTTGTTTCGATAGTGAGTGGGGTATTTAAAATCGATCGGGTCTTATAGTGAGTAAATACCTTTTCACCCACAGAATCGATTGTATATATTGTGTTGTTAAAAATTTGTGTGTAAGCGCTCTGGTCGGCAGTACTTAGATAAGGTTTAGAGGTTTTTTTTGTGACGGTGTTATAAAACACCAGGGTACTTGGGCCAAGGTCAACGTATTCGGTTTCTGAATGTTTCTCGGCAGACTTGACAACTGACCATTTTGAAAAAAGCGTAGGATCGTTGGTCGGTTGTAACATATCTTCTGAAGAGTAGAGGGTGGTAATACTAGTGGAGTTCACACCGTACAAATAGTACCTTGATTCATTTAGGTCTACTGCAATATAGCAAACTATATATGTATGACATTTCGACGCAGACGGTACACGACCAACAGTATTCGCCAACGTACCTATAGTTTTTTTAGTGTAGTCAGCCGGGTTGTAGGAAAATACAGTGGATAAGTTTATAACACCACCATCGCCATCCATAGTGTCCGTTACATTATTATACGTGCCTGGTCTGCTATCAAAGCCAGCGAAATAAAAACGTTTCTCTCTCTCGGACCAAAACAGTGTTTTCTCAATAATTACCTCTTCATTTATAAGATGTAATGACTCCGTTTTGAAGTCAAGATACCACCATAGACCGTCTAAAGTTGAGTTTTCATAATATATTGATGCGAGCTGTTGTCGTATTGGTTCCTCGAAAAATGTGTAGTCTGCGTAGTCGCTAAATTCTACTGCTACACCACTGTCGTCTGCCCATACCAAATTTTTTACCGTAGGAAGATAGCGCCCAGAAAAGAGAACTTTTGTAGATGTGGTCGAAATATTTGTTGCCAAAAAAGCGCTACCGTTATACGAATATATTGTTTGATTGTGCAAATATGGCATAGAGGAAGCTGGAAAAACCGACTCAGTGATGACCGGGGGCCTATCTCTGGGTATATGAGATAGTATCAGCACTATTACTAGGGTGCATACTACTCCAAACAACACTAACACATGCTTACGCGATGTCTCTTGGAGGCGAACTCGTAGCTGTTCTGAGAAACGTGTATTCATCATTCCGGCAAAGCCTCATATAATTTAAATAATTCTGGTCCGATGTCTCTAAAATGAACTTTGTTCTGTGGAGGGCAAGAGCGACGAGAGCAGCCGACACGACGAGTAACGTCAACAGCGTCAATATGGAGGTGGTCTCCTTTGCAATTAGGCAGTCCTCTACCAACCTCTCCAATACGGTCTCCGACCTTAAGCTCGTCTCCGACGTTTAGAGAGACTGAGGAGGGTTGCAAGTGGAGGTAGGAAAACGTCTGCTTTCTTTCCTCGTTATATATAGCAACAAGCCGACCGTTACAAACATCTTTACTTAGCTGTACAACACGGCCTGAAACCATAGCGACAACCACCGTACCGCCTGGCGACATTATGTCGTATGCTATGTAGGGGTGCCCGCCTTGCTCGGTGGTGCCATTTTTAAACATCTCCTTACTTCGTACAACACGCTTGCCGCCCTGTAGGGGAAATGTCATATTATCTACAACCACAGAGCCGCTGGATTGGCCAGGGCTGGCTCCGCAAGACTCAGGAGATGCTGTAGCAGGTTTGGAGTTGTTTGGTGTTGTGCCGGTATCGCTGGTAGGGTGAAACTTGAGTTTCTCGGTTGCAGTTAGTTTCTCTTTTTCCTCACGGGCAGTTGTACCAATTATAAGTCCGGCGGTGCCGCTGTAATTTTTGCGTACGCGGTTTACTAGTGCGATCCTTTGGTCATAGTAAATTTGAGGTGCATTCGGACCGAGTGCGGGGACGCCATCATTGCCATTGTAACTTGGGTCTGAGAGGGCCGCCCAATACATGTTTCCAGGGTAATCTTTATAGTAAGTAAGTGCTTTCATAAATTGCTCTGCAGTAGAGGTTTTATCTAAAATTGTAGTCGCAAGACGTGACTGTTTTGTGCCAACCATGGTTCGAGCTGTTGCCTCAACGCCAGCATCAAATGACTTAAACCATTGATGACCCGAGCCATTATTCCCACTTGCCAGGAGTTCGGGTGCGTTTATGCCAGTATTAAGGGGGTTATAGAGGTTTCGGTTGTTAATGTCACCACCCTCACCAACCATAAAGGCAATCAAAGCAACTACGTGTTCTTCTGTGACAAAGTCTTCTGGGTTTGGCTGGTTCATCTTGGTGGCAACATTTTTTATAACCTCTATGGCAAATTGCTCAAGAATATACGGTGGCTGCAATCCGCTGTTCCAGGTTCCGCTTGTTGCGGCGCCGCCAGCCCCGGGAGAAGCTGGCTGCCCACCAGCCCCCGCTGGTGATGTACAGCCGTCTTCAGGAATATATTGCGCAGTATTATTGCGAATACTACTGAAATCTTCTGCCGTCATGGCCGTAACCGGGCTCGCTACAAACATAGCAACCAAAACCAGTATTAGGCTTTTGCGAAGTACCGAAACTATGTAAAAACTAAAACGCATTATCGTTGCCCTATATCCATATGTATATGGTTACAGCTATCACCAAAAAAACTAACATTAGGCGGAAGGGTGGGTTTTTCGCCAGAGAAACATCCTATCTGGCCAAGGCCTCCGCCACCACCTTCTGATAGAACCTGGCCCGCATCGGCATAAAACTTACGTATAATCGGTTGCTCGCCTGCCTCAAAGCGTATTTGTGGTCCTGTTCCTCCGGGGCTGCCGTCTATTGGGTCAACACCATTGATATCTACCGCCTTACCTTTTGGGTGGTAGCCATTATTGCAACTATGGCCGTCAGTAAATACGCCGAGCGTTAGCTTGTATTTTTGTGCCAAAGTTAGTACTGTTCCCAACAAGCGTGGATCTGTCTGTACGCCGCCACAAGATGTCTGACCACCTGTTTCAATTATTTTTTGGAAGTATTGTTTACCTGAATCAGTTTGGAACTTGATGTTTGGATTGTTGGCGATCTGCGCAGCAAGCTCTTTGGTTGTACCGCCAACCGGGCCTCCAGCATTAGGGGTAGTTACAGCTACTGTATCAGTTGCCGCCTGGGGGCCGGCAGCTAGTTCGGTTAGTTGGTTGAGAGTGGCGGTTTTGCGCTGGGCGACGCGCCAGCGAAAAACCATTTCGGGACCGAATTCAGCATTGTTATACGACAGGTTTTGGGGCGAACAAAGGCCCTCGTTTTGTAC
Source organism: uncultured Candidatus Saccharibacteria bacterium (assembly GCA_964483005.1). Lineage (GTDB taxonomy): Bacteria > Patescibacteriota > Saccharimonadia > Saccharimonadales > UBA4665 > JAGXIT01. The sequence goes on along the minus strand of CAYZZH010000001.1, from coordinate 19,258 downwards.
AATCTTACCGTCACTGTCACGAGCTATGTCAGCCTTAGAGAGCAGGCTGCCAAGGGAGTCGGTAAAGCAAGGTCCATATTTTGTTTTTATAGCTTCTTCTTGGCCACTTTCTCGCAAAATACGTTCGTTTTCGAGCATGCCGTACGACGGATCGTTCTCAATATGACTTTCTTCATCTTCAGACCAACCAAACTGCACGTTCCCATAGTGGGCGTCTGGCGTTGCGAGAGCATATGTTTTGGGGCTGATAACCGAGGCGACTTTTGCAAGAGATTTAAAAGGGTTTATTACTGACCCAATTGTGTCGACCAAGGTTTTTCCCGCGCCAACGCTTAGTTGGAATTGGGCAGAAAATGCCAGGCGAGAAACCAGCGAGCGGGGATTACTGATCGCTATATAGCGAGTGTAAGCGTTTTTTTTACGTTCCAGACTAGCCCCAAACCGTTTACCGGCCGCGTCGCTTTCTGCTGTTTCGTTGTCGGTCATAGGACGGCCCCCAAAGATTTTTCTAGAGGTTTCCCCAGCCATAATATTTGCACCCGAATCGGCGATGTTTGCTAGGTCTGCACCTTGCGCCAAACCATTGTTCAGCTGATTAGAGTTATTTATCACAACAATCTTGGCAAGCTCGGTTAAACCGATGGTGGTGCCAATAATCGCAACTTGTTTGCCGACAAACTTTGAGCCTTTCATCAAAAACCCAGTTAGTCTCGATATGCCAGCTCTTTCCACAACCTTTATCCCGTTTTTTTCAACAGCTTTCGCGGCAAATTGCGCGGCTAACTTTTGGGTAATTCTCGAAACGACGGCTTTTGCTCCCGCACCTACAGCCTGACCCGCTCCCTCGCTGACAGCACCTCCTGTGCCGAGCGTTGCGATGCTTATTCCGATATTGGCAACAGCAAGTCCACCCGCAACCCAAAGGTTTGTGAGCACCGCGCATTGCGAAGAAGCGTAAGAGTTCGCGGCTTGTACGGCAACATTGTCAGGCTCTACGTTGAGCTTTTCGGCAAGTACGCTCAAAAGACTGTAGTCATAGCTTGCCATTGCGTTTTGCTCTGCTCCAGGAGACAAACCGCCACTGTATGAGCCGGTATTTGCGCGCTGCATTGCGTTGCTTTGGTTAATATCACCGAGGCTTTCATTACCCGCCCCGAGTGCGGCATTGAAAGCACCGACATCTTTTGAGTCTATCGTTCCATGTTTTTGCTGATCCGCTTTTGACGCCAAGTCTGCATACACTGCTTGCTGCTGCGCCACCTGGTTGTCGATAATCGGTTGGGCTTTGTTCATCGATCCGTCAAAAATGATACACAACGGTACCATAATATTGTAAATAGGGTTTGCGACACCCAGTGCCGTTTTTGTGACGCTGCCGCCAACAGTTTTGTCGAGCGTTTCAACAATTTCTGGAGCAACGCCGCCGTTGTTTTTGATAGCATTTAGCAGTTTTGCATCATCTTTGACCACCTCTTGTTCGATACGCTTTGTTTCCTCGACGGCATTTTTGAGTTCTCCGGTGGTTGCTGTTGGATTTGCTCGTGCTACTGCACTAGTTTTGCCGTATTGCTGTCGAGTGTTTTCGAGTAGTGCTGCGTCTCCTGCAAGGGGCTTGCCAGCGGCGTCTTTAAACTTTGCGAGAGCCCAACCTGCTAGACTGATCCCCATTTCTTTTCGTAACTGACGCGCGGCAAGGCTACGGGTGATAGGCCCTACGTCATTCGCTTTCATAGCGCTGGTTAGTTCTGGAGTAGCACGTCGCCAAAAGTCTGCCTGGTTGTTTGCCTCGACAACGTCTCGAACAAACGGTGTCCACTTTGCTATCCCGGTTACTTGTTTCATGGCAACGGTTTCGCCATTTAGCGTCATACCAGTTAGTAGTTCTCTGCCCAAAGGGGTCGCTCTGTAGTTCAGTTCGAGCCCGCTAGTCTTGCCTAGGTTTTGCCAAACTTTATTGGGTCGGAACTTGTCAAGCTTTCCCCACGTGCCTGCGCGTAGGTTGTCGTACTTGGCTTGAAGAGCGGTACCTACCTTACCCTCAGTGGCTTGTACGGCTAGTGCTTCGCTGACAACCTGCGTACTTGAGCGGGAAAACTGCTGGGTAACTCTCACAAACGCATACTGCGTAATGTTTTCCATTAGATGCGGTATTTTGAGCGTCGACGCAAAAAACATAAGGGCAGCAAATAGTATTAGTACGCTAGCAAACAACCCAACTCCACTTGCCAAAAAAAACTTTGCTTTTTTACTTTTCAATATATTACGCAAAGACTCAGAGCCTCCCCTTTTAGGAGAATCGTCGTCGGTGTAGCCGCGGTTTAGTTGGTCGGGTGGGGTGTTGCCTGAGCCGCCTAAACTTGTGGCTGCCGGCTGGTCAAACTGTCGTTCGAGGTTTTTGATTTCTTCGTCGCGGGCTCTGTTAGAGTTCGACGTTTCGCCCGCCGAGGAGCCTTCCTCCAGTTGGCGTATAGAGGGCGGTGTGTAGTGGTCAGTTTTGTCGTAGACTTGCTGGGGCATAGGCTATGAAAGGTTATTGGTGCTTCCGGGGTATAACTGGTTTTGCAGGTCGATGGTGCCCTGGGGTTGGTTAAGTTCGCCCTGTTTTATCGACTGAACTTGGGCGGGGTTGGTGGTAATAAGGCCGGTTTCGGTTGGGCTGGCGACCACCTGTATGTGCACGTGGTTTTGCCCGGCAAAAAACAGGCCTTGGCCGACCGGGAACTGGCTAAGCCGGTTTTTTTCTTCGGCGGTCAGTCGAAAAACTTCGCTTAGCACGTCAACCGCGCTGGCCGACTGTTTGAGCAGCATTTGCATACTGGCGTTTGCCACAATCGCGCGACCCATGCGCGACCCCATAAAGTCCTCGACGTCTTGCGTAATGGTGGTTATGCCCAGGTTGTATTTGCGCGCGCGTTTGGCCAGGCTAAACAAAAAGTTGGCGCTGTCTTCGTATTTCATAAGCTGCCAGGCTTCGTCGACGATAAGTATGCGCTTTTTTTGGTCGCTTTTCGTCTTGTTCCAAATATAGTTAAGCACAATGTACATAGCGACGGGGCGCAATTCGTCTTCGAGGTCGCGTATGTTAAACACAACCATAGGGTTGTTGATGTTTATGTTGCTCTGCTGGCTAAATATGCCCGCAAATGTCCCACTGGTGTATTTGCGCAGTCGCTGGGCAAGCTGCGGGCCGGTGCCACCCATATGGAGCAAGGTGTCGTACAGGTCGGCAATGGTCGGCGGTATGGCGGTATGGGTAAGCGGGTCTTGGGTGATCCCCGCTTTGGCATAGGTGTCGATAAGGGCTGCGTCGAGATCGGCCTCTTCGCTGGGGGCTAGTGCTGGCGCCATTACGCCGGCACCACCTTGCATTTGCGCCTGCGCGCCGCCCATCATGAGGCGTAACAAGCCATGCAGGGTAATAAGGTTGCTACGCAGCGCGTTGTCGGCCTCTTCGTTGTCGACCACCTGCGGCAGGTCAAACGGGTTTATGCGGGTAGAACTGTTGAGACTCAGTCGCACATAGGCGCCAGCCACCGCATCGCACATGCGTTCGTATTCGTTTTCGGGGTCGATAATAAAGATTTCGGTGCCAAACATAAGACTGCGCAGTGCTTCGAGCTTGACGGTAAAGCTTTTGCCCGCGCCAGACTTGGCAAACACGACCGAATTGCCGTTTTCCAGGCTAAACCGGTCAAAAATAACGAGGCCGCTGTTGTGCATATTTATCCCGTACAAAATGCCATTGTCCTGGCTCAGGTCGGCGCTGGTAAACGGAAAACTTGTGCTTATGGCGCCGGTGCTCATGTTGCGTCGTATTTGCAGTTGGTCAGTCATTTGCGGCACGACGCTGTTGAGCGCTTGTTCTTGCTGTGAGGTAGCGGGTTTGCTGTACACCAGCTGCTGGCCGAGCATGCTTTCTACCTTGTGGCTAACAAACTCTAGCTCGTCTTTGCTGCCAGCGTAAATGGTAAAATACAGCCCAAAGCGGAAAAAACGTTCCTCGCCCACCTGGAGCTTGTCGCGCATTTCTTCGGCGTCGAGTATGGCGGCTTGTTTAGCGGGGTCGCGTACCCGGCCCTTTTCGGCGTCAATCTGCAGACCAGCTTCGAGCTGAGTGACCTTTTTGCGCAAGTTGTCGAGCACAACCTGGCTCTCGACGGGGTACACGTAGATGGCAAGGTCCATTATTTCGTCGAGATTTACCAGTCCGCTCAACCAACCAGTGTAAATCTGGCGGGGGTAGCCGTAGACGTAGTAGGTTCGCGCGTAGCGTGTTCCCAGCTGGAAATACGTGCCAAAAAACTCAATACTGCTTGGGGCAATAAAATCGCGCAGCGCCGTAATACCTTTGCGAAACGCCTCGGCAACCTCAAGCTGCTCGCGGGCCTGCTGGGCCTGGGCGAGAGCGACGGGGTCTATAGCCTGCTTTTTTTTCTTACCAAACGCCATTAGTAAACTCCTCCGCTCGGGTTAGTTTGCGTGCCAAACAAAGACCGTCGATTGGTTTGCAAAAGCGCCCAGAGCAGCCGCCCCCCTATAAACTGAAAACTAAAAACTACAAACTTTCTCACTCTAGCTCCCTCTGCAAGTGTTGCTGCTGCGCCATTCCCACGCCTTTTTCGACGACGTCGACCGTAAGATCGCCAAAGTTTTTTAGCTGTTGGCGAGTGGCGGTGTCTGGGTTGTAGGTGTCGTAGTACAGCTCTATTAGCTCCTGAGTGTCGAGCGGGAGGCCTTGTATACTGCACTGCTGCAGGCCACCGAGCACGGCTTGTACGCGGTTGCGTAGCTCGTCTTTGGCTTTTATAAGGTCTGGCTCGTTTATTACCACATGGTCGTCGCGCTTGCTAAAAAGCTCAACCAGGCCGCTAAAAAAGTTTTTGCTTTGCGTCAAGGCCTTTTGCGTGTCGACCACAGGGAAATACGGCAAGACTATGTAAAACTTTTTGTCCATAATGTTGGTCTGCATGGCAAGCTGGTCTATGTAGCCAATGTAGTCGTCCATAAGCAGCGCCAGCAGCATGTTGTCGTGCTCGGTACGAATTTTGTCGAGCTTTTCGATGTAGGGTTGCAAGTCGACCTTTTGCGAACGAATAAAAATTTGTATGGGGAAATACAGCGAGTTTAAAAACCCTTGGTAGGCGTACTCGGTGGCTTCTTGCTCTTGCGGGCTCATAAGGTCAAAGTTAATGCTTTTGACCATTACAACTGCCCGGTAACTGCCGTCGTTCATTATAACGATTCCGTCGCGAATTTCGGCGATCTGCAAGGTGTTTTGCGTGCTGTTTGGGTTAGATTTGGGTGCGGGCAGGTTTGCGTCGCCCTGAGTAGGTGCGGCCGAAACCGAAACAGACTGCGCCGACATAGGGTGGCCGGTAGCTGCCCCTGGTTGAGCCGATAGTGGTGTGTGTGGTTGCTGGTTTGGATCCATGCGGTATCTGTTGCCTTACGGCTTGTCTCTGTCCCCACCCCCGTGTATGCGCCCTCTGTGTTGAGATCACCGCAGGGGGATGACGACTTCTCCGTTCATTTGTCTAACCTGTTGTTTGTGGGCCTGCTGTTTGTTGGCCTGACGAGCGATTGTTGCGACATCTAAATCGTCGTTATTCGCTAGGTTTATTATAGCAGCCTGGGTATCTGAAGTCACTTGTGCTTTCGCGGCGGCCGCCTCGGCTTCGGCCGCTTTTTGAGCGGCGAGTGCGGCGGCCTGGGCTTGTTGCTGAGCAGCAAGCGCGGCGAGCCGCTGTTCTTCGGCGGCAATTTCGGCGGGTGTTTTAATGTGTTTTAGGTGGTCGTCGGCCGCGCGGTGTTGGTTGTTGGCAGCCTTGAGCACGTCGACGTAGGCTGCTTCATCTTCGGTGGGGGTAGCAGCCTGCACCACTCCCGAAAGATTAGTTATGTCGCTGTCCGGCGCAACTACTGCGGTAGCGGCAAAGCCTGCGTTGTCTGTCGCGGGTGCGCTAACTGGGCTGGCTGTGGTTGTGGTCGGCTGGTCTATAAACCAGTAGTCGGCCGGTGGGGTTTGTGCTGCTGGTGTTTGCGGTACTTGCGGAGTAGTTTGGGGTGTGGGGTCGGGCTGCTGCAGCTGGGTAATCAAATGTTGGCGCTGGGCGGTTGCGGCATCGTGCATCATGGTGTCGAGCTGTTGGGCAACGGGGTTTGTGTGGGCGTCGAGTATGTCGTCAGACGCGCGCACGTCGAGACTGCTAACCTCTTGCGGCAAAATAGAGGCATCGACCAGGCGGTCCGACACGGTGTAGGTAGGGGTTTGGGCCGTTGTAAGGTTGACGTTTACGTTTTTAATAGCCCAGCCGCGACTGTCGATAGTGTCCGACAGCGCGCGCAAACGACTGCGCACCTCTGTTTCGCTCAGACCGTTGGTCAGGCGATGTTCGATTTTTTTGGGCACCGTAATAGTTACCAGCTGTTTGGCGCCACTTTGGTCCCATATGCGCTTGCGTGGTTTCACCAAAAACCGCAGTTTTGCCAGCGCCCACACCTCTGTCGGCTGATCGCCGCGCCATGGGGTGGCCAAAAAGCCGGTAAACAGCGCTGGTGGCAAAAAAAACACCACCAAAAACACCACGTGCTTGGTGTACGCAAAAAAGCACAAATACAAAAAAAACAAACAAATTATGCCATATATAAACTGCCGCAACGTCAGCGGCCCAACCAACTTATCTTCGGCCTCAATATCCTGCAAAACCTTATACGTCGCCATACCATACAGTATACTCCTCCCAAAAAACCAAAAGGCCTGGCCTTTAACAGAGAGGTAAAATGCTGATTTTACGTATCGGCTAGCTCGTACTTAATCGCATTCAGGCTGTCCCGGTAGTCTTCGTAGTCAGCGACAAAAACTACATAACTTTGCGCGTCGGCAAATTGCGCCAGAATACGATCGTGCTGCAGCCATTCGTACGCAACCTTGCCACGATAGGCGCAGATGCTTGAGTGTGGGTAGAGTCGCCAGTTTTTAGGGTTGAGGTGAATGTAGCGAGAAATGTGCAGCAAATATGGTTCGTTGGTAACCAACGAAGCTTTGAAGCGGTTCTCAAACAAAGATCCTGACCGAGTATAGCGCAAGTTAAAATAGCGGCTGTAGCTCGACATTACCGATTTCATGAGCTTGCTCAGCGCCCTCTGCTCTACCTGAAATACTAGTAAATGAAAATGGTTTTGCATGAGACAGTAGGCCAAAAGCTCAATCGAGCCGCGAAAGTGAGGATATACGAAGCCTTCTTTGCTTTTGGCGGGTTCGTTTGATAAATAGCGTGCAAAGAGGTTCAAAAAGTATGTGTAATCGGCCTGGTCTAGAAAGATTGGCTGCTTGCTGGCTCCACGAGCGTAGACATGGTAGTAGCTATTCTCTGCGTCAAAACGAATCGTGTTACGAGAAGGCATAGCTATAAAATACACACTTTGTCAAAAAACAGCAAATCCCTATCTGTCAAAGGCCAGGCCTTTTGGTTTTTTGGTTCCTTTTGGTTCCTTTTGGTTCTTTTTGGTTCTTTTGGTTCCCAAATCTTAGAAACAATTCATGATCTTAGTTCATATAGCGCCACTGTAGAGTAATGCAGAAGGTTACATCTTTCTTGACCCGGCTTTTGTACCGTACTAGCAGTACGATACAAAACAGTAATATCTCATCTGTTAAGGTCAGGCCTTTTGGTCCATTTGGTTCCTCTTTTGGTCTTTCTTTCTGGTCCCTGTGGAATCTACATGCACTTGACGTGGAGTAAGGTCACGATTAGTGAATGGTTACGCCGGGCTCTTTTGATTAAAAGTCAAAGTTTTACTAAGGTCCTGGTCCGGAGCCAGTTCCACCTGGAGTCGGCGCGCCTCCTCCTGGTGGGCCTGGTGGTACCCCACCATTTGCCGCTAAATCAGATGCGCTCCATTCCTTTCGGACATCTAAGAAAGCGGCCTGCACCTTGCTTGCGGCAGGGCCAGCTAGTACGCCCTGCCGCACAGCATCCTCAAATTGGCGTACATTGAGTTTTTTTGACACCACGCGTTGATCATAAATTGGCTGGCCTACTTTGTCAGTTCCTGAAACAAAACGCTCAATAACGTAAAATGCTCCAAAATCCTGCGAGCTTACTTCGTCTCCGAAAGTGCCAGCTAAGTGCTGAGCGTTGCTATTTATAGTATCGTGAAAGTTGGCTACAGTTCCCGTAATTCTTCCAAGTTTTTTGAAGTCTTCATCTGTGGCCCCGGGGGCGGTTGCCGCAGCCTTTGCTTCCTGCAACTGCTTATTAAGATGCTTACTGATTAGCTCCATGCTTTCTTTGCGCGCAGCAGGTAAAGACCCAGGAGTCATATTATCGACCGTTGAGCTCAATATAAAATCTGCAAAGTTAAGGTCTGCTGAGCCTGTCGAGTCGATAGTCTGCCAAGTCGTTACGCCGGTACTCGCATCTGTATGATATTGGCCGCCTTGTATAGCCTTGATCCAGTCACTGTAGCTGGCGCTGCTTGCTTCTAGCCTTTGGCTCATCTTTTGAATGCCGGCTGCCTCGTTCACTGTTAGTAGTCCTCGGCTTACCATATCTCTACTATCAGTAAGCCTTTTATCAAGCCCTTCGCGAGTATCTGCATAACCCGTCTTTGAGAGCTGCAATGCCTTGTGAGCAGCAGTAAACATTTGTCGGGAGCCCATGCGTGCTCCAACCCCTGTTTGTAATAGGCTGAATTGTTCTGAAGCGCGCCTTGTCAGCTCTGACTCAGGATCGTTTGAGCCTCTGGCTTGTGCCTCTTTGATATAGTTTTTCGTAAAGCCACTTTTGGTAGCGCTGCTTGCATGCTGTGCTGCGGCAGTAGCTGCATCGTCTGCTGTCCACGCCAGAGAATTATTTTTTACGGCTTGGTTAGAGTAGTCTTCAGCTAGCTTGTTTCTAGCAGTCCTCCTATCTTTCCTGCTCCAAAGCCCACGCAAGCCAACTCCAGGGTCCTGTGCAGCTCGTGAGTAAGCTGCGGCCTTACCTATAATATTTTTTTCACCACCTCTCCGCCCCGTTGCAAACTCGTCCCAGTGCCGTTTGGCGGAGCCTTTGCGGAAGTTTTTGAGGCCGCTGAAGACGCCGCCGGCTTTGTCGTTTGCGAGTTGAGATATACCGCCGATGACGCCGCCAGCCAGTTTAAACGCGGTCGAAAAGAGGAAAAACGGTGCAAAATACATAATGTATATAAAGAAAGCATTGGTGCCATCGAGGGCCGTAGCTATACGAGCCATGGCATCGCCACTAGCTATGAGCGCCATAAGTATGGGGAACATAATAAGCGTGCTTAGGAATGTGTTTTTCCAAAAACCCCATAGTTTTTGCGTGCCCGGCAGTACGTACGAGGCAATTGCGAGCGGCGCCAGTACAATACACGCAGCAATCGCCACCCACCGTATGGCCAGCACAAAAAAGGCAATAAACAACGCGAGCAAAATACTGCCCAGCAGCGATAACGAAGCGATAAAACCAAGTACATATAGGTAAGCCAAAAAACCCGCCCCACCTATGGTCAGTAACACATTTGCCGCTTTGGTGTCTGCCCCTTGGTTGATAAGCGGCATACCGCTGAAAGGCTGCGTGATGAGTCCGTAGGTAAACGTACCGATGTCGTTAAAAAACGAAACCAAAAAGTTCATAAGCGGCCACGAAAGCGCCACACCGATTAGCGCAATTAGCAGCCGTGGCATAAGCTTGCGTATAGTGTAGGCGTCGAGCAGCTCAAGCCCAAGTGCCTGACTCGCCACCATAACAAGCCCGGCTATAACGATAATGCCTATGCCTAGGTTGCGAAACCCGCCCCATGCCTTGCGCAACCCATCGTTTGCCTCGCTCCCGGGCGTAAAAAGTTTGTCTGCCGGGAAGTACAAAAGACTCTCGAGCTTCTCTGCAAACGCCTTAGCGGCGCCCTGCATGGCCATAGTGATAGGGCAAGCTACCCAATTGAGTGCACTGCCATCTTGGTACCCACAAACGTTATCTTCGCCCGGGACATCTACGGCTGAGGCATTGGCGTCAAAAATATCGGCAGCGGCACCATCCATAGAGCCGACAAGAGTTTCCTGGGTGAGACTGGGGTTGTATTTTTGTAGCTTTGGTAACATGCAGCTGGCTACCTGAGCATTGCTAGTAACAACTGTTGCCTGCGCTCCAACGCTACTAAACTGACATTCAGAAAACGCCTTTTCGACCGCTGCTTTACATGCCTGGTAGGCGCTTTGCGCGGCCTCCCCGGCCGGTGCTTCGCCGCAGACTGTTTTACTAATGTCTTTGACGGCAAGCTTATTTAAGTAGTCTGCATAGGCAAGCGCCAGTGGGTTTTTGAGCGGATCGGCTTTTGGATCGGCACCCATTTTAAGCATCATTTGTCCACAATCTAGACTAATTGTTTCGTTTCCTGTGCTTGCTTCGTATAGCGCCTTTTCACCGCTTGAATTACCTATATCGCTAGCATCATAACTATAGTATGTGTCGGTTATGCCGTACCTACCTCCTTCTTGCGTTACAGCTGCAAAATGTACTCCGCTTGCAGCTGTTCCATCGGCTTTCACGGGAGCACCCTTGCTTGCCATTTGTACAAACTTTAGCCCACAGGCAGCCTTAAGCGTGGCGTTGTACATGACATATTCCATATAGGGTCTCATTACGGGAGATTCGCCGTTGTAGGCTTGCTTTTTGAGCACATCTCGCATGTTGTTCCGTATATTTGTGTCTCTTGTATCAGATGAGTAGCCAGAAAGATGCAGGTATTTTCCGTTAGGCGTACAGTCACTGTTGCCGCTGGCCGGACATGTGTAGTCTTTGTAGCCAAGCGCCTTCAAAAACTCCTGTTTACTTGCAAAACCTAGCATCTTTATGCCGGCGTCAAACAGGTGTTGGCACTCTTTGCGGCCATCATCAGGTGCGATAAGGTAGCCAACTGCAACGTCACGGTCGGCGGGGGATAGCCAGTTTGGGACGTCTCCAGCTTGGCTAATGGGTATGTACTCTTTAAAATCGCCAGCACAGCGCACCATAGCAAAGTAGTAGGCGTAGGCCTTAACGTGCTCGGCGGGGTCGGCGCTACGGTCGTAGACGGTTGCGGCAGCGGTAATGTGTGGCGCCACTAGGGCGCTAAAAAGCTGTATACCTACAAACAGGCCAAGGCAGAGACTGGTTACAACTCGTCGAGACAAATGTTTCATGCGTTTTGGCATATGATCATATGGTATATGGTTTTGCTTATGCTTTTACTCTAGCACTAAAAGAGGTGATCTTCTAGCCATATAA
>CAYZZH010000001.1:0-7888 GCA_964483005.1 uncultured Candidatus Saccharibacteria bacterium | reverse complement strand
ACGCCACAGATGAGGATTGTGCTACAGGCCATGTAGCGCTATAGTTTATTTATATGTTTCGTATACTAAAGCGACTGGCCGTATTTGTGTTTTTTGTTGCATGTTTTAGTGCTGTGTTGCCTCCTACTCCTGTCTACGCCTGCCCTGCCGGAACCGAACAATTGATTAGCGACGCAAGGGTGTGTTGCCCCGAGGGTTCGGGTGGTAGCGAGCAGAGTTGTTTGACGGCAAAGTACATAAACCCGGCAATCTTGCTGCTGTCTGCTGCTGCGGGGGTGGCGGTAGTGATCGGCATTATTAACGGCGCTATACAAATCTCTGCCTCTGGTGGTGACCCGCAAAAATACGCCAAGGGCAAAACCGCCATTGTCCGGGCGCTCGTTGGGCTCGTTGCGTTTTTGTTTTTGTACGGTGGCATACAGTTTATGTCGCCGGGAGGTTTGGCTTCGAACCCGACGCCGCAAGGTAGCGGCACAGTAGCCCAGCAGTGTTCCAAAAGCTTTATGGGGCTTAAGCCCTGGTTTGCCTACTTGCCCGACCGCGCGTTCGAGAGCGGGACGTGCAACATAGAGGAATTCTTTTTCCTTGCCGGCAAAGACGTGAGCGGCGACGATCAGCCCAGCTATCTCCCACCCGTTTTACTCGCTGTTGCCGACGACCTAGTGCGTGTGGCCGGTTTGGTAGCGGTTGCCTATGTTGTCGTCGGTGGTGCCCACATGATTATTAGTCAGGGCGACCCAGAGCGAGCCAAACGAGGCCGCGAAACCGTGCTCAACGCGCTAATTGGGGTTGTAGTAGCCATAGCCGCTGCCGCGGTGGTATCATTTGTAGGTAATCATTTGACCCAGTGACCCTCGCTCACCACTGACATAACAGGAAACATATGTATCACACCGTACTCGCATCGCTTACATCCCATATTGCACACCTACACTTGGCGGTGGTAGAAATACAGTATGACCCTCTCCCCAACCATGGCGACGACGTGCCGAGCGCTATGCTCGCAAATGGCCTACAAATAGTCTTTGGCACCATGGGTGCTGTGGCACTGCTGGTAATTGTGATTAGCGGCTTGCGCTACGTGTTGGCGGCCGGTGACCCCGGTAAAATGTCGCAGGCCAAAATGGCCATACTGTACGCCTTGATTGGTTTAGCAATTTCGCTCGCCGCGTTTTCGCTGGTGGCGTTTGTGGTAAAGGGGGTGGCATGAAACGTACGTTTTGCGTCGTCAGCCTATGTTTACTGACATTACTGTGCGTGAGCGGCTATGCCCAGCGGGTCAGCGCGGTTACGCTACCGGCCGCTGTGCCTACTCATGTTGCCACCGACATACTCAGTGACCCGTGTGACCTACCAGAGGCCGCCGAGTCTGCCACCTGTGCGGCTCGCACGTCCGACAATCCGCTCACCGGCACCAATGGTACGCTGTATAAAATATCCCTGATTGTTTCTGTCGTCGCTGGGGTAGTTGCGGTTATTGTAATTTTGCTGAGTGGCTATCGCTACATTACCTCTGGTGGCGACAGCCAAAAGGCCGCAACAGCCAAAAACACACTGGTTGGGGCGCTGGTTGGTCTGGCGGTAATATCGCTTGCCCAACTTATTATTTCGACAGTCGTAAGGAGCATATCGTGAAAACACCACACAAAACCATCAAAACTATCGCCACATGGTTCAACGCACCCGCAAAGCTGTTTTATGCGGGGCTACTAGTTGCTAGCTTTACTGCCGTGATCTGTCTTGCTCTTTCTGCGCCACCGGTCAGCGCAGCGACAAATGCAGAGGAAGTTTGCAGCGCCATTGGTGCGGGTACCGACTGCAATACGCCAGCGGGCAATGGCAACGACGTGAACGTTGTTATTAAAACAGTGGTAATGATTTTTAGTATTGTTATTGGGGTAATTGCGGTCATTATGATTATGGTGTCTGGTTTTAAATATGTGACCTCCTCGGGAGACACTGGCAAGGTGACGGCGGCTAAAACCACGCTTATCTATGCACTCGTCGGACTCATTATCGCTGCGCTTGCTCAGCCTATTGTTAACGTGGCGCTCTCTGTGTCGACCAACAACCCGCCCGCCAAAGCCTCTAGCGATTCGACCGACGCCGCCGCCGAGGAGTAGCCCCTGTTGCCGCACCTTCTAGACGATTCATGATTGCACTTTATGGTTGCCAATGCTATAAATAAAAGCAGTATCAGCACCAACACCAATCGGAAAGGACTATCCCATGATTAAAAAAATACAAACAGCCCTAACCCGCTTTTTTGCGGTTGCACTTTTGGTGCTTGTACCGGTAATGGCACCTGTGGCCGTCTATGCCCAGACGTCCATCCAAGACAGTGTCTGTAGCGGCGCTAATGACCTCCAAATTACAACCGACGGTACTGGCAGCGGCTGTGCTGAGGTTGGAGGTGATACTAACGGCATAAACAGTATCATTTCTATGGTTATCAATGTCTTTTCAGTCATTGTCGGCATTATTGCCGTGATTATGATTATCTGGGGCGGTCTGCGCTATATTACTTCTGGCGGCGATAGCGGCAAAATTACCAATGCCAAAAACACCATTTTGTATGCGCTTATTGGGCTCGTTATTGTTGCGCTTGCCCAGTTCATCGTCAAGTTCGTCCTTGGCAAAGTTACCAACGCCACCGTCTAGCTGGTTACACCCGACAAATAAAAGACCCCGCCCGTCGGGGTCTTTTTGTAGAGCTATGGTGGGTTTTCGACATAGCACCTCCCCACACCTACTCTTACGGGCCCAACTGCTCAGAAACAGCCCCCAAGCACTTCGGGTACGGTTCTGGCCCGTCTCGGCCACTCTGGCAATAAACAAGCTCTTGCCAAATAAATCTTACGTCTATAGCGCACAATTTTTGCCCTCGGAACAGACCTTTTGCTTTGCGCTGACAACACCGCCCATTGCTTTTCACAAAGAGTCTATCTGGAACAAAATCATCACGCTCTGCACCGAAGGCTTACTCGGGAAGGGGCCTACTACTGCCGGACACTTGTCCAGCAGTAGGCTTGGACGTAGGGAGCAGCTAAACGACCTGAATCTTTTTAACAGTGTCTTGTTTGACCTTGGTAAAGCTTACCGTCAACACGCCGTCTTTGAGCACAGCCTCAATGTCTTCTTCTTTGACGGGCACGGGGAGCGCAATGCTGCGGCTAAACTCGCCCCAGTAACACTCCTGTACAAAATAGTTTTCAACCTGGTCTTCGTTGCCGGCCGAAAGTGTGCCATGTATGCTCAGTGTGTTATCGGCAATACTTACGTCGAGGTCGCCTTTGTTAACACCAGCTGTGCGGGCTTTAACAACCAGCCGCTCTTTGGTCTCGTAGACATCTACGGCCAGCTGGCCCGGCAACACAGCTTCTTCGTCGTTCCATTCGTCACCCATGGGGCTTACGCTTAGCGCAGGGTCGTCTGCCGCCGGCTGAGCTTGGGTGGTTGGCGTTTCCATTTCGTCGCCTAAAAAGGCCGCGGTTAGCTCGTCTTCTTCCAATAGTAAATCATCGTCACGGTTTCGTCGTGCCATAGCGCGTGTCTCCCTCCGTCGGTCAAACCGACTTAGCATGTAGTATTTGCGTGTTTATGTTAAACCTAGTATAACTGAGGCAAACAAAGGCGTGCAAGCGAGGCGGGCATATTTAACAACGAAAAAATTACAACGAAGACCAACTTCCATGAACCTACTCGAAACCCTCATCCGTATCTACGCCCCATTTCGCTGTCTTGGCTGCGAGAGCGAAACAGATAAGCTCATCTGTGATAGCTGTGTGCTGCACGTTCCTCGCGTGCCGTCGCGGTGCTACCGGTGTCTTTCGGTTACGCGAGATTTTGCCGTCTGTCGGGCCTGTCGCCATAAAACTCCCCTGCGTCATGTGTACGTTGCCACCCACTACCACGACTTACCAAAAGAGCTTTTGCACGCTGCCAAATACGAGCGAGCACGCGCTGGGCTCGAGCAAATGGCGACACTGTGCGCCCCCCTGCTCTCACTTTTGCCGCCAGACATACGTATTATTCCCGTGCCAACCGCGTCGAGTCGCGTGCGTCGACGGGGGTACGACCAGGCAATTGTGTTTGCTCGCCACCTCGCCAAGCAAAACGGCGGTGACATAACGCAGGTTTTGCAGCGCTTTGGCCAGGCACACCAGGTTGGCGCAAATCGCGTCGAGCGCATCGCACACCTGCAAGACGCATTGCGAGTGGTCAAAAAACCTACCATCCAAAACACTCACCTCCTGCTGGTCGACGATGTACTCACTACCGGCGCCACCCTCGAAACCGCCGCCCGTCTACTCAAAAAAGCCGGCGCCCGCCAAGTCGACGCCCTCGTCTTCTCCCAACCCACCTAACCCCACTTTAAGGATCAGATCCTTACCTCTGTACATTTTGGTGACTTTATGTATAGTAAGGATATGCCCTGCAAAAACACCATTCGCTACTATGACGCACCAGCCTATTACCATGTATATAATCGGGGCGCTGGCAAGCGAGATATATTTCTCGACGATCAAGACAGAGCAAAGTTTCTCTCGCTTTTGGCTCGCCATCTTGACCCTGACGACACGAGCGTTCGGGGTGACGGGTGTGCATACGTGAAGTACGACATAAAGCTTGCAGCATACTGCCTAATGTCAAATCATTTTCATCTGTTGGTTTTCCAGCAAAGTGATCATACTGCCATTACAAGCCTAATGAAGTCTGTGCTAACGGCATATACTATGTATTTCAACTTGCGCTACAAAGGGTCGGGGCATTTGTTTCAAGGGGTTTTTAAGGCAGCGCGTATCACTGACGAGGCCTATCTACTGCATATTACTCGGTACATACATATGAATCCTCGGTACTATCTTAAGTATAAGTGGTCGAGCGTCGGTGTGTATTTGGGCGACACCCCGCCCCGATGGCTCCACCCTGATCTTGTCGATCCATTAAGCCCAGCCCAGTACCGTCAATTTTTGGCCAGCTACGAAGGACGCAAAACAGAGCTGCAGTACCTTAAACACCTGCTTGCATTGTAATCACCATTTTCCCCAGAGGTAAGGATCTGATCCTTAAAATGGGTTGTTCTCGAATAATAAAAATAAAACGAGCTTACTTTGCGGTAAGCTCGTTTTATATGGCGGAGAGAGAGGGATTCGAACCCTCGCAGGGACTCTCGCCCCTCTAACGATTTAGCAAACCGTCCCCTTCAGCCACTTGGGTACCTCTCCGTATATTTTAAAAGGGGTGCGCCACATTCTGCGGCCCTCTGCTTCACTGTTTGGAATAAAATAAACCCAAACAACTTGCACTTCCCCGAAGCACACCCTGTCGGGTTGTGTCGCCTAATGGCTCCAACAGGGAGATTTCTTGGCTACCTATACAGTGTAGCAGATTTGGCGGAGAGAGTGGGATATCGGTCGCTGTGGTGACCTCCTTACTGCGGTACTCGCCCAAAGCATGCGAGCATACCTTTGTCTCCGTTCCTCGTTCGCCGAACCCTGGTGGGCTTGTGCACCCGCTCGCTCGGCATGCACATCGTATCATGCCGGTAGCACGATTCGCTGTACATGGCGGAGAGAGTGGGATTCGAACCCACGGTACCCTTGCAGGCAC
Organism: uncultured Candidatus Saccharibacteria bacterium; assembly: GCA_964483005.1. Taxonomy (GTDB): domain Bacteria; phylum Patescibacteriota; class Saccharimonadia; order Saccharimonadales; family UBA4665; genus JAGXIT01. The sequence continues at coordinate 2,275 of CAYZZH010000001.1, read as the reverse complement.
GACGGTTTTCAAGACCGTTACCTTCAACCGCTCGGTCATCTCTCCAGGTAAAAACAACAGAGGTGATTATAGCAACCGGGACAAAAAATAGCAAAACCCCCCGTCGATCGACGCTCTCGTCGTGTTACGCCCGACTTGTTCCCGGGTGATTTCGACAGGGTGTGCCTTAGGGGGAGGACAAGCTATTAGACCTCTTCCCAAATAAATACTCCGCCCATAACGCACTATTTTTGCCCCAAAGCAGTCTTTTTGCTTCGCGCTGTAACACCGTTACAGCTTGTCACAATAAAGTCTGTTTGGAACAAAAATCATCACGTTCTGGACTGGAGGCTTATTTGGGAAGAGGTCTATTCAGATTTATTCTGAATAGCGCAGTGGAGGGGCGATTAGCCCCTCCTTAAATATATGTAGTACAATAACGCTTATGGAAGAAATGCAGCCAGGGCAAGTCATCTCGCCCGCAGCGGCGTCGCAGCCAACTTCAGCGACCCCAGCGAGCGGTGGTGGTACGAGTAGCGAGTCGGTCACTAACCCCGCAGACCAGGCTCATCTGTCGGCAGACGCTGTCCCCCATCGAGAAGTCGTTATTTCGCTTGCTCACGACGCCAGTACACCTGCGGGTGCGTCGCCAAAGGCTGCGGCAGAACCCAACTTGTCTCTGGCTCAAACGACACCTTCCCCGCAAACCGCACCAGATAACCTACCGCCGCCTAGCGTGACCGAGCCCAAAACATCGCTACCAGCCGTTGCTCTGCCGCTACCCCCCGTGCCGTCACCAGTGCTGCAGCAACACGCACGGGCAGCCGAGGACCAGCCCATCGCGGCCGGCTATAACCATAATGATAACGACACCGGCCTCACCTGGCAGGCGACGGAGTATCTTGCGTACAAAAAAGACTCGACGTGGTACGGGGCATATACGCTTGGTGCAATTGTGCTCAGCGCCGTTGTTTTTTTGGTTAGTCGAGACATTATTTCTACCGTTGTTGTGCTTTTGGCGGTGATTGGGCTGGTCTTTTTTGCCTCTCGACCCCCTCGGCAGCTCGAGTATAGCCTGCAAGACGGTGTTTTGTACGTTGGCCAAAAACCCTATGCACTCGCAAACTTTAAATCGTTTTCTGTCGACGAGCAGCCCGATGTCTCGGGGCTCAGCTTTTTGCCGCTCAAGCGCTTTGCACCCCCGTTAACGGTGTATGTAACAAGCGCAATGCTCGACACGGTGGTCGACGAAGTGAGTGCCTATTTGCCGCTCGAACCCCACGTGCCCGATGCGATGGACACATTGCTCAAGCGCTTACGTTTTTAGCAACGCGATGTATTTGACCAAACAACACAGATATTGCACATTTGTAATGTTTTTGATATACTGTGTGTAGTAAAAGAGGCAAATTTGTATGTACGAACAAAACAAAGTGTCTGTTCTCGGTCGCATAATATGGTTTATTGTGTCGCTTTTAGTAATAATTGCGCTTGTTTGGCTGGTAATGTGGCTATTGTTTTGGCGCCACCCCAAGGTTGACCAGGCTGTCGACAAAACCAAAGACATCGGTAGCTCGGCCGTGCAAAAGACTAAAGACACTGCCCAAGACCTGACCAACAGCTCTTCGTCTAACGCACCAAGCTCTTCGGGTGCAAATAGTTCGTCAAATACAGACAGTGCTGCTACTAGCAATAGTACGCAAACAACCACAGTTCCCACTCCGGCAAGTAGCCAAAGCACCACGGCGAGCCCTGCTGCCACGCCCACGACAAACGGTGCAAGCGCAAACACTCCTCAGGCCGCTACACCTGCACCTAGCACAAGTGCAACCAGCTCAACCGCAACGACCAAACCAAGCAATCTTGCAAACACCGGCCCGGGCAGCCTTATTGCCCCAGTTGCAGTCATTACAACAGCGGGTGTCTTGTACTACCAAATCCGCCTCCGTCGCCACCTCGTGTAGCCACGGACAGCCACACTTCCACCGCTCTACCGCGCTTCAGCACCGTGTCTGCAAAGACACGACCAAAACGTTGCAGCTTATTTCTAGAAGACTGTCCTCTAACAGATAAGCAAAATGCAAATATTTGAATCTACCTCTGTTACAAAATAACCATAGATTAGCAAAAATCATCAACTGACCCACGTGTACTTTCTACTCCGTTGATCTCGACCCCGTGTCGTAGCACGGGGCAGGCTCCGTGGAGAGATCTCGCTGGGTGCATTGCTAACGGGATCTTTCGACTCTGCCCAAGATGACGTTCAGAATAGACCTCTTCCCAAATAAGCCTCCAG